>CAYXWB010000022.1:5528-31076 GCA_964468515.1 uncultured Bradymonadales bacterium | reverse complement strand
CGCCGCCGCGCGCCGCGTCGCGCGGCGGCGCGCTGGTGATGTTTGAGGCGCAGGCGCTGCATGAGGCGTCGGGCGGTCATATCGCGCCAGGCGTGCTGCTGCCGCTGCGCTGGGAGCGTCACGCAGCGGATGATCCTGCGCTGCCGACCTCGCTCCACGACCTCGCCAGCCGCGTGCGCGAGCGGGCGGCGCTCCCCCATGGCGAGCGCTGGGGGTTGTGCTTGGGCATCGCCACGCGCAAGCCGGATCTGTCCGCGCTGCCGATGTCCCCTGAGAGCGCGTTCGTGACCTTATGGGCAGCGCTGCGCATCGTGCGCGAGGGCGGTGAGCTGTCCCCCAACGTGCTCCTCACGGGAGAGTATGATGCGCAGGGGGAGTGCGTGCGCGCCGTCACGGGGCTTGATGAGAAGGCCCAAGCGGCGCTGCGCTGGGCCTCGCTTCAGCAGCGCGAGGTCTCGTGGTTTGTGCCCAAGCCCAATGAGGAGGCGGCGCGCGCGGCGATCGCGCGCGCGGGCGGCGAGTCGCGCGTCGTGGTGAAGGCCATTGAGACAGCGGTGGGCTTTGAGGATGCCCTCGCACCCGCATTGAACCTGCTCGATCTGGAGCCTGCGCTATCGGCCAAGCTCGATGCACGCTGCGCCTGGGCGAACAATCCACGCCGCAAGACCGAGCAGCGCGAGCGCTTCTACCAGGCCTCGCTCGCCAGAGAGATCGCCGACACCCATCGGCCTAAGCTGCTGGCCAGCGTCCCTGAGCCCATCGCGCTGCTGGTGATGATCTTGAGCAAGAGCCCCTCGCTGCTCTTCTTCGCGCATCACCTGTGCCACCCCGCGCGCACGCTGCTCCTTTATGACGGGGAGATGGAGGATGATGTCGCCAAGGTGTGCGAGGGCTTGCGTGCATCCTTTGGCGAGGTTGGCTTTGACCCGCACATTGAGCCTCACCGGCTCCACGGCGCGAGCACAGACTACCTGAGCGCTCCATCGCGTGACGCGCTCTACGCCCATGCGCGCGCGCTGTCCGGTGATGCGCCCTCGCGCGTTGTCTTTGACCTCACCGCAGGCACCAAGCCGATGGGTTATCTGTTGTTGCTCACCGCGCAGCGGCTCGGCGCGCGCGCGCTTGTCACCCACACCCAGTTTGATAAGCATCCGCTCTATGGCACAGAGCAGATCGAGCTGTTTCAACCCTGATGAGAGGTCGTGATGTCGGCACCCGATGATCCCATAGGATGGGGCGCGCTTGATGAGGCCGCGCTTCAGAGAGTGCGCGCTTTTGCGCGGCGCGCGGTGCGTCGCCTCAACGGCGCTTATCCTGTGGACGCTGAGGACCTGATCCAATCAGCGCTGATGAAGCTGTCACAGCGTCCGGCGAGCGCTGTGAATAACGTCGCTGGGTACTGTTGCACGACGATTGAGCGCGAGATCACGGATCTTCACCGCGTGCACAAGAACCGCCCGAGCGCCTGGCGAGGCGACAGCGCGGTCTCAGCAGAGGGTGAGGTCAGCGTCGAGGCGCGCGCTCAGGCGCGCGAGGCGCTCAGCGCTTGGCAAGAAGCGCACATTGAGGAGGCCGCGCAGCGCGCCTCACAGCAGCAGCGCGTCGCCCGCACCAGCGCGCTTCGCGCGCTGCTCAACGCGCTGCGTTGGGAGCAATCTGCGCGTGAGCAGACTGACTTTTGGGCCGTCTTATTGCTCGCGCTGCGTCAGCGCCTCTTGCGCCGCTTGCTGCTACAAGGCACCTGGGGGCCGACCGGTCGCCGCGAGGAGCCGCAACCTGTCGCCTCGCTCTGCAACCTCGTCGTGCAGATTGTCTCGTGGCAAGATGACGAGCGCGCGCTCAAGATTCAGCCCCCATGGCCCACGATCGAGGGCGCGTGGACGCGCCTGGGCGCGCTGAGCGATCATCACCGCCGCGCGGATGACGCCGCCTTGATCGAGGCGCTGGCCATTGACGGCGTGACCTTGACTAAGAACACCTGGCAGCAGTGGATCAAGCGCGCGCAGAGCAAGATCCCCACCGATGATCCTGCTTATCAATCGATCCTGAACATCATCAACCCCAGCAAGGAGGCGCGCTGATGTCACACCCTGCCTTCACACCGCGCAGCGTCCACGCCGCCGGGCAGGTGGTGTACCTGTTCCGCGACTGGGCGGCAGCGCGCGCGCACATCCGCGATCACCTGCTGACGGCGCCGGAGGCCTATGCTTGGGGGCGCTTGGCGCAGCCGCTGTTTGGCGAGCTGGTCGTGAGCGATGACTTCAGGCAGCGCGCGCGCTGCGCCGATGCGCTGTTCGCAGGCTCCCACGCCGACGCCCCCGGCGCCGCGCTCTACGATCTCTACGCCGACGCCATCACCACTGGCCTCAACAGCGCCGAGTGGCTAGGCTGGCGCGCGCAGCGCGGCAAGCGGCTGGCGTGGCTCGCCCACTCGGGCCTGCTCATCTACGCCACCCATGAGCAGACGCGCTGGATCGTCACCACCGCCTATCTGCCAGGGCAGGGCGTCCCTTATCACGGCCCATCCCAGGCCGATGATGATCCGCGCCTGCTGCGCGAGGCGACCTCCGCGCAGCCCGCGCGTGATGCCAAACCTCACCCCAAGCGCGAGGGGATGCGCGGCCCTCGACGCGACGCACCCCACGCACAAACCTCCGCACGACCGCATGACGCCTACCTGATCTTCAAGCAGGCGCTGGCTGCTGTCAGAGAGAAGCGCGCCCGCGCGTCTTCACGCTCAGAGCATCCCGCTGTCATCGCACAGCACGCTCAGCTCGACGACGCGCTCATCCAGGCCGTGCTCCCGAACGGGGGCGCCACCCTCAAGCGCGATCACTGGACCAAGCTCGCTTCACATGGCGAGGAGACAGGCGCATGACCAACATACAAGACGAACAAGCCGAGATAGATGCGCGTCAAGCCTGGCTTGATGGCCGCTTCGCAGACGCCGCCATGGGCGACGCCGCGCGCGTCGTCCAGCACCTCTATGCGGGCTGGGTGGAGCGCGCCGAAGACGCCCTCGCCCAGTGGGACGAGGCGCGCGATGCTTCACCGCCTGATGATGAGGCCGCTTACGACCTCTTGATCGCCCATCAATCCCTCACCAGACTTCGCGATCAAGCCGACCTCGTCACGCTGCGTGACGCGCTCGCACAGCGCATCACCCGCGACGCCACCGCGCTGCGAGCCGCCCTGCGCCTGCCTCAACCGGACCTCTGGTTAGAGGAAGCCGCAGCGCTGTGCGACAGCTCCAGCGACGATCCGATCGACTGGGACGACGCCCTCATCGACGCCGCGTGGCGCTCCTGGCAAGACCTCGACGTCGCCTTGCTCGCCGCAGACGCCCTCCACCTCCTCGACGGCGTGGACCCCGACGCGCTCGACGCCCTCGAAGACGCGCTCGCCGAATGCGTCGCCTTCGCGCAAGAACATGCCTGGGCCTGGATGCCCGCAGAGGGGCCGATCCGCGCCAGCGCTAGCGCCATCTCACCGCCCGGCGCAGAGTCTGCGCAGGGGTTCGCCTGGACCCAGCTCTACCTCAACCAGCTCGACGCCATCGACGCTTGGGAGGCCATGCAAGGCCTCGTCCAGCTCGGCCTCCACGAAGCGCTGTCTCGCGATACGCGCCCGGACGCGCCGCCTCGGCGCGCCCCGAGCAGCGCGCGCGCGGGCATCAGCCGCCTGAGCTTGCCCAAGCCGCGCGCGGCCATGAGCGCGTCCAGCGCGCTGGACAGCGACCTGATCACCTGGCGCGCCGAGTCCGGCTGGTTCATCGACTTAGAGCTGCCCCAAGCTGCCGCTGACGATCACATCTTGGAGGTCTTCGTCTACGACCTCCCCCGCAATGGCACCCTCATCTTGCTCGGTCTGCCGATGATGGTGATCGCATGGCCACGCCACGTCTACACCCTCACCGTGGGCGATCTGCGCCGCCATGAGGGGGAGATCCTCGACGCCGAGGATGAGGTCATCTTCATCGACGATGACGGCCTCACCGAGCGCGCTTATCGCGAGGCCTGAGCGACGTGCTGTCAGCGCCTGATCGTGAGGCGCGTCTTGAATGGCGAGCGTGAGACGCATCAGCGCCACGCTCGCCACAACGCGAGACGAACACGACGAGGTGCATGATGTTCCTGGCAATCCCCGCTGTGCTGGCCTGGATGATGAGCGGTGCGGGCGCGGCCACGATCGGCGGCGCGATGATCGGCGCGAGCGCCAGCATGCTGCTGATGAGCGCGCTGATCGAGGACGACGTCGCCAAGATCGAGGCCGCCGAGGGCGCCGAGCGCCAGCGCCTGCTGGCCGACATGCACGCCCAGATCGACGCCCGCGTCGCGCACATGAAGGCCCAGGACGAGGTCCGCCGCGCCCGCGAGCACGCCAACCTGCAGCGCCTGCTGGCCGACCGCAACACCTCGCCGGACGTGAAGGCCACCCTGCACACCATGCTGCGCGCCCTGGACCGCTAGCCCACCGCTCACACCATCCCCAACCGACGAGGCCACCTCAACACACGTTGAGGTGGCCTCGTCGTCGTCCATCCCACCCACCTAGCTCAAGCGATGCGCCGCACTCGCTGAGCTGTTCGCTCACACACAACCTCCCGAACGACACCCCGCAAGCGCTGTATTGATGCGGCGATCGTCCAAGCGAGACGGTCAGATGCAAAATGCGCCGCTGATCCACATGCGGCACTCAAGCGCACTTTTGCGCCCAAGCGTCAGCGCGCCCATGCGCGCTGTTTCCAAAGTGCAGCTCAAGTCGAGGGAGGGTCCGGACAGTCCTGCGGCGAGATCCTGGACGACGGGGTCTGCTAATTTCAGTCCTCTCAAGTCGAGGAAGGGGGCCGGACGTCTCGCTGAGTTGAAGGGGTAGGATGTTGTTGATTGGTTTCAGTCCTCTCAAGTCGAGGAAGGGGGGCCGGACAGCTCTATCCCTATGTGGCAGAATCGATGCTCCAACAGTTTCAGTCCTCTCAAGTCGAGGAAGGGGGGCCGGACTCACGAACGACGACCCGTGGTCCATCCACTGGCGTAAGTTTCAGTCCTCTCAAGTCGAGGAAGGGGGTCCGGACGAGGAGTGGACCAAGCTGTGGTTGAGCGGCCGCACGCGCCGGTTTCAGTCCTCTCAAGTCGAGGAAGGGGGTCCGGACTGCCCTCGCGCCAGGTGAACATGCAGCAGTCCAGCGCCTGGTTGTTTCAGTCCTCTCAAGTCGAGGAAGGGGGTCCGGACTTCTGATGGACGTGAACTTTGAGAAGTTGGAGCGCTGGTTTCAGTCCTCTCAAGTCGAGGAAGGGGGTCCGGACCGTGGCGGTGCTACGGAGCGAGCACGCAAGGCAGTTTCAGTCCTCTCAAGTCGAGGAAGGGGGTCCGGACTCGACCACATCAACTACGCAACTTGGGTGGGACGTCATGTGTTTCAGTCCTCTCAAGTCGAGGAAGGGGGTCCGGACTTGGCCCTCATTGATAAGCTGACGGAGGAGAGCGTTCAGCAGTTTCAGTCCTCTCAAGTCGAGGAAGGGGGTCCGGACTGTTCGTCACTGCCTCCCCGACTGAAGAGGAGTGGGGTTTCAGTCCTCTCAAGTCGAGGAAGGGGGTCCGGACCAACAAGGACATCCTGGCCCTCATCGACAAGCTCACGGAGTTTCAGTCCTCTCAAGTCGAGGAAGGGGGTCCGGACCCATGTGGCTAAAACACCACAGATTTAGGGGCCTTGCAAGTGGTTTTGCGCGCACCTCACATCATCCTACATTATCTTGCCTAAGTTCAAAGTGTGAATTGTGCGATTTGATTGGTTCAAGTAATTGATAATAAATGGTTTTTGATTTTGCGCGGATCTCGACGGCCGAATGCGGGTCTGCGCGATGGTGGGGAGGTCTGCGCAAATTAAGGTCTTGTTCAGTGTTAGTGTTCAGGTGTTTTTGTCGGATCAGGTCATCAGGGAGCTGTCAGCGGCGAGTGGGGTGGTGCGTTTAGGGAGGTGTGGCGTGAGATGAGCGGATGCGCAATGACGTGGAGGTCGCCGTGATGAAGAAGACGCAGCTGGTGCCGGTGAAGAACACGTGGGGCGAGCTGACGCTGGTCGAGCGGGCGCGGATGAGCGTGGAGGGTGTGCTGGGGGCCAAGCACAAGCGGCTGGTCGTGGGCGCGGTGGTGGGCGCCGGGATCGGTGGTCCCGTCGGTGGGCTGGTGGGCGCGGGCATGATGCTGCTGAGCGACCAGGGCCACCGGGTGGCGTGCGTCACCCTCGTCGTGCCGGGGGTCGGCTCGGTCCAGCTGGACCTGAAGGTCTAGTCCTCCTCGCCAGCGCGCCCTCCTTGGGGTGCGCTGGCCGTGGTGTTTAACGTGATGTGCGCGTGGAGGTGGTCGTGATGCAGAGGTTGACGTGGCCCGAGGTGCAGCAGCTGGCGTGGCAAGGCAGCTTGGCGCAAGCGCGCGCCGCGCTCTCGCAGCTCCCCGACGAGGTGGACCCGCTGGCCGTCGGCAGGCTCGCCGCAGAGCTTGGCGCGATCGATGTGGCCATCCACAGGTTCGAGGCCGCGCTTGACGCGGACCCCGAAGACGCTCAGGCGCTGGAGGAGCTGCTGGCCGTACGCGAGGATCTGGCGCAGCATGAGCAGGCTCAAGCGCTGCGCGCGCGGTTGGCCGCGCTCGGCGTCGAGGTCGCGCCCACCCCTGAGCCCGAGCAGCGGATCGCGCTGGAGGATGCGCCTGAGGAGGCGCTGGGGTTGGAGGAGCAGACCGCGCCGATGGAGGATGAGGTCGGCGCCGAGCTGCACGCGCTGATGAACCCCTCGCGCGCTGATGTGTCGCGCATGTTGACGCTGTTCTTGGGCCGCGAGGGCGTCCACGCGCGCCAGTGGTACGAGCCAGGCCGAGGTGGCGGCTACAGCCCCGCGCGTCAGCCGCTGACACCCGCCTTGCTGCAAGCGCATCTGGAGGGTGACATCACCGTGGGCGTCTACCCCGTGCGCTTGGATGGCACTGTGGCCTTCTTCGCGCTCGATCTGGACGTGACGCAAGGTGCGATCGAGGCGTCGCAGCGCGATCCTGCGCAGGTGCCGACGCTGCGTCGGGCGCTGCGCGAGGAGGCCGCGCGCTTGACGCAGCGCCTGCGCGCGCTGGGCTTTGATCCGCTGCTGGAGGACAGCGGCTGGCGAGGTCGTCATCTGTGGTGCTTCCTGAGCGAGCCCGCGCCTGCGGCGCAGGTCAACGCGCTCGTGAATCAGATGGTCGCCGCGTGGTCGCCGCAAGAACCGTCGCTGAGCTTGGAGGGGTTCCCGCGCCAAGGGCAGGTCGCCAGCGGCGGCCTGGGCAACCTGATCAAGCTGCCGCTCGGGGTGCATCGACGCTCGGGGCGTCGCTGCTGGGTGCTGGGAGATGATGGCGCGCCGACGCATCCGTGGCGGGCGTTGCAGCAGGTGCGTCGCGCGTCGGCGCAGGTGCTGGCGCGCGCGCAGAGCGCGCTGGGTGGGAGCGGCGCGGTGCGTCGCGCGCCGCAGCGCCCCGACGCACCGTCTGACCAGGAGCCCTTCACCGCTGCGGCGCTCATCGAGCGCGCGGCGCTCAACGCGCTGTTGGGTGCATGTCCGGTGCTCGGCGCGCTCGTCGCCCAGGCGCTGCGTGAGGGGGTGCTCGACTACGACGCGCGCGTCGTGCTGCGCCACACGCTGGGTCATCTGGAGGATGGTGTGGAGGCCGCGAACTTCGTGCTGTCGCGCTGCGTCGGCGGCGCGGCGTGGCAGCAGCTCAAGCAGCCGCTGCGCGGCGCGCCGATCGCGTGTGCGAGCATCCGCGAGCGGCTGCCGCAGCTGACCTCGCGCGTGGCGTGCGCCTGCGCGTTTGAGGGGCGCGCCGATCATTACCCGACGCCGCTGCTGCATCTGGGCGAGGAGCACGCGGCTTGGTGAGGAGGTGAGGTGATGTCGAGGCTCATCATTCAACAGCGCGGCGCCACCTTGACCACGCGCCAAGGCGCGCTGGTGGTCTTGTACGAGGATCAGGTCGTGCGTCGCCTGACCCCGGAGCAGGTCGAGGAGGTGCAGCTCTACGGCGCGGTGGAGCTGAGCGCGTCGGCGCGTCAGCTCTTGCTCAAGCGCTGCTGCGACGTGCTGTGCTTTGATGGGCGAGGCGACTATCTGGGGCGTCTGCTGCCGCGCGAGAGCGCCACAGGCGCGCGCCGCGTGGCGCAGTATCAGGCGCTGTTGAGCGCGCCCACGCGGATGCAGCTGGCGCGTGAGGTCGTCAGCGCCAAGCTCCACAACCAGCGCGCGTTGTTGCAGCGCGCGCGTCGTCATGGCCCCGAGACGACCGCCTTGGATGAGGCGGTGGTGGGCATCCGCGCGCTGATCCGCCGCGCGGCATCGGCCCCTGATGAGGCGACGCTGATGGGCTTGGAGGGGCGCGCCGCCGCGCTCTATTATCCGGGGCTCTCACAGGCCATCACGGCAGACGGGTTTCGCTTTACGCGGCGCACGCGCCGACCGCCGCGCGATCCGTTCAACGCGTGCTTGTCGTTCGGCTACACGCTCTTGCAGGCGCGCGTGACGGGGGCGCTTTGGTCGGCGGGTTTAGACCCGAGCTTGGGGGCGCTGCATGCGCCGGGGCGAGGCAAGCCGTCGCTGTCTTTGGACCTGATGGAGCCGTGGCGTCCGCTGGTGGACCGGCTCATGTTGACGCTCGTGAACCGGCGCCAGCTCAGCGTCGATGACTTCGCCGCGCCCGCCTCACAGCGCGATCAGCTCGACCTGTCGGCGCCTGAGGGTGGCGAGCTTGATCCAGCGCCCGCGCTTGACGACGCGCCTGATGACGCGTCGCTCGGTCCTGCGGTGCACCTGAGCGCGAGCGGGCGCGCGATCGTGATCCCGGCCTTTCATGAGCTGATGCGTCAGCGCGTGCAGGATACGCAGCGCGGCCATCGCGTCAGCTTGGAGCAGCTGATCGCTCACCAAGCCACGCGCTTGGCGCTGGGGTTGGAGCGCGGCGAGGTGTGCTTTGAGGCGCCTCAGTGGCGCTGAGGGTGGGTGAGGAGGTCGGATGTATCTGGTCATCTGCTATGATATTTGCGATGATAAGAGGCGACAGAGGTTACATCGTTGTCTCAGGGGATACCTGACGCCAGTGCAGCTCAGCGTGTTTGAAGGTCAGCTGGCGGCGTCACGCTATGAGGCGCTTCGTCGCGCGATCGTGCGCTGCGTGGATCTGTCCTGTGATGCGGTGAGGATCTATCAGCTCGGCGCGCGACGCGGCGCCCTGACGGAGCACCTCGGGGCGGGGCTCGTGCTGGCCGACCAGCCCGAGGACATCTTGCTATGACGAGCATTGCTGATGTGTCGCCGCGTTGGCCCGAAGATTTGGCCGCGCAGATCGCCTCACCCGCGAGCTTGCAGCGCGCGTGGGATCACCTGCATCGGCGCGCGCCTGGCCCTGGCATTGATCGCGTCACGGTGCAGCAGCTCGCGCCGCGTCTCCACGCGCACTTGCACCAGCTCAGCGCGCAGCTCTTGAGCGGCGCGTGGCGCCCCTCGCCGGGGCTGCGCGTGCGGCTCGCCAGCGATCCCGAGCGCAAGATCGCGGTCCCCACCCTCAGCGATCGGATCGTGCAGCGCGCCATCGCCTCGCAGCTCGCGCCGCGCTATGACGCGAGCTTAGACAGCGCCTGCTGGGCGTATCGTCCGGGGCGCTCGGTCGCGCAAGCGCTCGACGCGATCGCCAGCCAGCAGCGCCAGCGCGGCTACACGCACGCGGCGCGCACCGACATCACGCAGTTCTTTGACAGGATCGATCGCGCCCGGTTGCTGGAGCTTCTGGCGCAAGATCAGCTCGATCGTCAGGTGTTGGCGTGGATTAAGCGCCTGCTCAACGTGGGCGCGCTTGAGGGGGTGAGCCACACGCTGCCGGAGGGCGTCGGCCAAGGCAGCGCCTTGTCGCCGCTGCTGTCTAACCTCTACTTGCGCGGCGTGGACGCGGCCATGCGCGAGGCGGGCTTCCCGTACTGGCGCTATGCGGATGATATCCTGATCATGGGGCCGAGCCTTGAGCGCGTGGATGAGGGCTTGGTGAAGCTGGGGGAGGTGTTGGGCGAGCTGTCGCTGACGCTGAACTTGCGCAAGACGTGGCGAGGTCCGTGCAAGCGCGGCTTCGTGTATCTGGGCGCGGCCTTCTATGAGGACGGTGTGCGCGCGAGCGCGAGCGCGCTTGACGCGCTGCGCGAGCGCGCCGAGGACACGCTGCGCGTCGCCCCCTCGATGGGCTGGGCGCGCGACGCGCTGCCGCGCTTGGTGCGTCTGTGGTCGCAGTGGTATGGGCCGCTGGCGCCTGGCGAGGCGGGCCGACTGGCGCTGCTGTGGGCGGCGCTCTTGGACGCGCCCCAGGACGCGCCCGACGCGCTCGGCGCGTGGGCGCGCTCGCGCGTCGAGGCGCCGCTGCTGACGCAGCGCGCCGACGGCGCGCTGCATGTGGAGCTGGCGCTGCTCTTCGCGCAGGCGGCGCAGGCCGGCGCGCCGCACGCGCACGCGCTGGCGCTGGCCGCCGCGCACGACCTGCGCGCGGCGACCTCGCAGCCGCTTGAGGGGGAGGCCGCTGAGCGGCTGAGCGCGTGGCTGGAGGTTGATCCTTCACAGCTCGCGAGCTTGAGCGAGCCCGCGCTCCTGGCGCGCGCCTTGACCCAGCGCGGCGCGCAAGCCATCGCGCTGCGCGTGATCCAGCTCGCGGGCCTGGAGCCATCACCTCCCGCTGACGCGCCGCCCCTCCCCGATGCGCTCCCCGCGCTGCTGCTCGCGCTCGCCCATGACGCGCCCTTCCACGCCATGGAGGAGCGCGACGCGCGCGGGCATTGGCGCTTCAGCGCGCAACCTCGCGCGCTCGACCAAGACGCGATCTGTCGTCACTTGCAGGGCCGAGGGCGTCGCGCGGTGTATCTGCTGGACGTGCATGAGCGGGCGCGCTGCTTCGCATTGCACGCCTTCGCTCCGCGCGTGACCGATCCGCTGCCCGAGGGCTGGGAGCAAGACCATGAGCGGGCGCGGCTCTATCTGGTCGCGCTGATGCAAGCGGGCGCGCGCTTGGCGCTGCCGTCGCTGCTGGAGGACACGGGCGTGCACGGGTTCAGGCTGTGGTTCTTCTTGGCCCAGCCCACGCCACGACCTCAAATCGCGCGTCTGGTTGACGCGATCTTGCAGGGGGTTGACTCGCCACCTGCGCCTGTGGTGCTGCAATGTTTGCCTCACCTCACCGCGACGCATCGTCAGCCTGGACCTTACGCGGCGCTGCCGCTGGGCACACACCCGCGCACGTCATGCCGCGCGATGTTCATTGATGCCTCGGGCGCGCCGCGCGATCCTGTCCAGGCGCTGACCACCCGCCACCTCATCAGCCAAGAGGTGGTGCACGCGCTGGCGCTGATCGGGCCTGAGCATCCGCGCGAGCGCGCCCGCGATGACGAGGCGCTGCTCAAGCGACACGCGCAAGATCCTGTGACACAGGTGATCTTGCAGCGCTGTGAGATCTTGCGTGCGCTGGCCAAGAAGGCGTCGCAGCTGGGCATCTTGGAGCCTGACGAGCGCGCGTCACTGTTTGAGGTCTTCGGGCACTTGCCCGCGCCGCAACACAAGCGCGCGTTGGCGACGCTGCTCCACGGCTGCTCGCGCAGCGAGCCCGACGTCATCGCGCGGCGCGTGCAGCAGCTCGGCCCCTATCCGCTGGGCTGTCCCAAGCTGAAGCAGCGCCACGCGGGCCTCACAGCCCCATCGGGCTGTGATTGTCGCTTCGCGCCGCTGCCTTCGGGCGTCTATCCCACGCCGCTGCTCCACGGCCTGACCCCCCAGCAGCTGCCCTGCTTTCGCGGCAAGACCTCGCGCCGCGCGCCGCTCAACCCCGCATCACAGGCGGCGACGACGCCACCTACGCCCGCAGACGCACGACCTGAGCCGCTGCCCACCATGCCCGCCACACCACAGCCGCTCCCATCACCCACGCAGCCGCCTCGCCCGAGCGCCCCACCCTCAAGCGCCCCGGATCCTTCCAGCGAGATCGAGCACGCGCTGGCGCGCCTGCTCAACTGCCGCCGCGCCCTCGACGACGCGCAGCGCGGCCTCGACGCCCAGCTCGCCCAGCTGCGCGCGCAGTTCAAAGCGCGCGGCGCGACGCGCGTGCGCGTCGCGCAAGGCTGGCTGGTGCATCGACCTGGGGAGCATCCGGAGTTCATCATCGAGCTGGGCTGAGCGCGCGGGCCGCGCCCTCAGGCGTGGCCCGTGCCACGGCAGTCCATGCAAGGCAGCGCACCAGCCTCGCACCAGCCGCACGGCAGGTCGTCTACGACCCCGCAGCCCCCGCAGCGCTCACACCACTCACGCCCGCAGCCCTGACAGGACTCACACACGGGCAGCGCCTCATCAGCCTGAAGGTCAATCCAAACGTCGCTGTCATCATCGTCATCACGCATGGGCGTCTCTCCCCTGGCGAGGCGGTGACCCGCGAGGCCACTCACCAAGGCCACCCCACGCGACCTCACCCCACAAGACGCACCCTGCACCACGTCGCTGACACCACGCGCCGCGTTTTATCTTCTTTTTGTGATAAATAAAACGCGCAATGCGAGCCGCTCCCCTTCAGCCTAATTCAAGCGATGCAGCGCATTTTCTAGGGCGCATGCTCACACAACCTCGCGCGCGATGTGCCGATGCCCCAACTTCTAAGCTCCCATCGTCCAAGCGAGGCGGTCACACGCGGCCACCACCTCTGCACATCGACCCCACGATGCGCCACCCACCACAGCAGCCCCTGCCGCGCGAAGCGCGCCACAGCTCAAGCCCGCGCGAACTCTAGCGGCTGGCGCTAGGCTCGACGGGCTACGTATCGATCTGCGTATGGCGTTTCAGTTTTTGGTCGAGAGAGGGGGGAGCTTTTGGTGAGGCAGGGGGTAGCGCGAAGAAGATGGGGTTTCAGTCCTCTCAAGTCGAGGAAGGGGGTCCGGACGAACAAGAACATGATCCTCAACCTCATCCTCGCGTCCGGTTTCAGTCCTCTCAAGTCGAGGAAGGGGGTCCGGACGACATCAACGTGCCCAAGCAGCTGCGCGAGCTCGCGCAGGTTTCAGTCCTCTCAAGTCGAGGAAGGGGGTCCGGACCGATCCTCGCAGACGACCTGAGTCATGTCGCAAAAGTTTCAGTCCTCTCAAGTCGAGGAAGGGGGTCCGGACGTGAACCTCCTCAACAGCCTCCCCGATGCGGAGCAGGTTTCAGTCCTCTCAAGTCGAGGAAGGGGGTCCGGACGAGCGCCTCGCCCGCATCGCGCCCAAGACCATGGCGATGGTTTCAGTCCTCTCAAGTCGAGGAAGGGGGTCCGGACGAGGGAAATGGCAACGAGCCTGGCGAAGCGCTGGAGGTTTCAGTCCTCTCAAGTCGAGGAAGGGGGTCCGGACTTGCGACCACAAGGTCGCAAGCTGGGCGGTGGCGCGGGCCGTTTCAGTCCTCTCAAGTCGAGGAAGGGGGTCCGGACCATGGAGAGCGCCTGCCTGCGCGGGATCGAGGAGTTTCAGTCCTCTCAAGTCGAGGAAGGGGGTCCGGACGCATCAGGCGCGTCAGGGACGCGGTGGACCTTCGGGTCGTTTCAGTCCTCTCAAGTCGAGGAAGGGGGTCCGGACGAGCGCCTCGCCCGCATCGCGCCCAAGACCATGGCGATGGTTTCAGTCCTCTCAAGTCGAGGAAGGGGGTCCGGACGAACCACAACTCCGCGGAGCGCCTGGCGCGCCGCCAGTTTCAGTCCTCTCAAGTCGAGGAAGGGGGTCCGGACAAGCGCGCCGCAAGCGGTGACGAGCGCTCCGTCATGGTTTCAGTCCTCTCAAGTCGAGGAAGGGGGTCCGGACGAACGGAGAGACAAAATGTCGATCAGCCGAATCATCGAGTTTCAGTCCTCTCAAGTCGAGGAAGGGGGTCCGGACCGGCCTGAGCAAGCCGTAAAACTGCTCGATTCCAACTAAGTTTCAGTCCTCTCAAGTCGAGGAAGGGGGTCCGGACCCCCGCACCGGTCTCTACTTCGTGCGCGCCGTGCGCACGAGTTTCAGTCCTCTCAAGTCGAGGAAGGGGGTCCGGACGAGGGCTCAAGATGGACTGAGCTCGCCAACCGACCTGAGTCAGGTTTCAGTCCTCTCAAGTCGAGGAAGGGGGTCCGGACGTACGTGTTTAGGGAGAAATGTGTCAGCGACATGCTGAGTTTCAGTCCTCTCAAGTCGAGGAAGGGGGTCCGGACATCTCGTATGTGATGGGCGTCCTGCTGGACGCGCAGGCGGTTTCAGTCCTCTCAAGTCGAGGAAGGGGGTCCGGACCCATGTGGCTAAAACACCACAGATTTAGTGGCCTTGCAAGTGGTTTTGCGCGCACCTCACATCACCCTACATCATCTTGCCTAAGTTCAAAGTGTGAATTGTGCGATTGGATTGGCTTAACTGATTGATAATCAATGGTTTTTGATTTTGCGCGGATCTCGACGGTCGAATGCGGGTCTGCGTGGTGTCGGGGAGGTCTGCGCAAATTAAGGTCTTGTTCAGGGGTATTGTTCAGTTTTTTCGGATCGGGATGTGGTCGCGCGCATGCGCGAGGGGGCGGCTGTCTGGATGACAGCCGCCCCTCGTGTTGGTGTGCTCCCCCGGATGATGTCGTACGCGGCGTGGGCGCGCGCGGATCACTTCGTCAGCAGGTCGTGCAGCTTCTTGCACTCCTTCAGGATGTCCAGGCCCGTCTCGATGATGGTGATGATGTCCTTGATGTCCGGCATGGCGGTGGTGCTCCCTGGCTGAGGTTGGCGCGCCGTGGTGGTGTCGCGCTGTGTTCAGCCAGGGAGACGCGCCGTCAGACGCGGCGCTGACAGCTCATGGCTTGAGCTTGGAGGACCAGCCGCTCAGCCAGTCTTGCGTCTTCTTATTCTTGGGGATGGCTGCTTTGACGCTCTCCCAGATGGCGACCTTCAGCGGCTCACTGTCCGCCTCGGCGTCGATGCGCGTGGTCCAGGTGGTGTCGAAGCTGTCCATACGATCGCGCGCAGACAGCGCCTCCGTCGATGGGGCTTTGAACCAGTCTGCGATTTCTTGCACCAGCTCAGACTGCTTGGCGCGCGCGATGCCGAGCTTGAGCTTGCGCCAGTCGTTGGACTTGAAGCGCCCGTAACCCGAGGTGGTCTTGGCGCCGACGCCCCATGAGGTGAGCGCTTCTTGGAGCAGCTCCAGGGCGAGCTTGGCCCACTCGGGAGGTCCGCTGACAGCGATCAGGAAGCGGCAGCCTGGCCTGACGTTGAGGAATCCCACAGGGTTGGGATCGTCGTGATCCGTGGGCGGCTGCGCACCGCTGCTCTGGTAGTAGCTGCGCTGGTGTGGCGTGACGATGTCGCGCACGAAGGGTTCACCCTCGGGTAAGATCCATGCGTCGTGAAAGATCACATGGCCTTGGGCAGCCTCGCTGCCCTCGTAATCATCATCAGACATGGCATCAGGCGCGCCAAAGATCACGCGGTAGGCCTCGCCAGGGCCATGCTTGATCTTGGAGCCATCCCACGTGACGCCTTGCCACGCGGCGCGCTCAGGCTCCGCGTGAGCTGCGTCGCTGGGGTGTGCGCGCTGATCAGACGGCCCATAGCTCGCCTGAATATAGTGAGAGAGCAGCCCCTTGAGCGCGCTGCCAGGGATGACGGGCACTCCCCATGTGTGATGGAACGTCAGCCCCACATCTGTTGGGCTGGCTTCGCCGTGGCCCACGAACAGGCGGCTGGCGAGCGTCCCCTCAACGGCGAAGGAGCTGTCGAGCATGAGCGCGTCGCGCCAGCGCTCGTAGGCGTGCTCGTAGCCTTGCGGCCACTTGAACTCCTCTTCGAGCTGCTTGAACCAATCCTCGCGCTGATCGTCAGGGATCTTCCCATCAGGGCCGATGGGCGCATACATCACATAGGCCAAGCCCATGTGTTCGCGAGGGATCGTCCGCGCGCCGCGCCGTGGCTGGAATGTATCTTCAATCACTCTTCGCATGATCGTCTCCTTTGACGCGCGCAGCGCTTGGCGCTGCGCGCGTCCGCGCTGATGTCAGTCTTGCTCGTCGGTGCCACGCTGTGCTTTGTGCGCTTGAATGGCGCGCTTGAGCCAGATGATGAGCTTGAGCAGCTCGCGCGTGACGAGCATGTAATCCGCCACGCTGAGGGCGCGGATCTGGCCCGCGATGTTGCGGTCGTTGGGCTGCTGAATCCCAGGCACGTTGAGCTTGCCGAGGTGCGCGGCGATGGCGCTGAGCAGGTGCGTCACCGCGTCCTGATCACGGTAGCGCTCGGCGAAGGCGAGGGCTGCGGCGAGGCCGCTGCGGATGATCTGGGCGCCGAGGTTGTTGACGAGGGTGGCGAAGTTGTCGAAGCGTTGCTTGTCATTGGCGAGCGCGTCGACCTGCTCATAGGCGAGCAGGGCGCGCTTTTGGTCGCGTGTGATCATTGTGCACCTCCGAGGGGCATCATCTGGCAGCGGCCGCGCCCGATGGTGGCCTTGCCGCCGAATTGGAGGACGTCGCGCTTGGACAGCGCGAAGCTCAAGACCTCATCGGCGCTCATGGAGACGCCCTCGCGGCGGCTGCCGCTCTGAGCGCCCAACACGCCGATCAGCAGCGTCTCAGGGGGCAGGCTCTCCTCGATCCACAGCGCGCCCTTGGCGACGGTGCGCGTGTCGGGGTTGAGGCGGATGCGGGTGTCGACCTGGGTGGCCGTCTCCCACAGGAAGGTCATCGTCTCATCGTCGATGATGACGAAGCGCTGGGTGAAGTGCTCCTCGTGCTCGGGCAGGACGTGCTTAGCGAACAGGGCAGCCCACTCATCGACGGCGTTGCTGGCTTGCGCGTTGAGGTCGAGGTCTTCGAGGTAGAGGGTGGCCCCCTTGGGGACGTTCAGGCTCTTCTTTCCGCTGAAGACCGCGTGTTGGGCTTTTAGGGTGGGGAGCTTGGGCAGCTCAACGGAGCCCTCCAGATCGCGGCTGGCGAGCGTGAGCAGCAGCGGCGAGGTGACCCAAGCGAAGGTGCCGTAGAAGCTGCGCACGGGCATGGCGAGCAGGCGCGCGTCGGAGACGATGAGGGCGCCCGCGTGATCGGAGGCTTGCTCCGTCTCGGGGCCAAAGGTGGCCAGCGCGCGATCTTGATCTTGCGGGGTCATGCGCGCGTCGCGCAGCACGCCCTTGATGGAGGAGCCGGGCACGATCGGGATGCCCGTGGAGCGCATGCGGGCGATGGGCAGGTCGATGATGTCAACGGCTTGTCCCGTGCCAGCGTGCAGCGGTGACAGGGCGTGGATGAGGTAAGGTCTTGTCTTCATCGGAGCACCTCGTGGGGGGTAGGTTTTCAGGTCGTGGAGGAGGTTTGCGGATGCCAGACGCCCGGAACGACAGTCCCGAAGCCGTCTTCGCGAGCTTGCCCGAGCTGCATCAGCCAGAGCTTGGTGGCTTGGGCGCGCGTGAAGGGCTTGCCGTCAGCGCGCGTGAAGAAGTACATGGCGCCCGCTGGCACGAGGCGCAGCGTGGGCTTGGGGCGCCGATGGGCCATATCCCAGCCGGAGACGTGCTCGGGGCGAGGCACGATGGCGGCGCGCAGCACGAGGGGGGTGTCGATCTGGCCGTTGAGCGAGCCGGTCCAGGCGCTGCGGCTGTCATCCCAGAGCAGGCCGTCGATGAGCCAGCCGCTGGCGAAGTGGAGCGGGGTGGCGGCCATCAGGCGCAGCCCGAGCGGGCCGCGATCAAAGGCGCTGGCGAGCGCGTCGGGCATGGTGAGCAGCGCGTCGGGCAGCGGCGTCGTGGCCCCGAGGTGTCGCTTGCCGCCCGCGCTCAGGTGCTCGGGTGGTGCGTCTGGCAGGTTCGCCACGATCCCGATGCTCCACTCATGCAGCGTGTCGCTCGCGTCGCGCTCAAGCGTCGCCAAGCGGGTGGTCGCATAGAGCAGTGATTCTTTGGCGGTGTGCGTCTTGGGGTCGAGCGTCACGTGGGTGCGCGTCTCTTGCGGCGGCGCGATGGGGGCTTCGGGTGGCGTCACTGACTCGCCAGCGAGCCACGCGATGAGCTGCGTGTGCGTCCACCACGGGGAGCCGGAGGCGGGCTTGTGCTTGGTGTTGGGGCGCGGACGCCACAGCGTCTCAAGGCGCGCGTTGTCCTCCTCACACAGCGAGCCGACCTGAGCATGAGGCGGGGTCGGGTCGAGGCGCGCAGCGCCGAGCTTGGCGTCATCGGCGCGGGTGATGAGCGCGTCTTTGGGGGCGGGCCACAGCAGATGCTCTGCGCGCCAGCTCGTGTCAGCGAGCGGGCGTCGCAGCGGCAGCGTCAGGCGCAGCTGCACATCGCTCGTGCGCTGGAGCCAGTCACTCGCACTGAACGTGCGCCCCTCGCGCGCTTCGATGGCGTGTCCCACGGCGGTGCGCAGGGCGCCGCGCAGCGTCGAGGGGTAGGGCCAGCTCAGGGTGCTGGCGCGCCCGAGCGAGCTGGTGGACCAGCCCTTGCCGTCTTTGAGGAAGAGGCCATCGCGCATGGAGAGCGCGAAGGTCGTGTCCTTGGGGGTGGTCATGGGGTGGCCTCCGTGGCGGCGGTGGTGTCATCCTGCCAGCCGCGCGCCTCAGCGAGCGTGCGGGCGATGAGAAAGCGCGTGGTCCACTGGGTGATTTCTTGGCGGATCGCCTCATAGCCGCCCGAGGTATTGAGCGTGAGGCCGAGGCTGTTGAGATCGAGGTTTCCCTGAGCGACGCCAGCGTCGTGCTGGCGAGCGAGCAAGCGTGAGGTCTCCATGGCCAGCAGCTTGGCCCAGTCTTGAGGCTTGGAGTCACCGAGCTTGCTGGGGTGTGGGAGCTGGTCGGTCATGGCGCGCACCTGATAGACCTTCTTGGAGGAGACGGTCTGCTCGCGCAGCGCGCACAGCGCGTCGTCAAACAGCTTGACCGGATCGCCGCTGCCCCACTGCGCGCGCCACGCGATGTCATTGCCGCTGCGCTTGTCGAGGATGATGGCGATGGCGTCGCGCTGCTGTGCGGGGGGCAAGGTGTCGCCCTTGGCGAGCTTCTCGGCGCGTCGTCCGAGCTGGAGCAGGTGCGCCATGCTCTCCAGCATGTGCCCGATGCCCAACCCGACCGAGAGCGTCGGCAGCGCGTGGTCTGCGACGCTGCTGGGCAAGGCGTCGCGCATGATGCGCTTGAACAGCGAGGCCAGGGCGCTGGCGCAGGCGATGGCGTCGGGCAGGGCGACAAAGGCGAGGACGTCGTCGCCGCCAGCGTAGACGAGCACGCCGCGATGATCCTGCTCCACGATCGTGCGCGCCTCCTCTGCGAAGCGGGCCAGCTCCTTAGAGAAGGTCTTGTGCGCGTCGGGCGTCTTGAGGCCATCGATCGCTTGACCCATGCGATCGCCATCGGCGACGAGGCAGGCGACATAGGGGTGAGGCGCGCGGCGGACCTTGCGCAGCAGGTGCTTGGCGGCCTTGAAGGCGCGCTCCAGCGCCTCATCCTCCCCATCGCGCTCTCTGCGCATGGCGTCGTGGCGGGCCTCATTGAGGATGTGCCCGTCAAAGCTGAACGGGCGAGTCCACGTGAGGTCATCGCGAGACACGCGCGAGACATCGGCGTCTTTGCAGGCGTTGATGAGCGCTTTGAGCGCGTCAGGGTGCGCCTGATGAGCTTGTGCGATCCAGTCAGCGTAGGCGACGTTGACCAGCGGCACGAACTGCTCAGGCTTGCCACCCGCCCGCTTCACCAAGCCGACCGCGTCAAGCTGTTCGCCGCGCCCCAGCCGCAAACGCTGCCCCTCTTTGTGTTTTGCGGCCTTGTCTTGAAGCACGCTGGCGCGGGCGCCATCGAGGCTCGACTTGGGCGCGTTGTCGCCCGCGTAGTCCCACTGCGAGAAGCGGCGCAGGTTCTTGCGCGCGCCAAGCTCACGCTCAAGCAGGTCGCGCTTGTCGGCGTAGTCCGAGGCAGGATCACAGGGCGTCCAGACGGCGAACAGCTCGATGAGCGTCTCTACTTGCTCATCCCACGCGTGCGCTTGGCGAGGATCGATCAGCGGCGCGCAGCGATCGTGGACCGCGTTCGCGAACTTTTGCCAGGTGGCTTGGACCTCGCTGCGGGCATCGCGGGCGGCTTGCTGAGGATCAACACCAGCGGGCAAGAGCGCGAGGATCTTGTTGGCGACGTTGAGCGCGGGATGGCCGCTGTCATCCAGCGGGCTGTCTTGCGTGAAGAAGTCCGCGTCGCTGTCGATCGCGGGCATGATGAGCTGCGCGCTGTGCTGATGCAGCGCGCGAGCAGCCGCCCGCGACAGCTCGCTGAGGACGTGGCTGCCAAACCACAGATCGCGCGTGCGGCGCGCGGCGGCGATGAAGTCCTGCACCGGCCCGAGCGCGATGAGGATGAGGTGTTGGTGTGACATCACTTCACCTCCGTGGCGAGATTGTTCTGCTCAAGCCAGTTGAAGAACGCGGTCTGGAGCCGCGCTCCCTGTGGCGTCTGGGGATCGATGTTGAGGGCGTTGAAGTGCGCTTGATCACCGCGCGCGACGAGCAGATCGAACTCTGCGGCGGAGCGGCGGTCGTAGCCGTCTTTATCCGCGCCTTGGCGAAGCTTCACCACGCGGCCGCCGTCGGGATAAGCGCGGTTGAGCCAGAGCGCGACAGGGGCATAAGACTTGCCGTCAGCCAGCGGGACCGCTTTGATGATCAGCGGTGAGGCGAGTCGGTCGTGCGCGACGCCCGCAGCGTCGATCCAGGTGAGGGTGAACTTTCCTGGGTCATTGCGATCGATAAACTGGCCCAAGATGGGCAGGCCAAAGCCGCTTCGAGGCCAAGCAGGGGTCGCGTTGTGTCGCGGCGCGTGTCTTGAATCATTCCTCTTATCAATGTGACGCAGCTTATCCGCCTCAGGCCAGTTCGAGCGCCCAGGCTTGCTCCGCTCCTGCCCCTTATTGCGCGCGTGATTCGCGTTTTGGTCAAAGCTCCTCGCCTCGCCCTGTCGAAAGTCTCGCAGCCAGTCTAGCGTGGTCTGCCATGCCCTCAGCGGATTGGGCGCCGTGGCGTTCTTGGTATAGAGGCGCGCGCCGAGCAGGGAGGGCGTCTCGCTCGCTGGATGCTTGTCCGTGAAGGCGCGCGCTCCAAGCACACGTCGCAGCTCGGGTAAGGCGAGGTGCTTGGGGAGCCACTGCTCACATTGCTTGGGCTCGGTGAGGGTGAGGCTGCCGACGCCGCGTCGGGTCCGCCCGCCATAGCCTCCGAACAAGATCCAAGCGCTGATGGCGTGCTTGATCTCATCGGCCATGGAGACAGGCGCGGACACCACCAAGGTGAACCTCAATCCAGCGCCATAGCGAGGCGCGACAGGCGTCCCGTTGGACTGTTTTTGTGCAGGCCAAAGCGCATAGAAGTTCTCGCTCTTCCAGCTCAGATCGCTGCTGTCGATCTCTTGGTGCGCCACATCACTGACGCGCACCTCAACCAGCGACCGCTTGACGTCTTTGTCATCGCGATCGCCGCGTGAGCCCATGCCGCCCCAGAGCGCCTTCTCGGCTTGATGCAGCGCTTGAGGGCTGGCGCCTGGATCGCGCAAGGCGCGCCACCAGAAGCGCAGCGCGCCTCGGATGGATGGGGCGCGGATGATATCGACGTGATCGACGTCTCTGGTGACCGTGCCACCGCCCATGATGGGCGTGATGGTCTTCAGCTGGAGCGTGTAGGTGACGCGCTCTTCTTGGCCCATCGCGGCGCGATCACGCTTGTCTGGGGGTTTAATCAGCGGTGGTGCGCTTCGGGTCATGTGTGCTCCTCATGGGGGAGGGGTGTGGGGCCTGGGTGGTGGCCCGTGGGGTTGAAGACGCGCGGCCAGAGGCAGCGCTGACAGCTGGCGTGATTTATTTTTGTGGCGCAGGCGCAGGATCCACCCAAGCCCACTCGCCGGGCGCATCAGGGGCGCGCTGGAAGGTCGCGCCGCGTCGCTTGGGGCGTTGGGCTTGGTGGAGCGCTTGGTCGAGGGCGCGGATGCCGTGCTGGAGGGCGGTGGTGCCTCCGGCGAGGTTGATGAGGTTGAGGGAGGCGGTGTGGGGGAGCAGGGTGAGGGCTTGGGTGATGGCCTCGTCGAAGCCTGCGAAGGGGTCGCTGACGGTGGCGACGTAGACGCTGAGGCTCGGGTGGCTGCTGGCGAGCGCTTCGATGAGACGCTCGGGGTGGGCGCTGGCGCTGGTGAGGATGGCGAGGCGGTCAGGCTGCGTCTCGCGTAGCGCGGTGAGGATCGCGTCGGGGCTTGTGCCGAGCGGGGTGAACAGCGTCGTGCCGGGCAGGGTGGATGCGGCCTCATCGACCAGCGGCGCGGGCATGGCGACGACGCGCGCGAGCAGGTGGTCGAGGTCATCCAGCAGGCTCGCCAGCTCATCGGTCAGATCAACAGGGCGCGTCGGCTTGGTGGACGCATCTTTGGGGTGAGAGGCGTGGTTGAGGTTGTTGCGGCGCTCGGTCACCTTGTCCACGATGGATGAGAGTGAGCGCCGCGCTTTGGGGCGGTCATCATCAAGGGTGGCGATGAGCTGGTTGAGGGTGTCTGGGCGCGTCGCGTCTTTGCGTGAGCCCATGCAGGAGCTGACATGCCAGCTCGCGAGGTCGCGGTTATCGTGCAATGAGAGGGCGTGCTGGAACAGCGTGGTGAGCCACTCGCGCATGAGGGTGTAGGCGGACTGGTGTTGTCCGTGCGCGGCCAGCCAGCGCATCCAGCCGAGCTGCGCGCGCAGGCCGTCGAGGTCGCCCCAGTGTTTGGCGCTGGCGAGCGGCGCGAGGGTGGTGAGCATGCGGTCGCGCAACGGCGCGATGAAGCGGCCGAGGTCTTCGGAGATGGGGTTCCAGTCGCGGCCAAGCTCATCGACGAGCTGCGCCATCTGCGCGTTGTGACCAAACAGCGCTGGCACCGCGTTGGCGTCGGCGGCGATCTGCCAGGTGGTGAGCTTGCCGCCGAGGTTCTTGAGGCGAGGCGCTTCGGCGCGCTTGTCGCGGTCGGGGCGCTTGAAGTAGTCGTCATGGGTGGTGTTGGCGAGCCTGGCGAGCGGGCGCACGGAGCCTGTCTCGCGGAAGATGTCGAAGGCGGCTGCCCAGTCATGCAGCGTCCACAGGTCGATGAGGCTGACCAGCTCGCTCTCCGCATGACCTTCGCGAAAGTCGCCGTAGGTGAGGTCGCGCAAGGTGAGGTCGGGGTCGAGGCTGCGCAGGTAGTTGAGGGCCATCAGCGCGATCGCGGGCTGCGCGCGAAAGCCGTGGGTCATATCGAAGATGAGCGCGCGTGGGCCGTCGCTGAGCGCGCCGCGAAGCGCGTCAAACAGCGCGAGCGTGTCGGCGCGTGTGAAGCCGCTGGGCACCGTGACAAAGCGTGGGGTGACGGTGAGCTTGTGCGCGCGAAGCTCCTCGCGCAGCGCGTCGGCGTGCTTGTCCTGCGCCTCGATCGTCGCGAAGATCGTGATCGCGCCTAGCTGTTCTTGGTGGAGCAGGGCGCTGGCAGTCTGCACATAGGTGACCGCTGTATCAGTGCGCCAGCCGCTCGCTTCTTGCACATAGACGCACGGGCTATAGCCATGCACTTTGTGGCCCAGCCCAAGAAAGCTGAACAGGTGAGATGGCTCCATGAGGATGCTCCTCTGGGTGTATCTGACTGAGTGACGACGCCCCGTCGATGTTGGCGTTTGGGTTTGAGGCATCGTGCGGGCCGCGATCTTTGTTGTCCAGCACAAATAAACCGCCGCGCAGAAGCTGCGCGGCGGCGTGAGGGTCAGCGCGGGGCGTTGAGGTGTGCGGCGAGCTTGGCGTAGTCTTGGGGGGAGAGCCAAACGTGGAGGTAGCCGCGTTGGGCCTCGTGATGCAGCGGGTGGACGGCGAAGCGATCCTGCAGGTAGCGCAGCAGCAGCGCGGCGTCGGCGGGGACGCGAGGGACGTCATCGAGCGGGACGATCATGGTGCCCTCCTCGTCGTCGCAGGAGACGAGGACCATGTCGGCGTTCAGCTCCTCAATCAAGCCAAGCTCATCGCGCGCGATGGCCAGCGCGCGGG
The DNA here is from genome assembly GCA_964468515.1 of uncultured Bradymonadales bacterium. Lineage (GTDB taxonomy): Bacteria > Myxococcota_A > Bradymonadia > Bradymonadales > Bradymonadaceae > CAYXWB01. The sequence goes on along the minus strand of CAYXWB010000022.1, from coordinate 7,023 downwards.
CGCGGCGCATGCGCTGGCGCGGGGAGCTTGGGTCGAGCGCCTCCCCCGATGAGGCGCTGTCCGGGGTGGCGTCGAAGACGAGCTGTGGGGTGAGGTGGACCGGGGCGTGGGCGAACAAGAGCATCTGGAGGGTGCGCACGGCGGCCGCGTCGTAGCGCGACAGCTCAGGGCCGTGCTCGATGAGCTGCTCCAGGATGGCCTCGGCTTGCGCCTCGGTCTGCGCCTGGGCCGCAGCCAAGCTGAGGCTGTGCAGCAGCGCGCGGCAGGAGAAGCTGTGGGCGGCCGGGTAGGTCTGAGCGGGGTCAATCAGTCGTCGCATCGTGGGGCGCTCCTGTTGTGATGGGCGTGATGCCTCAGCGCTGTCGAGCTAGACGCGCGTGCGCGCCCTGTGCTGACAGCTCACCTCGTGCGCGCTGACTGTAGGGGTGGTCTTGGCACGATGCGTGCCGCGCGCGCAGGTCCATGGCCGCCGCCTCGCGCGCAGCTCACCCGCCAGGTGTTGGCGCTGTCGCGCGAGGGGCTGTCATGTTGTGAATGGAAGGGGGTGACGAGCTGCTGGGGCTTGAAGCTCAGGGAGCAGCGCGTCGTCTAGGCCGCGTGGAGCTACGAGTCGCCCGCACCCGAGCTTGCGCCCCTCGCTGGCTACCTCGCCACTGACGCAGGCAAGGTAGACGCCTGCTATGCGGGGCAGGCGCAGGCGCATCCGGGCGGTTTTTATGGCGGGTGGGTGACGCCAGATGTGGTGGGGCCGTTTAAGGGCGCGCCCGGCAGCTGGGGCAGGTGAGGCGTCAGGCGGGCGACAGCGCGGCGACGCAGAAGTGGCCTTGCTCATCAAGCCAGCGCCGCTCAAGCTTCAAGCCCGCCTGCGCGGCCACGCGCTTGAGCTGGGCGAGGGTGTATTTATAAGAATACTCGGTCACGATGACGTCGCCCTCCTCCAGCTCGATCGTGGTGTCGCCAAGCTGCCAGCTCTGATCGCAGGCGGCGATGAGGTGCATCGTGATGCGCCCCTCCAGCGGATCGTAGCTGGCGTGGTGGTGGAGCTTGCTGGTGTCAATGTGCGTGTCAAAGCGGCTGGCGAGGTGGGCGACGAGGTTGCGATTGAAGGCGGCGGTGACGCCTTGTGCGTCATTGTAAGCGGCGTGAATGAGCGCGGGATCTTTGCGTAAATCCACGCCAATCAGCAGCATACCGTCGGCGCCGATGTGCTGACGCGCGGAGTCCAAGAAGCGGGCCGCCTCAGCCGGGGTGAAGTTGCCCAAGGTGGAGCCGGGGAAGAACCCGATCACGCGCCGCGCGCGCGCCAGGATAGGCTCGGGCAGCGCGAGGGGCCGAGTATAATCCGCACACAAGGCCGCGATCGGCAGCCCAGGGAACATCTCCCCTAGGCGCGCGACGCTCGCGTCGAGCGCGGCCTCGCTGATCTCTACCGGGACGTAGCCTGCGGGGCGCGTGAGGTGTTGCAAGAGCAGCTGCGTCTTGAGGCCGCTGCCGC
>CAYXWB010000022.1:0-5428 GCA_964468515.1 uncultured Bradymonadales bacterium | reverse complement strand
CCTGCGGGGCGCGTGAGGTGTTGCAAGAGCAGCTGCGTCTTGAGGCCGCTGCCGCTGCCATACTCCAAGACGGCGCATTCTGGGCCGCACAGCGCGGCGATGTCGCTGATGTGAGCGTGTAACAGCGCGAGCTCAGTGCGGGTCAGGTAGTACTCGGGCAGGGCCGTGATCTGCTCGAACAGAGCGGAGCCAGTGGCGTCATAGAGCAGCGCGCAGGGCAAGCGACGCGGCGTGGTGAGCAGGCCCTGGAGCAGCACGCGGCGATCATCTTGCGGGGGCTTAGCTTGGACGTTCATGTGAGCTCTCGGGCCAGGCGCAGGCCGGTGAACTGCCAGCGCGTGTCGGGGGCGAAGAAGTTGCGGTAGGTAGCGCGGATGTGATCGGGGGGCGTCGCGCAGGAGCCGCCGCGCAGCACCCAGGTGTTGCACATGAACTTGCCATTGTACTCCCCCACCGCGCCCGGCGCGGGCTGGTAGCCGGGGTAGCCGACGTAGGGGCTGGAGGTCCACTGCCACACATCGCCGAAGATCTGGCTGGGCTGGCCTGGATGCGACTGCGCCGGGCGCGGGTGCAGGCGCGCCAGATCGAGCAGGTTGCCCGTCACGGGGTGCGCGCGCGCCATGACCTCCCACTCGGCCTCGGTGGGCAAGCGGGCGCCGGCCCATCGGGCGAACGCGTCTGCCTCATAGAGGCTGATGTGGCACACGGGCGTGTCGGCGCGCACGGGCTGCATCCCCGCCAAGGTGTAGTGCGCCCAGCTTGAGTCGTAGCGCTCCCAATACAGCGGCGCCTGCCAGCCCTGCTCCTGCACACACTGCCAGCCATCCGAGAGCCACAGCTCAGGGCGGTGGTAGCCGCCATCTTCCATAAAGGCCAAATATTCTGCGCAGCTGACGAGCCTGTCAGCGAGCTGAGCGCCTGGCAGGTAGGTAGTGTGGCGGGGCAGCTCGTTGTCGTAGCTGAAGGCGTCGCCCTGGGCGCCGAGCTGCGTCAAGCCCGCCTCAACAGGCAGCCAGCGCATCGGCGCGAGAGCCCTCACCGGCGCATGGCTCGCCTCACGATACGCCGGACGCAAGGGGTTGTGCGCGAAGACGTGCTTGATGTCTGTGAGGATCAACTCTTGGTGCTGCTGCTCATGGTGCAAGCCTAGCTCCAGCAAGGTCAGCGCGCGCTCAAGCGCGTCGGCGTCAAGCGCGCGAATGAGCGCAGGCAGCGCCTCGTCCACGTGGGCGCGATAGGCCATCACCTCGGGCACGGTAGGGCGCGACTGCGTGCCGCGTCGCGCCTGGGGGAACTGCTCCCCGACGGCTTGATAGTAGGAGTTGAACAGCACCGCATACGCCTCACGCAGCGGCTTATAGGTGGGGTCAAAGCCCGCCAGCAAGAAGGTCTCAAAGAACCAGCTCGTGTGCGCCAAGTGCCAGCGCGTCGGGCTGACAAAGGGGGCGGTCTGCACCACCTGATCTTCGCGCTCAAGCGGCGCGGCCAGCGCGCAGCTCAAGGCGCGTACGCGCTCAAAGCGTGCCAGCAGCGCGTCAGCTCGTTGGGTTCGCATCGCGGTAGGCCGTGGTCGCAGGGTGAACGCTCTCGCGGGTCTTGGCGCTCAGCGCCAAGCTGCGCGCGAGGTTCAAGAAGGGACGCGCGATCGAACCTGTGCGCCTGCGCGCCGACGTCAACGCGTGTCTGTTCATTGACACGCCAGGGAAGATTTTGATGGGCCATGAGGCGATTGTGACTAACGTTTGATGGTAGGATGTGAGCTGACGCTGCGCTTGGTGGCGTCGTCTCGCTGGATTAAATATCGCGATGAGGTGTGCTTATGCAGTTTGAATTTATGGCGTTGTTCATCGCGCTCCCGATCGCCTTGCTCGGCATCTTTGGCGCCTTTGTGCTGCGCGCGACCGCGCAGCGCCGCCCTGAGGCGTATGTCGAGCGCGTGGAGCGCTCGACCTGGGTGTTGACCTTCGCGTTGGCGCTGATCTTCTTGATGGCGAGCCTGCCGAAGCTCAGCGGCTCGGTGGACGCGGTGAACGCGTTTGATCGCTGGGGCATCCCGACGAGCTTCGTCTTCTGGGTAGGCGCTGTAGAGTTCTTCGGCGCGATTATGCTCCTCGTGCCGCGCCTCACCAGCGCTGTCGCCGTCTTGATGAGCTTGTTGATGAGCGCGTCGCTCGTGACCCATGTGCTGCATGGGGAGTGGATGCTGGCGCTCTTACCGCTGCTATGTATTGCGGGGCTGCTGCGCTTGGCTTATGTGCGTCGCCACACCTTCATGGCTAGCTTCACGAACAATCATGGCGGGCGCAACGAGCGCGAGGCGCAGAGTCATAGCGCTGATGTCGATCACAACGTCAACCCCCACACCAATCAGCGCGGCAACCCGCGCTCAGTGAGCGAGCTGTGAGCGGCGCGCGTTGACGTTGAGCGCGGCTGGGGGAGGTCGCGGTGAGATGAGCCCTCACGCTTCACGCGTGAGGGCTTCGCTTTTTGGCGTTTTTCGATGCACATACGATAAAAATGGCTCGTTTTTTGAGCCAAGCCTCCCTGCTCAATGCGTCTCGCTGTGTGAGGCCTTGGCGTCAGGCTCAGCGGTGTCATAGATGAGGGGATCGATCTCAGCGTGCTCAAGCGGATGCCTGAGCTGGAGATGCTGACCGTAGACTGGCCGCGTCTAGACGCGATCTGCGCTGAGCGTTTGTCTTCATGGGTGGCGCTGAGGACGCGGCGCGAGCCGCGCCGCCGGAGGATCGCGGCTGGCGCCGTGTGCGCCATGGCGTGTTGTTCCCGCGCTGACGGCCATGCTCAAGGTTGCAAGGTGAGAGAGGTCGGCGTGGCCTCCTCACCGTCATAACCTTCGGGCAGAGGGCCGCCGGGCAGACCGCCCATGATGGCGCGCGTGCCCGGATCGGTGGGCACGCCCTGCTGGAGCTGGCGCGGGGAGGGTTGGAGCGTCGTGCCGCTCACGCCGAGCTGGAGCTGTCGTGAGATCTCGGTCGGCTGGGGGCGAGCTTGCGGCTCGGCGCGCGGCGCAGGCTGCTGTGTCGCGGGCTGAGGCGAGGCCGCTTGCTGGGGGGGCTGCTGAGGCGTCGCGCTCTGGGCGCGCTCACGCTCCGCTTGACGCGCCAGCTTGCGAAGGGCGGAGGCGACGAGCTGGGCATCTTCTGAGGTGTCAGGCAGCGGCTGTTGCTGCGCGCCATCCTCGAAAAGCTCAAGCTGCCCCTGCTGTGGGGAGGCGTCAGGGGCTTGCTCCTCATCAGGCGTCGCGCCCGGCTCGCGGTACAGGTTGCCGACGACGCCGCGCGGCGTCGCCTCATCATCGAAGCCTAGCGCATCCTCCTCACCAGCGGTCGTGTCGAGCGCTTGATTGGCGAGCGTGGCGCTTGTGTCTTGCTCCGACGCACGATCACACGCCCCTGTCGTCATGAGCAGGGCGCAGCTGGCGATCGCCAGCAGGACCGCGCGCGCGTGTCGCGAGGTGGTCAGTCGCATGGCAGTGCTCCTTGAGGTGAAGGGGGCGGATGCCCGCTCCAATTTAACCCCGCGCGCGTCAGATGCAAGCGCCTGCGACGTCCATCACGCGCCGCTCCTGGCCGAATAGAGCTCCCGCGCGAGGGCGACCGTCTGATAGAAGTGAGGTCTTCTGTGATCCTCTCAGTGCTCAGGGGGCGCTCCGATGATGAACCCTCTCTTGTTCAAACGCGCGATGTAGTTAGGCGCGCTGTGGATGAGCGCGTGCGCGAATGATAAGCCAAAAGATGCGCCTGTCGCGCAGGCCGCTGAGGCGCCTGCCAGCGCGGACGCAAGTGCGTCATGTCCACCTTCAGCACCTACACCTAGCAAACCACCAAGCGAGGAGCGTCCGATGGTCGCCTCTCAGGTGACGCGCGCTGTCTATCGGGTGAGCCATGGGGACACCTCGCTGCCTGGCTACCCGTCCAAGGGGCCGCCCGAGGTGAAGACGCTCAGCGCCCAAACCTCTCCAGGCTTTGACGCGCTGATGGCCAACTGGAGGTGAGCTATCGCGCGCGCTTTGGCGCCTGCGCGGGGCCTGGCACCTTCGCCAGCGGCGCCTGCGCCGTCATGATGCAGGTCTATGACATGCGCGTCGCCTATGAGTCGGGCGCCCTCTTGCGCCACCACGAGCGCGCCGTCGACGTCACGCTCAAGGCGCTCAAGCCATCAACCCCCGCTGAGCAGACCTTCGTGGAGCACGCGGCGCGTCTTGTGGACAACCTCAACAGCCGCGAAGCTCACCCTGAAGGCTACGGCTTCTACAGGTTCTACTTCCACGCGCTGCTCGATGATGATTTAGCGCTCTCGCCGCTTTGAGAGTGAGCGCGCGTCAGCGCGGTCGCGATACTCGAGCGCGTGGGCGCGAAGCGCGCTCAAGGCTCAGGGCGCCACTTGGCCCAAGCGTCGCGGATGGGGGCGGGCAGATGTGGCGAGGTCGCCAAGGCGCGCGCGCCCGCGTGGGTGATGGGGTTGCCCATGAGGTTGAGGTCGTGGAGGTTTGCAAGGTGAGGGGCGTTGGCGATGGCGATGGCGCCCGCGTCGGTGATGGCGTTGTCAGCGAGCTGGAGGCGGCGCAGGTGACGCAGATGCGAGGCGCGCGCGAAGGCGAAGGCGCCGTCGTCTGCGAGCTTGTTGCTGGCGAGCTGGAGGCTGCGCAGGCTGACGAGCGCGGGCGCGCGTAGCAGCGCGCGGGTGCCTTGTGCGGTGAGCCCCACGCTGGTCAAGGTGAGGTGGTGGAGCGAGGGCAGGTGTGGCGAGCGCGTGAGCAGGCGCGCGCCCTCATCGCCGATGGCGCTCCAGCTCAGGTTGAGGTCTAGAAGTTGGGCCAAGCGCGCTGACTGAGCGAGGACCGCCACGCTAGAGACGCTCAGTGAGACGGCGCTGATGTGGAGCGTGTTGAGGGCGTCGAGGTGTGGCGAGCGTGTGAGCGCGACCATGTGGTTGTCGCGCATCACGAGGTTCATGATGGACAGCTTGGCGATGTGGCGAAGGTGCGGCGAGCCTGCTGCCCAGCTGACGGCCTCATAGGGCAGCAGCAAGCCCTCCAGGGAGAGGGCGCGCACGAGCGGCCAGGCGGGATGTACGGTGAGCGTGTCATCCACGAAGCGCAACCAGCGGCGCGGCGCGAGGCGCGTGGCGTCGTCGTCAAGGCGCAGCGCGTCGAGCGCGTAGGGCAGCGCGATCGTCTGGAGGAGGTCGTGAGGCCAAGGCTCATCCAGCAGGGCGCACAGCTGGGTCCAGCGGGCAGCGCCGGGGGGGCGCTGCATCACGCTGCGCAGCTCGCCGAAGCGTGCGTTGAGATCATGTCGCATCATCACAGGGGCTCGTGAGGGAGGCGCCGCGCCGGTCGTCGCGAGGCGCTGCTCAGGGGGCGAACCTCAGGAGAGTAACATGAGGGTGATCAAGAAGCTCAAGA
>CAYXWB010000021.1:28672-31561 GCA_964468515.1 uncultured Bradymonadales bacterium | reverse complement strand
TGACCTGTTCAGGTCAGCCGCCGCCTCGTTCGTCTCGTCCGGGAGGACGAGCGGCGCGCGAAGCGCGCCGCTCGTCAACCTTGAGGTTCAGGGTGCGCCAGGGCAGGGGCGCTCCACAGGAGCTGTGCCAAGACCGGTGAAGGTGTTGACGGGCAGCTCAGCGAAGTAGGTGAGGACCTCAAAGGGGCTGGTGCCGAGGAAGGGGGTGAAGTTGCAACGATCGTAGGTCTTATCCATCCAGATCATGCTGGCAGGATCGTTGTCAAACACGCCGAAGGCGTCCATCAGGGTGTCATTGGCGGCTGCGAAGCGGCCATCGCCGTCGCCATCCTTGAACAAGCCGAGGCGGTCATCGCCGTTGAACGCGACGGCATTGCCGACGCCCATGGCGACGTCACAGTTGGTCTTGTCGGTGAGCCCAGCGTTGCAGACGACGAACGTCTCATCCACCGCCAGCGTGCCCATGGGGAACATGAACTGCGCCGAGGTGCAGGTTGTGTTGTTCGCGCCGCTGCTCCCCTTGGTTGAGATGCACAAGCCGAACTCGCTCAGCTCAAGCGGGGCGCTGCCACAGTTGTAGACCTCCAGGGCCTTGTTGTTGCTGGTGCCCTCGACGTACTCCGAGATGATGAAGCACTCGGCGGGGCGGCTGTTGACGCTGACGTTGGCGGTGACGGCGGGGCTCGCGCCAGACTGCGCGCTGAGGACGCCCGTGACGTCAGCGGCGGCGGTGGTGACGATGAAGTCCGCGCTGACCTGGCCCGCAGGGACCGTGACGGTGGCGGGGATGATGAGCGCGCCGTTGGTGACGCTGAGGTTCACGGTGGCGCCGCCAGCGGCTGCGGGCACGTCGAGCACGACGGTGACGGTGACATCGGTGTTGGGGCGCGCGTTGATGGCGCTGGGGGTCAGGCTCTGGACCGCGCGCGGCGTGGCCTGGTCGTAGACCAGCACGGAGGCGCTGGCCGTCTCACCATCAAGCGTGGCGGTGACGGTCTGCAAGGCAGCGCCTGCGGTGACACCGGTGAGGGTGATGTTGGCGCTGCGCGCGCCTTGCGGGATGGTGACGGTGGCGGGTCCGGAGATCGCGGCGCTGCTGTAGGTGAGCGCGACGGTCTGCGCGGCCTCGGCATCACCGGAGAGCGCGACGGCGAGTGTGGCCGTGGCGCCTGCCTCCACGAAGCCTTGCGCGGGGGTGATGGCGCTCAGGCGCGGGGGGCCGAGATCGAAGTCGTCGGCGCTGCGCGGGGCGAGGTGGTTGACGTTGAAGCGGAAGGAGATGGGCGCGGTGATGGCGCGGAAGGTGTCGCCGACCTGCGGTGCGGGGAAGGTGTAGAGGATGTCATCCACGATCATGCCGTTGTCGACGGTGAACGTGTTGAACTGCGCGAACTCCGCGACGCTGGTGACGGTGAGGTCCTCAATGCGCACGAGCACGCCCTCAAGCGCGGGGCCGCGCGGCGCGGAGTGGACGGCGTCGGCCTTGTCGATGAGCAGCGGCTCAGGCGGCGCGCCCTGGCTGTTGACCATGATGTTGACTGGGTCAATCAGCTGCACTTGGTTCTGGAAGCTGCCGATGGTGCCCTCAAGGCTCAGACGATCGCCGGGGCTGGGCTTGGGATCGAGGGTGCGTGAGAAGACGAACAGGCCGCTGAAGTCGACGCCGTCGAAGTCGTCGGAGTCAGCGGGGACTTGGACGAAGAAGCCGTCGGTGCCAACGCCGCTGACGATGACATCATTGAGGCGGACACGATCGCCCATGGGGACCATGTCGCGCTTGATGGCGTAGATGGTCGCGGGGCAGGCGGCGCCGTCGGGGTTGGCGACATCGGGGCAGGCATCACAAGCGTCGCCCGTGCCGTCGCCATCGGCGTCAGCTTGGTCGGGGTTGGCGACGTTGGGGCAGTTGTCCTCATCATTGGGGACGCCATCGCCGTCGGTGTCTGTGGGGTCAAACGCGTCGCAGACGGCGCCCTCGTTGAGGGGGCATACATCGCAGGAGTCGCCGAAGCGATCGGCGTCCTCGTTGGGCTGCTGATTCTCACTGGCGGGGCGGCGTGGGTTGAAGAGGACAGGGCAATTATCCATGTTATCGGGCAACCCATCACCGTCACGATCCTCGCCCGTGATGCCCATGTACTCACCCGGACGCGAGGGCATACAGGTGGGCTCATTGGGGGGCGTATCACAGTAGAACAGGTCGTAGCTTGCGGCCTCCGCGCGCAGGGCGGCGAGGTTGTGGGTGGTGTCCTTGACGGCGCACAGAGAGCGGCTGGTGCCGCAGATGTCGATCGCCTCGCAGCCGGTGGCCGCGTCGGCGACGAGGGCTTGCACCAGCGGGGTGTCGCCGTGCAGGGCGTGACCGCCGCGCATCACGAGGGCGACGTCCTTGACCTCACCGTCGAGCACGGCGCGATAGTCCTCGCGGGTGCGGCCATCGAAGATGGCGACATCGGCGATCTTGCCCACGGCGATGGAGCCGAGCACGGCGTCGACGCCTAAGGTGGTGGCGCTGCCGAGGGTGGCCAGCTCGAACATGTCGCGATCGGAGAAGAAGCCGTCGTAGTGGTTCTTGTTGAGGTGATCAACGCAGCGCAGCTCGCGCAGCATGTTCATGGAGCCGCTGATGATCCAGTCGGTGCCAAGGCCGATGGTCACGCCCAAGCGGGTGTAGGTGAGCACGTCGGCGGTCTGACCGTAGAGGTCGATGTTGGTGCGAGGCGACCAGACGAGCTTGGCGCGCTTCTGGGCCATCTGAGCGATGTCGCCAGCGCTCAGGCCGATGCCGTGGATGATCGAGGTGTTCTCGCGGATGAGGTCAACGCCCGCGCCGCCGTTGAGGCAGGTGAACTCGTTGCGCGCCTCGCGGTCGATGCCCTCCGCGATGTG
>CAYXWB010000021.1:0-28572 GCA_964468515.1 uncultured Bradymonadales bacterium | reverse complement strand
CGTTGAGGCAGGTGAACTCGTTGCGCGCCTCGCGGTCGATGCCCTCCGCGATGTGCGGCAGGTAGATGGTGTTGTTGAGGACGGTCTCATTGTCGATGCCAGGGTAGTTGCAGCCGCTGGCGCGCAGGGTGCCGCTGGTGTCACCGAGCGGGAACGTCTCATAGCGCACGGAGAGGTTGGGCAGGCCACCGTTAGCGTTGGCACGATCGAGGTTACGCGTGAAGCCGACCGCGCCGCCCGAGCCTGCGATGCTGGTGGTGCCCGCCAAGACGTGGCGCAGCTCCGCGAACAGCACGGCCTCGGTCTTGGTGGTGTTACCATCGCTCGGCACGCGCTGATTACCACGCGCGCCCACACGCCAGTCATGGCGGTGGTCAAAGCGCGCATCGCCGTGATTCTTGGGTGTGCCGCGCGGGTTGTAGGTGATGTGATCGTGGGCGTTGATGAGCCCTGGCGAGATGACGCCCTCGGCGCAGGTGATCACCGTCGCGCTGCCAGCCATCGCGGGCGCGTCACAGCCGACATACGAGATGGTGCCGTTTGGCGAGAGCGTGTCACCGCTGCCGCGACGGTCAATGACGATGCCGCCGTTCTTGTAGATCTTGCCATCTGCGGCGAGCACGGTGCCTTGCAGGACGATGGTGTCTGCGTCGCCAGCGGTGGCGGTGCAGAGCTGGCCTGCGGGGGCGGCGGGCAGCGCGGTGGGGCAGGTGATGAGCTCACCGACGGGGCGAGGCGGGTCGACGCCAGGATCCATATCGCCGTCAGGCGGCGTGTCAGTGGGGGTGTCGGGGGTGTCAGGGGTGCTATCAGGGCCGTTGTCAGGGCCGCTGTCGGGCTGATCGGCTGGCTGATCGACCTGAGGCTGGTTGTCCGGCGCAGGGTCGTCAGAGCAGGCGGTCGAGAGGGCGAACATGGCGCACAGCGCGAGCGCGCGGTGGCGGTTGAACAATAGCATCGGCAGGACTCCGCGTCGTGGTGGGCCGGCGCGCGTCGCCTCTGATCAGAGGGTATGGCTCAAGGGCCAGTACGATGACGCGAAATGGAGCCGGTCGAACATCTCAAGGATGACCTCAATTCAGGTCGCCAAGAGACTACCGAAAGACGCGTGAGAACAAAAGTGAACTTCCCGCGAAGCGCTCATGCCAAGCGGATCAGGCATCCTCGCTCGCCAGCGCGCGCGAGACGCTCATCACTTGCGCGCGCAGCCAAGTGAGCCCCGCGTCTTGGTCCGCGCGCGCGTGCCAAGCCATCGACAGCGCGAACGGGGCGAGCGTCAGGGGTGGTGCGCGCAGCGCCAGCCCTTGCGCGTGGGCGAACGCTTGGCCGATGCGCGCGGGCAAGGTCACGACAAGATCAGTGGTGGCGGCGATGAGCGGCGCGACCATAAAGTGCGCGATCTCGACGGCGACTTGGCGCTCTAACCCGAGCGCGGCCAAGGCCGCGTCCACCACGCCGCCGCCCTCGCCAGCGGGCGTGATCTGGGCGTGGCTCAGCGCAGCGTAGCGTGCGGCGGTCCACGCGTCGTCGAGCGCGGGGTGGTCGGCGCGCATCGCGCACACGAGCTGTTCTTGCAAGAGCGTCTCGACGTGCACGTCGGGCTCACCAGCCTCCAGCGCGCCCAGCACGAGGTCGATCTGCCCATCTTCGAGCTGGCGTCGAGGCACGCCCTGGCCACAAGGTAAGGTGCGCACGCGCACCAGCGGCGCGACCTCGCGCAGGCGGCTGATGAGGCCTGGCAAGAGCACCAGCGCGCAATAATCACTGGCGGCGATGGTGAAGGTGCGCGCGTCGCTGGGGGCGTGGAAGGTGCTGCCTTGACCGAGCGTCGTGGCGACATCGGCCAACAGCCGTCGCACGCGCGGTGCCAATTGGGTGCCAAGCGGCGTCAGCGACATGCCCTGCGGGGTCCTGGCCAGCAGCTCGTCATCAAGCAGCTCGCGCAGCCGCCCCAGCGCGCGGCTCATCGCGGGCTGGCTTAAGCCCACGCGCTGCGCCGCGCGCGTGACGTGGGCCTCTTGCAACAGCGCGTCGAGGTGCACCAGCAGGTTCAGATCGATCGCCGCCAGGTTCACCATCACATCCTCAACGTGCGAGAGCTTGGGCAGGGCGCGCCTCAGCGCTGCTCCACCGCCTGGGTGTAGAGCCACTGCAGCGTCTCACGCTCCAGCGAGTCCTGCGCGATAAACTCCACGCCGTAGGCTTTTCGTCCCTCATAGGTGGTGACATGACGCACGAGGCCGCGCACATCGGCGTGGCTGCGCTGCTGTCCGCCCACGAGCGTGACGGCGATGTCTAAGACGGTGCCCTCGGGGATGGTGGTCTCGGTGCGCACGAGGCAGCCGCCGGGGCTGACGTTGAGCACCTGGCCGAAGATCTCGCGCGGGCCTCCGCGCCACGTCATCGACGCGATGGCGCGCACGGGCGCGCGGCGGATGCGGGCGTTGGCGCCGGGCTCGAACATCACCGCGCCGGGGCCGCTCTGGAGGTCTGCGCGGGAGGTGTCCTCCGCGTGACGCGCGCCGACGTGGACATCGTGAATGATCGGGCGACGCAAGCTCAGACGCAGCATGATCCACCTTCCTTGGTGTGCGCGCTCCGCGAGGGGGCGCGGTCGGGCTGTGTGCTGGTGAGCGCGCGTTCATCCATGATCGCGCCTTACACTCACCACGCCTGCCACCACGTTAGCGCGCGCAGCGCGTGACGCAAATTTTTTTGTGCGCGCGCACCTCAGCGGGCGCGCGCCCGATGCGCGATGTTTGCGACCGTGAGCGCGCGCATGCTAAGCTCAAGCCTAGCTCAAGCCAAACCGCGCGTGATGTGCCAAGTAGCGCGTCAACTCGCCAAGCGCCGAGGCGTCGATGGGGAGCCAAGAAATGGGGCTGCGCACGGTCTTCGTAGACGCGCGGGCGCAGTCCAGGCAGCTGCGCCAAGCGCGGCTGGTGGTGGTCGAGGGGCCAGACCAAGGCCGCGAGTTTCAGATCGCGCGCCATCAGACGCACGTCGGGCGCGCCTCGATCAATGAGATCGTGCTCAACGATCGCCTCGTCAGCAGCACGCACTTCGCGATCGTGGCCGAGGAGCAGGGCTTCGTGCTGCGCGACGCGGGCTCCACCAACGGCACGTGGCTTAGCGGCTGTCAGGTGCGCGAGGTGATCTTGGCGCCGGGGGTGACCTTTCGCGTGGGCGCGACCTCGCTGCAGCTGCGTCCCGTGGACGAGGTGGTCGATATCCCGCTGAGCGAGGAGGAGCGCTTTGGCGGCGTGATAGGCCGCGCGCTGTCCATGCGCGAGGTCTTCGCCACGCTCGCGCGCGTCGCCCCCACCGAGCTGACCTGTCTCATCGAAGGCGAGACAGGCACCGGCAAGGAGCGCGTCGCTCGCGCCATCCACGAGGCCTCTCGCCGCAAGCACAAGCCCTACGTGGTGCTCGACTGCTCAGCCATCCCGCGCGAGCTGATGGAGTCGTATGTGTTTGGCCACGAGCGCGGCGCGTTCACGGGCGCGGTCGCGCAGCGCGCGGGCGCGTTTGAGGCGGCCGACGGCGGCACGCTGTTCTTGGATGAGATCGGTGAGCTGGACTTGAGCCTGCAACCCAAGCTGCTGCGGGTGTTGGAGAGCCGCGAGCTGCGCCGGGTGGGTGCGACGCGCGCCGTGCGCGCGGACTGTCGCGTGATCGCGGCCACTAACCGCGACCTGCGCGCGATGGTCAACGCGGGCACGTTCCGCGAGGATCTGTACTTCAGGCTGTCGATCGTGAACATCACCTTGCCCTCGCTGTCACAGCGTCGCGAGGACATCCCCTTGCTCGTGGACAGCTTCTTAGAGGAGTCGTCAGGGCGTCGCCCCGACGGCACCAAGCCGCGCCTGAGCGCGGACGCGCTCGACGCCTTGCTCAGCTATGGTTGGCCCGGCAACGTGCGCGAGCTGAAGAACGTGATCGCGCGCGCCGCAGGTTTGGCCGCCGAGCCCGTGATCACGCGCGCGGACTTGCACCTGCGCGGCGGCATCAGCACGCCGCTCGCGCCCAGCGCGCCTGCACCTGCGCCGCTTGCGTCAGCCGCGCCGGACATCAGCCGCCCCTTCAAGGAGGCCAAACAAGAGGTGGTCGATACGTGGGAGGCGGCCTATCTGCGCGCGCTCTTGGCGGCGCACGACGACAACCTCTCAAGCGCGGCGCGCGCCTCAGGGCTGACACGCTACCATCTGCGCGAGCTGCTCAAGCGCCACGCGCTGCGGTGAGTGACCTCTAACGACTCACGCCGAACTTCTGCACCCAGTAGTGGCCGTAGCTGCCACCGCTGGCATAGCCCACGCCGATCTCATTGAACCCAGCGTTCATGATGTTGCGACAATGCCCCGGCGACTCAAGCCACTGCTGCATGGTCGCCTCGGCGCTGCCACGCCCCGCCGCGATGTTCTCGCCGCCTGGACGCCCCGCATAGTCGGTGCGCTGGATGCGCTGCGAGAATGAGGTCCCATCTTGGCTGTCATGCGAGAAGTAGTTGTTCGCGGCCATATCCTCAGCGTGCGCGGTCGCAGCAGCTTGTAGGTGGGCGTCCATGCTGAGCGCAGGCACAGGGGGCATGACTCGCCCGCCACAGTCAGCGCCTGCGGCGCGCGCCATGTTGACCAGCGCGACGATGTCCCCCTCTCGCGAGGCATCACCCCTCACAGGCGGTGTAACAGGAGCACCCGGAGGGGGCTTCTGCCCGTCTTCGGGCGGCACGTAGTCTTCACCGCAGGCAGCTGCGGCCAGTGAGAGGAGCGCGGCGAAGGTGACAGCGCGGCGGTGAGCTTGCATGGGCACCTCAGCAGGTGGGGCGGGGCCTGCGCCGATGATAGCAGAGGATGGATGTGGGCGCATAAGAGAAGCGATAGCGCCGAGACGCAGCGAGCCCCCGACACCTTCAGGTGTCGGGGGCTCGCTGGTGGTTTAGTTACCTGTGAGTCGCGTGTTTTGCATACGACTCATAGCAGGTGAGTCAAGGAGCGGGGGGGGCACTGGAAGTGACCGTGATTGTGTAGGGGCCAGCGCCGCTGTTGCTCGTTGATGCATAGTATGAGCTGGCGACCAGATAAATGCTCGCACCAGCAGGGATGGTGCGGACCAAACGGCTCCCACGCGCACCATTGTAGTCGTCATTACCTGTAATGCAATTAAGGATGGAAGAGGCTGCATCAGTCCCATCGGGGAGCTGGTTGAAGAGGTGAAGGAAGCCATCAAGCGGTGCAGACCAGTTGGCGAGGAACTCCACAGACACATCATCGGTTGAGGTGTTCGTGAAGGTGTAGACATCATAGGAAGCGCGTGTGGTGGACGTCGCACAGCTTGCGCTGGGACGATTCCACAGATCATCAGTATCCTCCAAGGCACCGCTGATAACGCGAGCCGAGCCGATGGCGGGCAGGGGGCCTGACTCAAACTTAGCGCTAATCGTGCGATCGAAGGAGTTAGTAGCGTTCAGGGCTTGGACGAAGAGCGCGGGCTCATCGTTGAGATTGAACGCGAAGACGTTGGCGGAGACACCCTCGGGCAGCTCGGGCAGCGAGTACTCGAAGTCAGCGGTGCCGTCGTCGTCGGCGTCGATGCCGATCTCGTACTGAGCGGCGGGGACCTCGATGGCGGTGGCAGCGGTGCCAAAGGCGACGTCCGAGAACAGGGCGGCGACAGGGTCGGCGCTCAGGTTCAGGATGTCCACATCGCCCACGCCGCTCGCGGCATGGATCGCGCGGATGCGCGCGCTGCCTGCGGCGGGCGCCGACACATCATCGGTGAGCACCAGCAGCGCGAGCATGTCATTGGCGTCAGCGTGGGCCACGATCGTGACGTCGGTGCCGGGCGCGAGCATGAGCTGCGGTGAGGTGATCGCGATGCTGTCGTCAGCGTCCAAGACGACGTCGAAGGTGTAGTCGCCGCTCTCGACCACGAGCGGCTGCGTGGACGCGCCGAAGTTCACCGAGCGCAGCGTATCGGCGCTGCCAGACTCGCGGATGTCCACCAAGCCAGCGCCGGGGAACAGGTGCACGATGCGCACCGTCGTCTCAGGGCCCTCCACCGTGGGGATCACGAAGGAGCTGGTGGCGGTGGTGCAGCCATCGGTGGCGATGACAGCGACGCCGATGCCCTCACCGACGATGGAGGGTGTGAAGGTGTACTCGCCAGCGGTGCCCGTGCTCTCAAACGTCACGCCCGTGGTCACGAACGCGATCTGCGGGTCTTGCGCGTTGGTCTCCACCGTGATCGGCGCTGACGCGAAGCCACGGAAGTAGGGCGTGTTCTCCACGCCCGTGACGCCCGTGATCTCGAGGGGTGTGGCGCCCTCACAATTGCCCGCGCCGCCGCCATCGCCGGGGGGGCCTTGAGGACCAGCGGGGCCAGCAGGACCGGTAGGGCCAGCAGGGCCAGCAGGGCCGGCAGGGCCCGCGTTACCAGGCGCACCATCACACACGTAGCGCGTGGTGGTGACCTCGCCCTCGCCCAACGCGCCGTCGCCGTCGGCGTCAAGGCCCGACGTGATGCGCACGCCGCCCGCAGCGCAGTTGGCGCCCGCAGGCTCGCTCGTCGTGTTCACGATCGAGGTCGTCCCCGCCGCGCCGCTCGCGCCACGCTCGCCGTCTGCGCCCGAGCAGGCGGTGAGGCTGAGCGATGCGCCCAAGAGGATCCAGATGTTGTTCAGGTTACGTGATGTCATGTCTTGTATGTCCTTTATGATGTTTGGGTTTTCAGCTTTGTGGTGATGCGCCGATTTGCGGCGCAATCCTCATGGTGCTGGGGTGTTGATCTCGTAAGAGAGAGTGTAAGTGTAGGTTGTCGCGCCTGGAGCGTAAGCGTCGACGACAAGATAGTAAGTCCCCGTATTCGTGATGGTGGTAGTAAACGTCTCAGTTCTAATGCCAGTATCGTACTCCTCATCAGCTCCCGCGAGACAGCTCGCCTCAGCGTTGGCGCAATCGGAGATCAAGTAGACCGCCACATCACTGCTGCTCGTCAATGAGACGGAGAACTCATCACCTGCCGTGAGGTTCACAGCATAGACTGCATCCTTCCCGTCGGTGTTGAAGTCTGTGCATCCATCACCGGTTAAAGCAAATGCGTTCGTGTTCGCTTGCACGACAGCACCCTGATAAGTGGCGTTGGGTAACAGCTCAGGTGTCGTCGCATCGCAGATCGCATCTGCCCCATTCAGCGAGGTCGGAGGAGTAGAGGTCGTGACCGTCATCGTATACGCGCCTGCACCTGTCGCCGCCGTAGGCGCCGCGCTCACTGAGACGAGCATATAAAGGGTCTCACCAGGAGCGACACTCTGTGTCAGTTGACTGACGCGGGTTGTGCTGTCCATGTAGCTGCCACTATTGCATCCTAAAGTCGCGGCGATAGGTGAGCTTGTGTCAGGCGCATTATCATAGAAGAACAGGTAGCCGATTGTGGCTGGTGGCTGTGCGAACGTGACCGAGGCGTTGACGCTAACATCAGCTGCAGCGGTATTGGTGAACGCATAAATGTCGTAGTAAGTGATGATATTGTTGTTGCCACAATCAGAGTATGGCCTTGGCCAAGTCTCATCTCCAACCGCAAGCTCACCTGTGATCGTGAGGGGCGTGCCAATCGCGGGCAGGGGCTGGGCCTCAATCGCGGTATTCACAATGCGATCGAAGGAGTTATCCTCGATCAAGGCCTGGACAAACAGCGCAGGCTCGCCATCACGGAGGAACGCGAAGACGTTGGCGGAGACACCCTCAGGCAGCTCAGGCAGCGCGTACTCGAAGTCAGCGGTGCCGTCGTCGTCGGCGTCGATGCCGATCTCGTACTGAGCGGCGGGGACCTCGATGGCGGTGGCAGCGGTGCCAAAGGCGACGTCCGAGAACAGGGCGGCGACAGGGTCGGCGCTCAGGTTCAGGATGTCCACATCACCCACGCCGCCAGCGAGGTGGATCGCGCGAACACGTGCTTGGCCTGCGGCAGGCGCCGACACATCATCGTTCAGCACCAGCAGCGCCAGGTCATCGCTGGCGTCCATGTGGGCCACGATCGTGACGTTCGCGCCAGGCGCGAGCGTCAGCTGCGGCGAGGTGAGGACGATGTCATCGAGATCCACATCGACGATGTCGAAGGTGTAGTCACCGCTCTCAACGAGCACAGGCTGCGAGGAGGTGCCGAAGCTGACCGTGACGAGGTTGTCCGTGCTGCCTGCCTCACGCACATGCACAGGGCCCGCAGGTGGGAACAGGTGTACGATACGCACGGTCGTCTCCGCGGCCACGACCGAGGGGATGACGAACGTGTCGATGGCGGTGGTGCAACCATCGGTGGCGACGACCGCCACGCCGATGCCCTGCGCGACGACCGACGACGTGAAGGTGTACTCGCCAGCGTTCGCGGTGGGCGCGAACGTCACGCCCGTGGCGATGAACGTGATGGTGGGGTCTTGCGCGTTGGTGGCGACCGTGATCGGTGCGCCCTCAAAGCCGCGGAAGTAAGGCGTGCTCTCGACGCCTGTGATCCCCGTGATCTCAATGGGCGCCGCGCCGCAATTGCCACCGCCGCCTGGCTCACCTTTCGGGCCAGGCGTGCCTGGCGCACCAGGCATGCCTGGCATGCCTGGCGTGCCGGGCTCGCCTGCTGAGCCATCGACGCCAGCCACGCCAGCGCACACGTAGTCGGTGGACGCGATCTCGTCCGCCTCCAGCGCGCCGTTGGCGTTGGTGTCGAAGCCCGAGTCGATGCGCGTGCCGCCATTGGCACAGTTGTCGCCTGCGGCCTCATCGCTGAGGCTCACGAGCGCGTCCTGCCCTGTGGTGCCAGACGGGCCTCGCTCCCCATCGCCGCAGGCGATGAGGCCCAAGGCCATGCTGACGCCCATCAGAGCGAGGGCATGATGCTTGACTTGATTCATCCTAAGTCACTCCTTGTGTTGTGGTCTAGGCCACGGTCAAGAGGCGCGGGCTCATCGCGATGAGCCAGCGTCATGGAGAAGTTTATAGGTCACTGACAGGTGAAGGTGATGCTCCAACCTGCCAAGGTGCCAGGAACCTCGAAGGTGTCTTGCGCGCTCAGGGTCCACACCCCAGCGGCGAGCTCACCTGTGAGCGCGCTCAGCGGCTGCGCGGGCGCGATCGTGAGCGGGTAGGTGCCGATGATGTCTTTGGCGCTGCCGCCTGTGGTGTCGTGTAACATCACCTCGGTCCCTTGCGCCGAGGTGAGCTTGACCCTCAGATCGTTGCGCCACAGATGACGCACCTCGACATCCACGAACACTTGATCGATCAGGCAACCCGGCGCCGTGGGTGCGACCATCACGCTGCTGGAGACAAACGCAGGCGCACCATTAGCAGGGATTGGCACCGCTGTCATGTTGATGAAGGGGCCCTCGTCGATCGTATCGGAGCTGAACGTCAGCGCATAATCACCCACGCCTTCAGGTGCCGTGGTCGCCACCTGCGCGCTCACGATCACGACGACCCGCTCGCCAGGGGCCAACACCTTGCTGATGGCGCTGCTTGAGCCCGCGTCCGCGAAGCGCCCGCCCATACAATTGCGCGCCGACAGGCCGCCTGAGCTGCCATCGGGGATGGACTGATAGAGGTACAGCGCGCCTTGTAGCGGCGCGCTCCAGGCCGAGGTCGCCGTGAACATGACCGGCTCGATGTTGAGGTTGGTCACCTCATACACATCGCGATAGTTGAGCACTGCATTGTTAGCGCACAGCTCGCTCGGCCTGCGCCACACCGCGTCGCTGGCGTCGAGCGTCCCAGGCAACGTGAAGGCGTTGCCTGGCACAGGGGCGCTCAGCGAGGAGGGGAGGCTGACATCTTGGCTGGTATCGGGGGCCAAGTGTTGGACGAACAGCTCTGGCTCACCGTCGCGGAGGTACGCGAACAGGTTGACGACGCTCCCATCTGCCAGCGCAGGCAAGACAAAGCTCGCATCCACTGTGCCGTCTTGTCCCTCATCCAGACCGAGCACCGCCGCACCAGCGGGCAGCTCAAGCGTCGCGGAGGCGCCGCCCGAGGGCAAGCCCGTGAGCAGCGCGGAGGACGTGAGCAGGTCACGCACGTCGAGCGTGCCTCTGCCGTCAGCCGCATGCACAGCGCGGATGCGGGCGTTGCCCGCGCTCGGCGTTGAGACATCGTCGTTGAGCATCATCAGCGCCAGCGCGCCGTTGACGCTGTGTGCCACGAGCGTGACGTCGGCGCCCGGCGTGAGCATGAGCTGCGGTGAGGTGAGGGCGACGCTGTCGTCGGAGGCGACGACGACGTCGAAGGTGTAGTCGCCGCTCTCGACGACCAGCGGCTGCGTCGATGCGCCGAAGCTGACCGCGCGCAGCGTGGTGCTTGAGCCTGACTCGCGGATGTCCAGCGTCGCTGCGTCTGGATACAGGTGCACGATGCGCACGGTCGTCTGCGGCGGTGTGACTGAGGGGATGACAAACGTGTCGATGGCGGTGGTGCAGCCATCGGTGGCGATGACAGCGACGCCGATGCCCTCACCGACGATGGCGGGTGTGAAGGTGTACTCGCCAGCGGTGCCTGTGCTCTCAAACGTCACGCCCGTGGTCACGAACGCGAGCTGGGGGTCTTGCGCGTTGGTGGCGACCGTGATGGGCGCTGACGCGAAGCCGCGGAAGTAGGGCGTGTGCTCCACGCCCGTGACGCCCGTGATCTCAATGGGTGTGGCGCCCTCGCAATTGCCCGCGCCGCCGCTATCACCGGGGGGCCCTTGAGGGCCAGGAGGGCCCTGGTCGCCTTGGTCGCCGCGATCGCCGGGCATGCCATGCTCACCATCGTTGCCCGGCGCGCCATCACACACGTAGCGCGTGGTGGTGACCTCGCCATCGTCCAACACGCCGTCGCCGTCGGCGTCAAGGCCCGACGTGATGCGCACGCCGCCTTCGGCGCAGGGGTCGCCCGCTGGCGCGCGCGTTGTGGTCACGATCGAGGTCTTGCCTGCCGCACCGCTCGCGCCACGCTCGCCGCCTGCACCGGCGCACGCGGTAGCGAGCGCGAAGGTCAAGAGGCTGAGCTTCCAGGGCATAGCGCGTGAGGGGGAGTGGCGCACGGTGAGACCTCGTCAACAGGAGCAAACAGCGGCGCTCAAGCGAGCGGCGAGACACATAGCATAGCCAGTGACTATGATATTTGTGTTGAAGACGCAACGTCGCAGGCGCGCCCTAGATCACAAGACAAAGCGGATGCGCGTGGGCGCGTCTTTGTGGCATGAGCAGCGCGCGCTCAAGCGCGACCTCTCAGTCAGCCAGCGGAGCGCGTGTGACGCCTGCGAAACAGGCCGTAACTTGTGCGAAAAGGCATCCAAAGTCAAGGCGTTGGTGCGTCGCCTGCTGCGAGGCGCGCCGAGGTCCTTGGGGGCGCGCCCTTTAGGGCGCGTCCTCACCCAGCGCGCGCAGCGCGCTGGGCAGCGGCCATCCCTCTAAATAGAGGGGGGCGCTGACGCCGAGGTGCGCGTAGAGCTTGCGGGCTTGCTCGGCGAGGGCGCGCCCCTCCTCACGATCGAGGCTGACGAGGATGAGGGCGCGCGCCTCGGCGCACTCGGCTTGCGCGATGGGCGCGTCAAGGCGTGCGAGCTTGAGCGAGGCGCGCTCGATGAGGCGCAAAGCTTGGCGTCGGCGCTTGCTGGGGAACAGGCCGTGCTCGCTCAAGAGCAGGGCCGCGCGCGCGCGAAGCCTGGTGAGCTGGGCTTGCTCCAGCGGATCAAGCGCGTCGCGCAGCTTCCACGCGCCCATGACCTCGCGCGCGAGGTGCCAGTGCGTGAGCTGGCGCTCAGGGGCGTCAATGGCGCGCTCCAAGCTGGCGAGGCCGGCGAGCGCTTGACCGCGCAACAGGCGCGCGTTGGCGCACACGCTGGGGAAGCGCCACAGGCCGCTGACCATGAGCTGATCTTGGGTGGCGTCAAGCAGGGCGAGGGCGACATCGGGCTCGCCGCTTGCCATGTGCCAGCGCGCGCGCGCGCTCAAGCGCCAAAAGCTCAGCAGGGATTGGGGCTCATCTTGGGGGCGAATGAGCGGGCCGCTGAGGGCGTGGTCGGCGGCGTCGAGGTCACCGCGCAACAGCGCCACGTCGAAGGCGACCTGATCGGCCAGGTGGTGGCTGAGCGCGTGATGGCGCTCGCGCCGATGCACCAGCCGAAGCCAGCTCATCGCGCGCTCGACCTGGCCCATCTCTAAGCACACGCGCGCCAGCAGCGTCCACAGCCGCGCGCGCTCCATGGAGGCCTCCTCGGGCCAGCGTGAGCTGCCCTCGTGCGCCTCTAACAGCAGGCCGCGCGCGCGCCGCAGATCGCCGCGCGCGCGCGCCAAGCGCGCGCGCTCCACCAGCAACGCGCCGCGCGTCATCGCGGACAGCTCCCCTGGGCCTGCCAGCTCACGCAACAGGGCGGGGGCCAGGCGCAGGTAGCGCGCGTGATCGAGCGTGGCGAGCAGCCTCAGCAGCGCGTCGCGCGCGGCGTGCTGCGTGTCAAGGTCAGCGCATCGACCAGCCATCGTCCACAGCCGCCCGTGCAACGCCAGCGCGTGCTGTGCAGGCAACCACTCGTGATGACGCAGCGCCACCAGACACAGCGCGACCTGGGTGCGCTCCTCGTCGCGCCCGCTGGGCGCGCGCTCGTCGCGCAGCGGCGCGCGAAGCGCGCGCCGCTCGTGCCAGTCGCTCAGCCGCGCCAGCGGCGCCAGCGCCGAGGGCTCCCGCAGGCGCAGCTCATAGCCGCGCAGCGGCGCGTCGAGCGCGTCGGCGGCGCGCTTGGGATGACCCGCGCGAAGCTGCGCTTCGGCCAAGCGCGCCGCCCAAGCATCGCGCGCGATCGAGCCCT
Organism: uncultured Bradymonadales bacterium; assembly: GCA_964468515.1. Taxonomy (GTDB): domain Bacteria; phylum Myxococcota_A; class Bradymonadia; order Bradymonadales; family Bradymonadaceae; genus CAYXWB01. Next base: position 15,750 of record CAYXWB010000021.1, on the reverse strand, counting down.
CAGCCCGCGCCAGCGCCTCGCTCGCCGTCTTGACGCTGCGCTCCGGCTGACCGGCTCTCAGCTGCGCCTGCCACAGCGTCGTGGCGTCGGCGCGCTGGGCCTCCACCTGCCAGCTCAGGAGCTGCGCGGCGCGCGCGAACGCGCGCCGCGCGTTCGCGCGCGTCAGCGCCAGCGCCGCGTGCGCCGCCGCGCGCTCTGGCGAGTGAGACTGGCGCCAGTGCTCAAACAGGTGTCCCACCGCGTGCGGCGCCGCTCGCTCCAGCGCCTCGGCCAGCGCCTCGTGATGACGCGCGCGGGTGGGCGCGTCCATCATCTTGTGCAACACCTCCCGCACGAGCTGGTGCGCCAGCCGATAGGCGGTCACGCCATCAGCGCCGCGCTGCACCTTGGCCAAGCGCATCGCGGTGAGCTGTGTCATCAGCTCTTGGTGCGTGGGGCCGAGCAGCGCGGCGGCGACCTCGCTGCGCAGCGGCCCGCACGCCAGCGCCAAGCACTCCACCGCGCGGCGCGCTTGCGCGCCGAGCTCCTCCACGCGGTGCAAGAAGATCGTCGGCAGCGGCGCCTGACGATCAGGCGCGGTGCTGTGGCGGCGCAGCTCGAACAGCAGCTCCTTGAGCTTGAGCGGGCTGCGCGCGCGCTCCTGGCTGATGAGCTCCTCAAAGGACGCGACCGTAGACGGCGGCGCGATGGCGCGCAGCAGCGCGTGCGCCTCGTCATAGGTCATGACGCGCACCTCATGGCGATAGACCTGATGATTGGTCCAAGGCTCATCAAGCAGCCGCGCCTCGGGCACGCTCGTGCCCAAGATCACCGCGCGCAGCGGCGCCTCCTCCGCGCGCAGCGCGTGCAACAGCGCCAGATCATCGGGGCTCGCCAGGTGAAGCTGCTCAAAGATCATAGCGATGGGGCGCTCCGCGCCCAAGCGCGTCAGCACATCGCGCAGCGCGCGCGCCGCGCGATGCAGCGGCCGCTCCAGCGGCTGCTCATGCAGCGCTGGGAACAGCGTCGCCGCGCGTCGCAGCTCGGGCCCAAGCTCCTGACGCAGCTGCGCTGGCGCGCCGCGCAGCACCTCCACCAGGCGATGAATCAGCGGCGCCCACGCCGCGAACGGCTCCGCGGGGTTGTCATGGCAGACGCCGCGCAAGAGCAGCCAGCCTCGGCGCGCCAAGCGATGACACACATGCTCCAACAGCAGGTGCTTGCCCTGACCTGCGACGCCCTCCATCAGGTGCACAGGCAGCGCCGCGCCATCGCGCGCGGCGCGCGCGCCCGCCAGCATCGCCCCCACCACATCATCGCGCCCGCTGAGCGTGGGAGGCCGTGGTACAAAGCTCGGGGCGATGTGTGTCCCTGCGCTCGGCAGCTGCGGGAGCGCGGCGCGGATGGCGCTCATGGTGGGGCGCGCCTCAGGCGCGGGCGCGAGCATCGCCTCAATCAGCTCCGCCCACGCCGAAGGGCAGCGCGGCGCGAGCTCTAGCACAGATGGTGCTTCAACCTCCTGTAATCCCTCATCTTCTGGTGGGATGCGCCCCGTGAGCGCCTCAAACAGCACCGCGCCCAGCCCATACACATCGCTGGCCGCCCTCGCCCCCTGCGCGCGCCGCACCTCAGGCGCCATATAAGGGCGCACGCGACGCCACGCGCGCCACGCCGCAGGTGGCGTCTCTCTGGGGTCGAGAGGCGGCGCGCCTTGGAGCATCGGTGTGAGACCAAACTCAGTCAGCGCACACAACCCCGCGCGTTGGACCAAGATGTTGCCCGGATGCAGCGCCCCGTGCACCCGCTTGAAGCGATGAATGTGCTCCAGCGCTGAGATGATCTGCGGCAGCAGGCGCAAGAGCGCGGCCAGCGTGGCGTCCAGCTCAGGGGGCTCATCCACAGGCGTCGCCCGCGCCACACCCGCGATGATGGCGCCGATCTCATCGGCCTGCGAGGGCTGCGCCGACAGCCCCGCCAGCTCACGCTCCAGCTCGTGGGAGTTCAGGTCCAGCAGCTCATCCTCAGCGCCCATCGCCACAGACAGCTCATCCGCCGAGCGGTCGGCCTCCTCGACGCGCGGCGCGGCGGCGGGTGCGGCGGCGTGGCGAAGGTAGCTCAGCAGCGGCGCGCCCGGCACGTGGCGGCGCAGATACGCCATCGCGTCGCCATCGCGCACCAGCTCCTCATAAGCGCACAGGTGCGTGTGATGCAGCCGCTTGAGCGGATCGAAGTCACGCTTGAGCTGCTCAGGCGACTCAGGGTGCGCGTGCTCGATGAGCTTGAGCACCAGCGGCTCAGGATCATCGCGCCGACGCACCACGTACGCCTGCCCGATCACGCCGCCCTCAAGCGGCTCCCAGCTCACCAGCTCCGGATGATCCTCGAACGGGAACCTCACGGCCCCACCTCCCCAAACGCCGAGCGTGCCCCGTCGCGCGCTTGCGCGCGCGGGAAGTAGCTCTCCAACCGCGCCGGCTCGCCAGTGAGGCTCAAGCGCAAGAGCCCCGTGCCCAGCGTGATCGTCTCATGGCGCACCAGCACCACGCCGGGCGTCTCACAGCCGATGAGCTGGTCAGCGCGTGGCAGCAGCGCCTCACGGCGCAGGTAGGCGTCAGTCTGTGCGGCGTCGAGCGTCACGATGTGGCGCGTCGCCAGATGGCCGAGCGCGCGCGCGGCAGCGGTCGTGAGCTTGGGCTGCGCTGAGCGCGCGTGGACCAATAACACCCCCGAGGCCAGCGTCATCGCGCGTGGCGGTGGCTCATGATCGCCGCTCGTCACCCCGATCGCCTTGGTGTTGGGACGAAACAAATGGAGCGCGCTTAGCGTCGCCTCAGGCAGCCCAAAGCGCGCGCACAGCGCGTCGCGCCAAGGCGCTGGATCAAACCCTCGCTCGCCACCGTCGTCCCCTTCGCCCTCATCGTGCGCGCTCATCGCTCCTCCTGCGGCTCTTCCAGCCGTTGCAAGCGCGCGATGAAGAAGCCGCCCGTGTCGAGCTGGTGGGGATAGACCCGCATGGCCAAGCGCAGCGACGGATCCAGCGCGCGTCCGCCCCAATGATCTAACCCCGGCGCGCCCACAAAGTCTAGCCCCAGCGGCACCAGCGCCACGCGCTCGCGCCCGAACGCCTCCATCGCCCCTTGCACCACCAGCTCATTCTCCTCCGGGGCATACGCGCAGGTGGAGTAGATGACGTGGCCGCCAGGGCGCGCGAGCTTCAGCGCGCGGGTGAGGATCGCCTGCTGCGTCGAGGCCAGCGCGTCAGGCGCCTGATGCTTGAGCCGCTGCAACACCTCGCCATTCTTGCGCGAGGTGCCCTCACAGCTGCACGGCACATCGGCCAGCACGCGATCAAAGCGCCCCACCGCGCGCGGCAGGCGCGTGGCGTCGTGGGCCATCGTGGTGACGTTGAGCAAGCCCAGCCGCGCGATGATCGCGCTCATCGCCCGCAGCCTGCCCACGGCGCGATCATTGGCCACGAGCGTGCCCGTGTTGCGCATCTGCACGGCCATGTGCGCCGTCTTGCCCCCAGGCGCCGCGCACATATCCAGCACCCGCTCGCCAGGCTGCGCGCGCATCGCCGCGCTGGCCAGCAGCGAGGCCTCCTCTTGGATGTGACACAGCCCGCTCAAGAACGGCAGCAGCGTCCCCGCGCGAGCCTCGCTCGCCCCTTGCAGCGTGAACGCGTCGCCGCACCAGCTCAGCGGCTGCGCGCTCACACCGCAGCGCTCGAACCACTGCACGAGCGCCTCGGGCGTCGTCAGCAAGGTGTTGGTCCACACGCAGCTTGGTAAGGGGCGCGCCAGCGCGTCGCAGAACGCCTCCCAGTCGCCCACGATCTCGCGATAGCGCCCGAGCGACGCCTCGATCGCCTCCCGCGTCACGCGCCCGCTCATGACCACGTCGCGATGAGCGGATAGCCAGCTTGCTCCAGCAGATCCATCACGCGCGTGAGCGGCAAGCCCACGATCGCGGTGTAATCATCACCCTGCATGCGTGAGAATAAGCGCACGCCAGCCTCCTCTAGCTTATAAGACCCCGCGCAATCGAGCGGCATATCACGCGCCACATAAGCGGCGATCTGCGCCTCATCCAGCGGGCGCATGACCATCGTGACCTTGGCGAGCGCCGTGAGCGGCTCGCCGCCCTGTGGCCAGCACAGCGCCACCGCGCACAGCAGCGCGTGCGGGCGCCCTTGTAAGCGGCGCAGCTGCGCCTTGGCGCCCTCTACATCGCCGGGCTTATGCAGGAGCGTGTCATCTAGCGCGATCACCTGATCACAGCCGATGACATAGGCCTCAGGATGCAGCGCGGCGACGGCGCGCGCCTTCTCGGCGGCGAGCCGCAGCGCCACGGCGCTGGCCGCCTCGCCGCGGTGAGGCGACTCATCAATGTCGGGGCTGACGGTGTGAAAGGGCAGGCTGAGGCGCGCCATCAGCTCGCGCTTATAGCGCGAGCCGCTGGCCAGGATGAGCGGGGCGTGTGTCATGACTTAAGGCGCTCAGAGGAGGTCATCGTCGGGGTTGGGCGCGGGCTCAGGCTCACTGGGCGGCGCGACCTCGTCATCCGCGCTTGTGCCATCGAGCAGATCCCAGGTCAGGACGCCCGCGCCTGCGGCGAGCAGGAGGCCGCTGGTGGCGAACAACGCGTTGGCGGTGGTCTGCTGACTCTGGCCTCGACTGACCAGATCGGGATCGATCGCGCCGCGCCGCTGCTGTGCCTCCAGCGCGTCATGCGACGCGCTGGCTTGGCTGCCCATCAGCAGGCCACCGATCAGCACGCCCGCGCCCGCGCTCAGCAGCGTATAGGCGCCGACGCGTCGCCACCCCACGGCGCCTGCGTCACCCTCGCTCAAGATAGGCACCATCAGCTGCGCGAGCTGATCGGCCTCAATCCGCTGCTCACCGCGCCAGCGCAGCGCGCCTTTGGCGTCGCGCAGCTCCAAGCTCTGCGCGCCGACGGGGAGGATGAGCGGCGCCTCAAGCGGCAGCGCGTGCGTCTTGTCTGCCACACGCAGCGTGGCGCCTTTGGCGTCGGTGCGCACCAGGAGGGTGCCGCGTGGCGCTTGGGCGAGCTTGGCCTCCCAGCGCTCGCGCTGTCCCGCGCGCAGCGTGAACGGGCGCTCTATCGGCGCCTCACCTGGGGTGCGCACGCTCAACGTGTGGGTGCCAGGCTTAAGGATCACCGCGCAGGGGGTCACACAGAACGGCTCATCTTGCCCCCCCACGAACACCTCGCGCCCCTCCACCACGGTTTCGACGTCCACGCGCCCAAGCTCCTCGCTGATGCGCTGCTGGATGCTCAAGATGCTCTCCACGACCTCCTCGGCGTTGGGCGCGTCGGGCATCTCGTCAAGATAGCGCTTGTAGTAGCGCTGCGCCTCCAGCAGCGCGTCAGCGCGCTCATAAGACTGCGCCACATAGTAGAGCAGCCCGGGGCGCTTGGAGAGGTTATACGCCTCCAAGAAGATGGCCGCCGCCTCATCAAAGCGCTGTTCATCAAAGCGCTTCTTGCCTGTGCTAAAGCGCTCCTTGGCCCGCTCGATCTCATCAGGCGACTGCGCATAGGCGACGCCAATCAACGACAGCTCTCCTGACAGAGAGCTGCCCATGGCGAGGCAGAGCGCGACCAAGCTGAGGGTGATCAGAGGTGTGCGCATCAGCGCCTCCTGGAGCAGTGATGAGGAGGCCTGAGCGCTCACCAGCTGATATCAACGTCTTTCAGATCATCCACGGGCTTGTTCGACGGCTTGGTAGCTGGCTTGGCAGCTGGCTTGGTCGTGGGCTTAACCGGCATCAGATCGATGAAGTCATCCACAGGCTTGGTCGGCTTTGTGGGCTTGGTCGTCGGCGTGGGCTTTGGCGGCGTGGGCTTTGGCGGCGTGGGCTTTGGCGGCGAGGGGGACACGCCCTGCTTAGGGGTGGGCTCAGGCGCCACCTTGACGGGCTCCAACACGAGGCTGTGCGCCAGCGACTCGCTGGTGAGGGTGACCGTCGCGGGCTCAAAGCCCTCCAGCTGCACTGTATAGCGCAGCGGCAGCTCATTGGATGGGAACTGCAAGCCGTAAGGGGTCTTGCCGATGTGATCACCGTGCGCGTCGATCACCTGCGCGCCCTCGGGCTTGGTGGCGATCATGGCCTCCAGCAGCTCAGGCTCTGTGGGCGCGACAGGCTCAGGCTCAGGCTCTGTGGGCGCGACAGGCTCAGGCTCAGGCGCCACGATCGCCACCGGGGCGGCAGGTTGCGAGGGCAGCGGGGCAGGGTCAGCTTGAGGGGGCGCGGTCACCAGCGCGTAGATCAGCATGCTGATCACGAGCAGCGCCATGAGCACGACGCCGATCATGATCGGCGGCACGCGCCGCGTCGGCGCAGGCGCTTGCGCCTCAGGGTAGAGCTGAAATTGGCCTGTGTCTGCGTCTGCGATCGCGGCGCGCATGGGGTCGACCTCAGGCATCCCTGGCCCAGGCACGGGGGTCGCCACAGGCATGAAGCCTGTGGCGAGCGCTTGCTGTTGTTGCGCTTGGGCGTGGGTGCGCACGCGCTCCGCTGTCGTGCCAGGCGCGCTCGCTTGCGCGCCTAGGCCCCCTGCGGCCGCGCCATAGCCTGGGGCGTTGTTGACCCCAACGCCAAACCCCCCACTGGGCCCTGGGGTGCGCGGCAGCGGGGTCGTCGGCGCCATGTCGCGCGCCGCTTGCGCGGCTTGGGTTGAGGCGGCGAACTCCTGCTGGCGCTGCTGCACGATGTGGGAGAGCTTGTCCTCCACGAAGCGGCTCAAGCGCGAGGGCGTGTAGCCTGGGGCGAGCGCGTGCAGCGCGCGATCGAGGTCGCGCTTGGCGGCGTAGCCATCTTGGTAGCGGCGGTTCGGGTCGCGCTCCAAGAGCTTCATGCAGATCTGATCGAGCGACGCGGGCACGCCCTCGCGCAGCGCGCTGGGCGGCTCGACGACCTTGGTGAGGATGTTGTTATAGATCTGGAACTCGTTCTCACCCTCAAACGGCAGCCGATGCGTCAGCATCTTGTACATGCACAGGCCCGCGGCGAACAGGTCCGCGCGACCGTCGAGGTCCTGCGCCATCGCCTGCTCGGGCGCCATATACAAGAGCTTGCCCTTGATGACGCCGGCCTTGGTGCTGGTGTCTTTGCTGCGCGCCTTGGCGATACCGAAGTCGATCACCTTGACGTCGCCCGCGAAGCTCACGAGCACGTTCTGGGGGCTGATGTCACGGTGCACGATGTTGAGCGCGTTGCCCTGCTGATCGACCGCCGTGTGCGCCACATGCAGGCCCATGCACAGGCACGCGATCATGTAGGCGGTGTGCTCATAGGGGATGAACTGCCCCTGACGCTGCACCTCCTTGATCATCGTGGAGATGTCACCGCCGTGCACGAACTCCATCGCGATGTAATACGTCCCATCGATCTCGCCCAGGTCATAAACCTGCGCGATGTTCGCGTGGTTGAGGCCCACCAAGATGCGGGCCTCATCGATCAGCATCGTGATGTATTCTTCGTTCTCGACCAGATGCGGCAAGATCTTCTTGATGACGAGCTGCTTCTCGAACGAGCCGATCCCCGGCATCGTCGCCCGATAGATCTCAGCCATACCACCGCGCGCGATGATCTGGTGGAGCGTGTAGGGGCCGAACTTTTGTGGGAATTGCTGCGTCATGGCGTTGCTACATCTCTGGCGCGTGGATGCCCAGCGCGTGCCCGCTCGGGGGAGACGACAGCTTCGGCCCCAAGCGCCGAAGCTCGCGATCGTGTCACCGCTTCCAGTCCACCTCGATCAGATCATCGGAGGCAGCGAGCAGCCTATACCACGTCATCGTTCTACCATTAAAGAACCACAGCGCATAGGGGCCTTCTTCTGCGGCGCCGCTGAGCACATAGCTTATCCCATCGCTCATCGGCGCTACGCTCTCCACGCGCGTCACCCCGGGCGGGCGCCCCACGGGGCTCTGGCCAAGCTGCCACGCTAAGCCCCCTGTGGCCTCAGCTGGCACGCCAAACGCGAGCACGCCGCCGTTAAAGGCGAGCCGCTGGGCGCCCAGCGGTAGCGCGGCGCTCAGCGACACGCTGCTCGGGTTGCTCAGCGCCAACGAGTAGGCCGTCGCGCACGCGTCGCAGTCCGAGGGGGCGGCTAAGAAATAAGCGCGCGACGCGTGGACCACCATGTCGGCGAGCTGCGCGTAGCTCGTCAGCAGCGGCGTAAAGCTAGCTCCTACCTCGGCTGCCTCCATCGTGCCCAGCGCCCAGCGCCCCGCGTCAGTGCGACGCGCGGCCACCACCTGCGTCAAGACCAGGCGTCCCGTCTCAAAATTTTGGCCTATCCCTGTGGTCGCCGCCGCCCGCAGCGGCGCCCCCAGATCCAAGCGCGTCACCGCAGCATCGCTGGGGCCTAGCTCACGCCAGAGCACCTGTGTCGCCGCGCCGGGCGCCCCATCAAGCGCGATCACGCTCGCGCCCGACGCCGTCAGCTGAGGCCGATGCGGCTCGCCTTCGGCGAGCGCGACCTGGGGGAGGGCGAAGCTGTCAAGGCGCGCCACCTCGACTTGGCGGGCGCCCGCGCTGTCGCGGCGCACATACGCCACATACCCCATGCTCTGGAAGCTCAACGGGTTGAGCGGATCCGTGCCTTGGAGTCGCTCGGTGGCGTCCTCAAAGCCGTCCAGATCGTCGTCTAGCGCGATCCGGTTGGGCTCTTGATTGTTGCTCGTGTCCAGCGGCCACCGATCGCGCGCATCGGGGATGCCGTCGCTGTCATTGTCCAGCTCCTCGACGTTTGGGATGCCGTTGTTGTTGGTGTCTTTTGACAGGTCAGTCACCTCACCTGTGTCTGGATCGAACCTCAGATCATCGCCGTCAGGGATGCCGTCGCCATCATCATCCTCAGCGCAGGCGTCGCCTAAGCCATCGCCATCGGTGTCCAGCTGATCAGGGTCAGCGAGGAGCGGGCAGACGTCTCTCAGGTCGGGCACCCCGTCGGCGTCGGTGTCCAGCTGATCGACGCCTGGACGGCAGTCGAGGTTGATCTCATAGGCCTCCAGCTGCGTCGGGTCAGTGGCGCGTTGGCCGACGATGAGGAACCCAAACCCCGCGCTCGCCAGCCTCACAAAGCGCGCTTGCGCGACGGGGATGGTGATGTCCAGCGCGGGCACGCGCGCCAAGGTCAGCAGGTCAGGATCGAGCCGGTACATCTGGCCGCTGCGACGATCCATGAGCAAGGTCAGGCCGTTGTCGCCCTCGATCAGCAGCGGCTCCAGCGGTCCTTGCGCCAGGTTCGGCGTGGGCATGGGGATGGTCATGGGGGTGAGCTGTTGACCTCGGCCGTTGAGGCGCACCACCTGCACCTGCGCGGTCCCATCAAGCGGGCTCACCTGCGTGGACGAGTAGAACAACAGGTCGCCTTGGCGCCCTGTGGTCACATGCCACGGCACGCGCGCCAGCCCGCTGCTCGCCGCGACCGCTTGCTGGAGCGCGCCTTGCGCTGACACGCGCCAGAGCGTCCAGCTCGTCGACCCCGTCTCAGGCGCCTGGGTGCTGGCGTGTAAGTAGACCGTGCCCGTGAGCGAGGTCGCCATGATCGGATCATAGAGGGGGGTGGTCAGCGGCGCGCGCTGCGCCATGGGCGCGTCGGGCGACCATCGCAGCAGACGCCCCACTTGGCGCGGCTCATCGGGCAGCTGGCCCGGCGTCAGCGCGAAGCTGCCCGACGCGTCGATCGTGCTCGTGAGGTGCGCCGCTGGATAGAGCAGGGGGGCGTGCGCGCTCCACTGGCGCGCTGTTCGGCTGAGCGTGAGCGCCGCGTCGCTCGGCGCGCCCTGCGCGTCGATCCCGCCAAACACGCTCAGCGTGTCACCGTAGATGAGCTGCGGTAAGCCGTACGACGTCAGCGCGTGCTCGCGCGCAGGGTAGGCCAGTCGACCTGACTCATGCGCGGGGTGACAGCGCGGCGCGTCATCACAGGCGTCTCCTACGCCGTCCAGATCGCTGTCGCGCTGCGTCGGGTTAGCGACGCTTGGGCAGTTGTCTTGTGGGTCCATCACCCCATCGTCATCGCTGTCCAGGTGACACACTTGTCGCGCGGTGAGTCGAGGCCCCAGGCCGCCGTCTGGCACATGCGCGACCTGCACACAGGACAGGTCGTCGCGCCCTGTGATGGCGCAAGCGCTGTCGTCATCACACAACACCATGCAATAAGCGTCGCGCGCTGTGGGCGCGGCGACGCACGCGCTGCCCTCGGGGCACTCAGGGCGCGCGTCATCCTCATCGGGCGCGCATGACAGGGCGCAGACGCCCGCGACGCAGGCGCCGCCCGGGCAGTCATCATCGTCTTCACAGGTGCCGCCGAGCACAAACGTGGGCGCGGGCGGCGTGCCATCATCGGGCAGATCAGGCGCCGCGTCGCTTGAGCTATCATCAGGCGCGTCGGGGCCTTGGTCTGGCGCGTCAGGGCGTTGATCAACCTCATCCGGGGCGCTTTGGAATTGATCAAAGTCATAAGTGCACGCCCCCAGCCCCAGCACGAGCGTGGCGCTCAGCGCGATGAGGCGTGCGCGCGCGTCACCCTCACGGCTGGATCTTCCTGTCATAGATGACCTCCAGCACAGCCGCCGCGCGTGGCGCGCGATCGCCGTGATGTCTTGTTTGATTGTCTGCCGTGCACAATCTATCATGCGCCCCGTCGCGCGAGCAACGCGCGCCTTGAGCGCCCCTGACGTGGCCTCTCATCATCCCATCGCAAGGATCGTTAGTTATGCGCGTGATCACGCTCGCGAGCGAAGTCAGCGACAACCTGTTCTATCTGCTCGAAGCCCAAGGCCACGCCATCTTGGTCGATCCGATCGACGCTAAGGGCGCGCTGCGCGCGCTGCAAGAACGCGGCCTGATGCTTGACGCCATCTTGACCACGCACTGGCATCCGGATCATGTCAGCGGCCACGCCGAGGTCATCGACGCGCACCCTGACGCGCAGCTCTTAGCGGGTGCCATCGACGCGGAGCAGGTCGAGTCGCTCACGGGCTTGCGCGTGCATCGTCGCCTGCGCGCGGGCGATGTCGTCACGCTAGGCGACGCCTCGATCACGATCCTCGACACGCCCGGTCACACCGCAGGCCACATCAGCGCGCGCGTGGAGGATCATCTGCTTGTGGGTGATACCATGTTCAGCGCGGGCGCGGGCAACTGCCGCTTCGGCGGTGACGCGGGCGCGCTGTATCGCACCTTCACCGACGTGCTCGCGCCGCTGCCTGACACGCTGCGCGTGTATCCAGGCCATGACTACGCGGGCAAGAACCTCGCCATGGCGGCCTCGCTTTTGCCCGAGGACGCGGCCATTGAGGCAGCGGCCGCGCGCGTCGCGGGCTCGCCAGAGCGAGGCGCGATCGTCACGACGCTTGGCGAGGAGCGTCAGCACAACGTGTTCATGCGCACCCATGAGGCTGACTTGCAGCAGGCGATGCGTGAGCGTCATCCTGAGCTGGTGGACGCCGCAGCCGCGCTCACCCAAGACCCCAGCGAGATCACGTGGCGCGCGCTGCGCGCGCTGCGTGACAGCTGGTGAGGAGCGCCCATGTCTGAGCTGAAGGCTCGCCAACCCTCGCCCACGATCATCATCGGGCTCTTGCTCGCCACGCTCGCTTGCGCGAGCTTGGCGCTGTGGGGGCCGTGGCTTCGCGGTGACGACCGCGCGCTAGCGCGCAGCGTCGCCACCCTCAACGGCCAGTGGATCGGCCGCCAAGCGCAGCCCTTCGTGCTCACCGACCTGGAGGGCGCCCAGCACACCCTGGCTGATTATCGCGGCAAGGTCGTCTTCTTGAACTTCTGGGCCAGCTTCTGTGAGCCGTGCCGTGAGGAGATGCCGAGCATGGAGCGGCTCGTGCGTCAGTACCAAGATCGCGGCTTGGTGATGATCGCCATCTCCTTTGATCCCGACGCGCAAGACGCGCGCGCCTTTATGGCGCAGTTTCTGCCCGGTCAGCGCAGCGCCATGACGGTGCTGCACGATCCTCAAGCGCAGGTGGGCATGGCGTACGGCACCGAGCTGCTGCCCGAGACCTACCTGATCGATCGCGACGGACGGGCGGTCGCGCGGTTTGTGAACGCCTATGATTGGGCGCGCCCTGAGGTGCAGACGCTCATCGAGCAGCTGCTCTTGAGCGACACAGGCGGCGCGTCGCGACCGCTGCTGTGAGCGCGCTCAGCCCTCTTTTTTGCGCGCCTCAATGTAGCCCGCGAAGGCCGCTTTGGTCAGCCCCACGATGACCTGATCGCTCATGGAGCGGACCTCCGAGACGCTGACCAGCACCAGCAGGCTGCCAAACATCGGCGCCTTGAGGCCAAGCTCCTTGGCGACGGCCTTGTCGATCTTGATCTGCAGATCGCTGACCTGCCAGCTCTGCACATCGATGAGATAGTCGTTGACCGTGCCGATGACGAACCCCTCGGCGTTGGCGACGGTCTTGTCGATCAGCTCTTTGCTCTTCTTGAGGCTGCTCATAATCGGACGCTCCAGGGCAGAGGGCGGTGAGATGCGGATGAGCGGCGTCTTTACTACTGCATGGCGGCGCGCGATGCCAGGATGTTTGCGCGCTGGACTCGCAGCGCACACTCTCGTATCGTCTCGCCCGACGCGGCTCATCCGCCGCGCGAACGCGTCCCCATGAGGCTCATGCAGCAGTCCATTAAAGCAGCCGTGGAGCGCTTAGGCACGCGCGCGATGGGCGCGGTAGAGGAGGTCGGGCAGATGAGCATGCTGCTCGGCCAGACCTTCTTATGGGCCGCGCGCCCGCCCTATCGTTTCAAGGTCTTCTTTCAAGCGCTCGAGTCCGTGGGCGTGGGCAGCCTGTTCATCGTGCTGTTCACCGGCACCTTCACAGGGCTGGTGATGGCGTATCAGTCTATCTACGCGTTCGCCTTGTTCAACGCGCAGACGCTAGTGGGCGGCACCGTCGCGGCCAGCGTCATCCGAGAGCTTGGCCCCGTGCTCACGGGGCTGATGGTGGCCGGTCGCACGGGCAGCTCGATGACCACCGAGCTTGGCACCATGCGCGTCACCGAGCAGATCGACGCGATGGACGTCATGGCCATCAACCCCGTGCAATATTTGGTCATGCCGCGCGTGCTGGCGACCATGCTGATGATGCCCGTGCTGGTGATGCTCTTTAACTTGGTCGCGATGATGGCCGCCTATGGCCTCTCCGTGGGCCTGATGCAGATCGATCCTGGCATCTTCGTCCAGAAGATCCGCGACTTTGTGGAGGCACGCGACCTGATCTTCTGCTCCATCAAGGCCGCTTGTTTCGGCCTCGCGATCGGTCTAGTGGGCTGTTACAAAGGCTTCTACGCCTCGGGCGGCGCCAAGGGCGTCGGTGAGGCGACCACCTCCTCGGTGGTCACAGGGAGCATCTCAGTGCTGGTGATTGATTATATCCTGACGGTCTTTATGTATGGTTGATAGCGCGCCCCTTCGAACCTGTGTGACACGACGATGAGCCTCAAGGACTGGGTCACCCCTTTTAAAGTTGGCTTGCTGGTGCTCGCGGGCATCGGCGCGGCCATCTTCATGCTCACGCGCTTGACCAGTGATGGCGTCAACACTGACGATTACATCAAGGTTCACGCTTACTTCTCAGACGTCACGGGCCTCGCGGTCAAGAGCCGCATCCGGATGGCTGGCATCGCCGTGGGCGAGATTGACAAGATCGCCCTAGAGGGCAAGCGCGCGCGCGTGGATCTGCTCGTGCGCGAGGACATTGAGCTACAAAAAGGGATCGAGGCGACCAACAAAGAGGGCGTCACCTTCTATAAGAACGGTGCGGTGGTGGCCAAGAAGCAGGCCAGCCTCATCGGTGACTATTACTTGGAGCTGACGCCTGGCGAGGAGGGCGGCGCCATCCCCGATGGCGGCGAGGTGCGCAACGTCAATGAGGGCATGGAGCTTGACGCTATCTTCTCCAAGCTCAACCAGATCGCCACTGACATTCAGAACGTCACGGGCGCGCTCAGCACCGTGCTCGGCGGCGAGGAGGGCGCGCGCAACCTGGAGCAGATCCTCACCGACCTGCAGCAGATCCTCTCGACGATCAACAACTTTGTGGGTGAGCAGTCGCTGGTGCTGGCTGACATCCTGCGCGACGCCAACGTGACCTCCAATGAGGTGCGCGAGGTCGCTCAGGTTGGCAACGCCTCGATCCAGCGCATCTTGGGTGAGTCGGAGACGGTCGTGCGTGATGCGCGCGCCATCGTTCAAGAGGTCCGCTATGTGATCGGCCAGTCCTCCGATGATGTCCAGCAGGGCATCGGCACCTTGAGCGGCACCCTCGTGCGTCTGCAAGGCACGCTGGACTCGCTCAACTACTCGCTCCAGAACATCCAAGACATCACCGACAAGGTCAACGAGGGCGAGGGCACGCTGGGCGCGCTGGTCAATGACCCGGCCATCGCCGAGAAGACCAACTCCATCTTGGGTGACACGCAGGAGTTTGTCGGACAGATCGCGCGCTTGCGCACCATCGTGCAGCTGCGCAGCGAGCTGCACTTCGCCGCCAGTCAGTTTAAGAATGTGCTCGGTATCAAGATTGAGCCTAACCGTAATAAGTTTTATCTCATTGAGATTGTTGATGACTTTCGAGGGCAGCTCGCGGTCACGACCGTCTCCGAGCGCAACCCGCAGACGGGCAACATTGAGACGCGCCAGACGCGCACGGTCACTGACGACTTCAAGCTCAGCCTCCAGCTCGGGCAGTCTGTGCAGCTCACCTCGTGGCTCGCGCTCACGGGCCGCTTTGGCATCATTGAGGGCTCGGGTGGGCTTGGTGGTAACATCATGTTCTTCGATGATCGGCGCCTCAACATCCAGATGGACGTCTTCGACTTCGCCTTCAACAACTCGCCGCGCTTTCGCATGTTCGCCTCCTATGATGTGTTGCCTTACCTGAGCGTGATGGCGGGCGTGGATGACTTCTTCAACCCGCAGCAGACGGGCATCCCTGGGCGAGATGTGTTCATGGGCTTGAGCATCCAGTTTGATGATCAAGACCTCAAGGCGCTCATCGCCACCGCGGGCGTGCCCTCGCCGTGACGCGCGTGCGGGAAGAACCCCGCGCCGCTCATGCGTTGGACGTTGTGACATGAGCTGAGCAGGAGCGCCTCGCCTTGATCCGACGAACCCCCATCCTCGCCGCCGCCGCGATGCTCGCCATGTGGCCCGGCACCTCGGCGGGCCAGCTGGTCACCGCGTCCGATGAGGCGCTGGAGCGCCCCAGCACGCTGCATGAGCACTTCGACCTGAGCGCGATCCCTCGCGCCGGGGCGCGCGCGCCAGCGCGCGCCGAGGCGGCTGAAGCCGCCTCCACGCGCGCGCCTGGCGATCCGCCGGAGCTGACGCTCCAGCAGCGCCCTGAGGAGCCTGTGCTTGGGGCTCAGGGCCCCCTGTCTGATCTGCCCGTGCCCGCGCCGCAAGGTGACCTGAGCCCCCTTGATGCGCGCAATAAGCTCGACTTTGACACCGACCGCGTGGGGGAGCTGAACTACTTCGCTGCCTTTGAGCCCAGCGTCATCCCTTACAAGCGCGTGGTCGCTCAGAACCATGTGAGCCTCGACCCCACGGGGGAGGTCGTGCTGGAGGTCGCGCCCGGTCGGCTTGAGCCGCTGGTGGTGCGCGGCGGCTCGCCGCCGCAGGGCGAGGACGCGTTCTGGGGCACGTTCTTAGTGCGCGTGGATGGCGCGGCGCTCGCGCCGCTGCCGAGCGTCGCCCCTGAGCAGCGCATCATCT
>CAYXWB010000020.1:11718-32392 GCA_964468515.1 uncultured Bradymonadales bacterium | reverse complement strand
CATCGCCGCCGCGCTGGACAGCGGGTTGCCGCCAAAGGTCGTCGCGTGGCTGCCAGGCTCAAAGCCTCGAAACACCTCAGCGCTCGCGAGCATCGCCCCGATCGGCACCCCACCCCCTAATCCTTTGGCCAAGGTCATGATGTCTGGCGTGACGTCATAGCCCTGATACGCGAACAGCGAGCCGGTGCGCCCGATGCCAGCCTGCACCTCGTCAAAGATCAGCAGCGCGTTGTTGGCGTCGCACCACTGGCGCAAGCCCTGCAAGAACTCAGGCGTCGCCGGGATCACGCCGCCCTCGCCTTGCACCGGCTCCACCAAGATCGCCGCCGTGCGCTCGCCACACTTGGCGAGCACATCCTCCAGATCATTAAACGTGGCGTACACAAAACCTGGCAGCATGGGGCCAAAGCCCTTGTGATATTTCGGCTGCCCGGTCGCGCTCAGCGCGCCGAAGGTGCGCCCATGAAACGACTGGAGCATCGACACGATCTCCACCCGCTCAGGCCGCCCTGACACGCTCTGATAACGACGCGCGAGCTTCAACGCCGCCTCGTTCGCCTCCGCCCCGGAGTTGCACAAGAACACCCGATCGGCGAACGAGCGCGAGGTCAGCGCGTCCATCAAGGCGACCTGCTCTGCGGTCAAGAACAGGTTCGAGACATGCAGCAAGCGCGCCGCCTGCGCCTGAATCGCGCCCACCAGCTCAGGGTGGTTGTAGCCCAAGCAGTTGACCGCGATCCCGGCCAAGAAGTCCAAATAACACCGCCCCTGCGTGTCCCACACCCGCACCCCTTCACCACGATCCAGCACCACAGGTGCGGGCGCATAAGAGGGGGAGTTGGTGCGTGCGCCAGTCTCAATGAGCTGCTGGGTCGTCGTCATCACAGGCTCTCAATCAGGAGGGAGGGAGGGAGGTTCAGAACAACACAGGCGCAGCCTATCACAGACTCGCCGGTCACAGTATGTAACGGCTCAGATCCCGATCTTGCAAGATCCCGGCGAGCCGCTCATTCACATACTCAGCCGAGATGATGATGCACTGGCCGCGCAGCTCGGGGCCTTGAAAGGACAGCTCCTCAAACACCCGCTCCATGATCGTGTGCAGGCGCCGCGCGCCGATGTTCTCCAAGGCGCCGTTGACCTGCCAGGCGACATCCGCGATGGCCTCGATCGCGCCCGGCTCAAAGGTGATGCGCACGCCCTCCGTGCGCATCATCGCGACGTACTGGCGTGTGAGGCTGTTGCGCGGCTCCGTGAGGATGCGTCGAAAGTCCTCACGAGTCAGGCTCTCCAGCTCCACGCGGATCGGGAAGCGCCCTTGCAGCTCGGGGATCAGATCCGAGGGGCGGCTCACATGGAACGCGCCCGCCGCGATGAACAAGATATGATCGGTCTTCACCACGCCATGACGCGTGGCGACGCTCGTGCCCTCGACGATCGGCAACAGGTCGCGCTGCACGCCCTCGCGCGAGACATCGGGGCCTTGGCGCGCGCCCTCGCGGGTGGCGATCTTGTCGATCTCATCGAGGAAGATGATCCCTGCTTGCTCCGTGCGTCGCAGCGCGTCTTGCACGACGCGCTCCATGTCGATGAGCCGCGCGCTCTCCTCACGCATCAGCGCGCGCAGCGCGTCCTTGACGCGCAGGCGGCGCTTCTTGAGGGGCGTCGGGAAGACCCCCTCTAGCAAGCCGCGAAGCTGCGCCGCCTGCTCCGCAGGCAGGCGCGAGGAGAGCGGGTCGAGCGTCGTAGGCGCGGCCACCTGATCCGCAAGCTCCAGCTCCACCAGCTCATCATCCAGCTCGCCCTCGCGCAGCCTGTGCGCGAGCAAGGCGTGGCGATCGATCGGGCGCGCGTGCTGCTCGACCACGCCATCATGGCCCACCACGAACGCCTTCTGCTCGTGGGCGCGCTCATCAAGCGGCGCGCGCACAGGATCGGGGCGCAGCGCGAGCTGAGCCAAGACGCGCTGCTCGGCGGCCTCGCGCGCGCGGCTCGCGACCCGATGCTCCGCCTCGCGCTTGACCATCATGATGGCCAGCTCCACCAGATCGCGCACCATGCTCTCCACGTCGCGCCCGACGTAGCCGATCTCGGTGAACTTCGAGGCCTCAATCTTCAGAAACGGCGCGCGCGCGAGCCGCGCCAGACGGCGCGCGAGCTCGCTCTTGCCGACCCCGGTGGGGCCGATCATGATGATGTTCTTTGGCGAGATCTCATCGCGCAGATCATCGCCGACCTGCTGGCGTCGCCAGCGGTCGCGAAGCGCGACGGCGACGGCGCGCTTGGCGGCCGTCTGACCGACGATGTAGCGATCCAAGGCGGCGACGACCTCCCCTGGGGTCATCGCCTGCTCAAAGCCCTCCTCTCTCATGGCGTACCACCCTCGGGGCCGAGCCCCTCCAGCGTGATCTGATCATTGGTGTAGACGCACATCGCGGCGGCGACCTGCAGCGAGGCGCGCGCGATGGCGTCGGCGCTCATGGGGGTGTGCGCGGCCAAGGCGCGGGCGCTGGCGAGCGCATACGCGCCGCCGCTGCCCACTGCCACGATGCCGCCCTCAGGCTCCAGCACATCGCCCGCGCCGCTGATGAGCAAGGTCGTC
The DNA here is from genome assembly GCA_964468515.1 of uncultured Bradymonadales bacterium. Classification (GTDB taxonomy): domain Bacteria; phylum Myxococcota_A; class Bradymonadia; order Bradymonadales; family Bradymonadaceae; genus CAYXWB01. Next base: position 29,790 of record CAYXWB010000020.1, on the reverse strand, counting down.
TCCAGGTCTGCGGCGATGAGCATGGCCTCAAGCTGACGCAAGGTGCGATCCGCGCGCCACGCGCGCGCCATCGCCACCGCCGCGCGCGTGAGCACGCCCTGATGGGCGCGCAGCTGATCTTCGAGCAGCTCATACAAGGTCATGGCGTCGGCGGTGGCGCCCGCAAAGCCGCACAGCACGCGGCCCTCATGCAGCCTGCGCACCTTGCGCGCGGTCTGCTTGATGACGAACGCGTCACGCAGCGTGACCTGGCCATCGCCCGCGATCACGACGCGGCCCTCACGGCGCACGCTCAAGATCGTGGTCCCCCGCATCAGCGGCTCATTGGCCATGACGTCTCACTCCTGATCATCGGCGCCTGGGGCGCCTTTGGAGGCCTTCGGCTCGCGGGTGCGTCGGCGCGCGCGCGGGTGCGCAGCGTCATACGCGGACACGACCTGCTGCAACGACACATGCGTATAGCGCTGCGTGGTGGACAAGCTCGCGTGGCCCAGCATCTCTTGAATGCTGCGCAGATCGGCGCCCGAGTCGAGCAAGTGCGTAGCGAACGAGTGGCGCAGGCCGTGCGGCGTGACCTCGGGATCGAGGCCCGCGCGGATCAAGTGCGCTTTGAGCAAGCGGTGGACGCTGCGTGAGGTGAGGCGCCCGCCACGGAAGTTCAAGAACAGCGCGAGCGTGGGCTCGCTCACAAGCTCCATGCGCCGCGCGAGGTAGCGCTTGAGCGCCTCAATGGCCTTTGTGCCGAGCGGCACCATCCGCTCCTTGTCGCCCTTGCCGATCACGCGCGCCCAGCCCTGCGTGAAGTCGAGGCTGTCGAGGTCAAGCCCCACCAGCTCGCTCACGCGCAAGCCCGCGCCGTAAGCGGTCTCCCACATGGCCATATCGCGCACGCCGAGCACGTCATCAGGGGCGTAGCGCTCCAGCAGATGGAAGATGTCATCGACGGACAAGAAGTTGGTGAGCGCGTGAGAGACCTTTGGCGAGGCGATCAGCTCGGCGGGGTTGAGCGCGGCGTGGCCCTTGCGCATTAAGAAGCGATAGAAGGAGCGCACGGCGGAGATCTTGCGCGCGATGGAGGCGGGCTTGTTGTGCTCCTCGTGGGAGCGATCGCGCAGCCACAGGCGCAGGTCGCGCGGCATCACATCGTCGATGTCGATGGCGTCGCTGTGACGCACCTCGCACATGAAGGCGTGGAGCTGCTCCAGATCGCTGGCGTAAGCGCGCACGGTCTCATCGCTGGCGCCGCGCTCGGCCTCCATGTAGTCCAGATAGAAGCCGACACCGTCACGAAAGAACATCGCCTAGCCTCCTGGCGTGGCGCGATCGGCGCGCGGGCTAGGCGCGCTCGACCCGGTAAACACCCTTGATCTTCTCGATGAGCTTGATGGCGCGCTGGATCTGGGCGGCGTCGCTGACGAGGACCTCGAAGGTGTTGACCGCGCGCTGGTCTTCAGTGGTCATGCAGTGGGCCTGGGAGATGTTCACATCGGCCTGGGTGAAGGCGAGGCTGATGTTGGCGAGCAGGCCGGGCTTGTCGGCGCAGTAGACGCGCAGGCTGATGGGGCGACGCGCCTGGGGGTTGTTGCGCGCTTGCTGCGCCCAGTGGACGTCGATCTGGCGCTCAGGCTCCAGCGCGTTGATGTGAGGGCACTCGCGCGTGTGCACGGTCAGCCCTCGCCCGCGCGTCACGAACCCCACGATCGGCTCACCCGGCACGGGGTTGCAGCACTTGGCATAAGAGACCATGACGCCCTCGATGCCATCGAGCACGACGCCGCCCTCGCGGCTGGCCTCAGACTTCTGCGCGTTGCGGCCTGCGATCTTGCCCCAGAGCTGACCGAGCTTGCTCTCCTTCTCGGGCTTGGGCGGCGCTGGCGCTTGGGCGGGCGGGAAGATCTTCTCGACGACCGCCTCGGGGGGGAACTTGCCATAGCCAATGTCAGCCAACATCTCATCGATCTGGTTGTACTTGCTGGCCTCGGCGGCCTCAGCGAGCTTGCCGCTGCGCTCCACGGCGCGCACGTTGGTGCCGTGGCGCTTGAGCTCCTTGTCGAGCAATTCGCGGCCCAGCTCGCGGCTGCGCTCGCGCTGCTCCTTGCGGATGTGGTTGCGGATCTTGGTGCGCGCGCGGCTGGTGGTGACGAACGCGAGCCAGTCCTTGTTGGGCTGCTGGTGGGGGTTGGTGAGGATCTCGACGATGTCACCGTTCTGCAAGACGTGGCGCAGCGGCACCATCTGGCCGTTGATCTTGGCGCCAGAGCAGTGCGCGCCCACCTCAGTGTGGATCGCGTAGGCGAAGTCCACGCAGGTGGAGCCTGCGGCCAGGCCCATCACATCGCCATTGGGCGTGAAGATGTAGACCTCATCATGGAACAGGTTGATCTTGGCTGACTCCAAGAAGTCGAGCGGATCGTCGTTCTCCTGATGCTCCTCCATGAGCTGATGCAGCCACGCGAACTGCGCGTCCTCCTTGTCGGGGACAGCCTTACCCTCTTTGTAGAGCCAGTGCGCGGCGATGCCCTCCTCGGCCACCTTGTGCATGTCATAGGTGCGCAGCTGGATCTCCAAGCGCTCCTGATAGGGGCCAATCACGGAGGTGTGCAGCGAGCGGTAGCCGTTGGGCTTGGGGATCGCGATGTAGTCCTTGAAGCGGCCTGGGATGGGCTTCCAGAGGTTGTGCACCAGGCCCAAGCTCTCGTAGCACTGAGCGCGATCGCGCAGCATGATGCGAAAGGCGAGCAGGTCATAGACCTGCTCGAACTCGATCTGGCTGCCGCGCATCTTGCGGTAGATGCTCCAGAAGTTCTTAGGCCTGCCGTGGACCTCGGCGCCCTCAATGCCGTTCTCGCGCAGCATGTCTTCGAGGATCTTGATGACCTCGCGGATGAAGCTCTCACGCTCGCGCTTGCGGGTGGCGACCTTCTCGGCGATCTCGTAGTAGGCGTCCGAGTGGAGGTAGCGAAACGACAGATCCTCAAGCTCAGTCTTGATCCAGCTGATGCCCAGGCGGTGGGCGAGCGGCGCATAAATATCAAGCGTCTCACGCGAGATGCGCTCTTGGCCGCTGGGGCTCTGATATTTGAGCGTGCGCATGTTATGGAGACGATCGGCGAGCTTCACGAGGAGCACGCGCAGATCGCGGCTCATGGCGATGAGCATCTTGCGGAAGCTGGCCGCCTGGGCCTCCTCACGCGTGGTGAAGTTCATCTTGGACAGCTTGGTCACGCCATCGACCAAGAACGCGACGTCTTCACCGAACAGGCCCGCGAGCTCTTCGACGGTGGCCTCGGTGTCCTCGACGGTGTCATGGAGCAGGCCAGCGCACAAGCTGGCGCTGTCGAGGCGCAGCTCGGCGATGATGTCGGTGACCTCAAGCAGGTGCGTCAGGTAGGGCTCACCGCTCTTGCGCACCTGGCCCTCATGGTGGGCATAAGCGTACTCAAACGCCTTGCGGATGCGCTCCACATCCGGGCTAGGATGGTAGCTCTCCACCTTGCGGATGATCGTCTCCAGGCGCGTCCGAAGCTGATCCATGCTGCTTATCACCCTGGGGTGTATCGCGTGTGCGGTGAGTCGCGATGATGAGGGGGCTGGTCACAGGCCTGGCTCATCCTAAGGAGAACCCGCAAGACAAGGCAATCATTCTTTTGAGCCTTGGCGCTGGGAGCGCGCTCACGTGGCGCGCTGGGGCGCTTGCGGAGCAACCAGCAGCGCGTGGACGTGACCTGCGGTGAGCGAGGCGCGCAGCAGGCTGGCGCGATAGATCAGCTCAAGCGCTTGAGCGGAGCGTTCAAAGTCCTCATTGCGGATCACATAATCATAGAGCGCGACCTGTGCCAGCTCATGGCGCGCGGCGTCCAAGCGGCGCGCCACGACCTCCTCGCTGTCGGTGCCGCGCCCGCGCAAGCGCGCGGCGAGCGTGTCCATGTCGGGCGGCGCGATGAGGGCGGCGATGGTGTCGTCGGGGTAAGCGCCCTTGAGCTGGGCGACGCCCTGATAATCAATGTCAAAGAGCACATGATGGCCGCGCGCCCAGGCGCGATCGATCTCGGCGCGTGGTGTGCCGTAGAGGTTGCCGTGCACCTCAGCCCACTCAGCGAACTCACCGCGCTCGCGGCAGGCCTCGAACGTCTCACGGCTGACGAAGTGATAGTCGCGCCCGTCAATCTCGGAGGATCGTGGCGCGCGGGTGGTGCAGCTGACGCTGAGCACCAGCTCCGGGTGATGTTGACGCACGCGCGCGCCCAAGCTCGACTTGCCGGCCCCGGAGGGGCCGCCCACGATAAATAACAACCCACGCGACATGCGCTCACTCCACGTTTGCGGCCTGCTCGCGAAGCTGCTCAATGAGCGTCTTCATCGCGATGATCACCTCGGTCAAGGCCGCGCTCTGGCACTTTGAGGCCATGGTGTTCGTCTCCCGGATCATCTCCTGGAGATAGAAGTCGATCTTCTTGCCCACGGGGCCTGACGCATCCGCCTCCAGCAAGCCGCGCAGCACGATGAGGTGCGCGCCTGCGCGATCGATCTCCTCGGCCACATCGGTGCGATCGGCGAAGAGGATGACCTCGTGGGCGAGGCGCTGAGGATCGAGGCTGAGGGACTCTTGGTCCATGACCTCGACGAGCCGCGCGCGCAAGCGCGCGCGGTAGGCCTCTAACAGCTGGGGGCGCAGCGTCTGCACCTGAACGAGCAGCGCGTCGAGCTGGGAGAGCTGCGCGAGCATGACCTGCTGGAGCGCCGCGCCTTCAGCGCGGCGCGCCTCATCAAAGGCGGCGATGGCTTGGGCGACGACGTCGAGCACCGCGTCGGCGTCGATAGTCGCCTGCGCGGTCGGCGCGGCCGTGGCGAGGCTGAGCTTGTCACGAAAGCGCAGCACATCGGAGAGGGTGGGCGCGGGCAGGCCGCTGTCACGGGCGAGGCGCGCGAGGCTCTGAGCGGCCTGTTGAAAGGCGCGCGATGAGACGCCCAGATCGAGCGAGGCGGTGGCGCTGTCGCGCAGCTCCACGGCGAGCTCGACGCGCCCGCGCGCGACGCGCTCACGCAGACAGGAGAGGATGCGAGGCTCAAGCCAGGCCCACTCGCGCGCGAGCTGAACGCGCGCCTCAAGGGCGCGATGGTTGACCGCGCGCACGCTCACTTGGACGTGTAACGCGTCGATCTGGGCGCTCGCCACGCCGAACCCTGTCATGCTCGTCAGCGCCGTCATGAGGGCTCCTGGAGGGCAAAAGAGAGAGGTGGCGGGCGCGTTGACGCGCCGCGCCACCTCAGGATCATCATGGGAGCGATCGAGCGCGCTCAGTAAGCGCGTGACTTGGCCTCAGCGTCAGCCTTGACGTCCACGCCGGGCTGCTCCTTGTCAAGCTGCTGCTTGGGCGGGGTGGCGTCATCCTCTTCGTCGCCGCGCACGGAGCGTTGGAAGTCGCGCACGCCCGCGCCGAGCTGCTTGGCGACGAGCGGCAGCTTGCCCAAGCCGAAGACCATCACGATGACGATCAAAAGGATGACGATCTCGGTGGTGCCGAGGCCAAACATCGCGAGCTGATTAAGGGACAAGTGGAGGGCATGCATAGCGGTCTTTCACTCACGTCAAGCGGGGATGCGCCACGGCAGGTGGCGCGCCGCGCGTCGCGCGGTCTAGGGGGCTGGATGATTCCAGCGCGCCCTCACAGCGGCGAGGGCGCACACGTATTATAGCGCACACTAGCGCCGCGCGGCAAATGCAGCGAGCGCACTAAGGCTCAGGAGCGCGCGTGCTCATCGGGCGCGAGCATCAAGAAGGCCTGCTCAGCGGCCGCCTGCTCTGCGGCTTTCTTGGAGCGGCCGGTGCCCTGCCCCATCGCCTCGCCCATGATCCGCACCTCGGCCACGAACAGCTTGGAGTGCTCGGGGCCTTGCTCTTGCAAGATGTGGTAGGTGGGCTGCGTGTTGTAGCGCGCTTGCACGACGCTCTGGAGCTGGCCCTTGTAGTTGGGCACGTTGGCGCGTGGGCGCTCAATGTGGGCGAGCTCGCGGGCGTGCAGGCGCATGACCATGGCGCGCCCGGCCTCGTAGCCGCCGTCGATGAAGACCGCCGCCAAGAGCGCCTCATAGGCGTCACACAGGATGCTGTCGCGATCGCGCCCGCCCTGGCTGTCCTCGCCCTTGCCGAGCTTTAAGAACAGGCCAAGGTCGAGCTCGCGCGCCTTGCGTGCGAGCGCCTCCTCACACACCAGCGCGCTCAGGCTGCGCGTGAGCATGCCCTCATCCTCAAACTCCTCGCGCGCGTAGAGGCAGGTCGCGGTGACGAGGCCTAACACGGCGTCGCCCAAGAACTCCAAGCGCTGGTTGTGCTTGCGCTTGCGGCGACGCTCGTTGGAGTAAGAGGGGTGGGTGAGCGCGCGCTCTAGCAGCTCGCGGTTGTTGAAGGTGTGCCCGATGCGCGCCTCCAGGGCGTTCAGATCGGGGAAAGGCAGCGAGACCTCATCGCCAAGACCAAATGAGACCTCCTCGCCCAAGCCCCCCCACACAGCTGTCATCGCATCATCCTCAGTGTCATCGTGTCGACTCATCCGCGCGCCTCCTCGATCCAGCCACCACCTAACACCTCATCACCGCGATAGAACACGGCGGCTTGCCCCGGCGTGACAGCGCGCTGAGGCTGCTCGAACTCGACGAACGCCGTGGACGCGTCCGCGCCTACGGTCAGCAGCGCGGGCACCGCCGCGCTGCGATAGCGGATCTTGACCTCACAGGCCATCGGGCCTGGGGGGCGATCAAACGACAGCCAGTTGCACCGCTCCGCGACCAGGGCGCGCGCGTAAAGCTCACCCTCGGGGCCGACCACCACGGTGCCATCATGAGGCCGGATCGCCTGCACATACAGCGGCTCAGGCCAGCTCAAGCCTAAGCCCTTGCGCTGGCCCACAGTGAAGTGATGGATGCCGTCATGCTTGCCGATCACGCGCCCATCGGGCAGCACGATGTCACCGGTCAGGATCTGACGCTCAGCCAAACGCTGCGCCACAAAGTCCTTGTAAGAGGCGCCCGTGACGAAGCAGATCTCTTGGCTCTCGGGCTTCTCGGCCGTCTCCAGCCCGAGCTCGCGCGCCATGGCGCGCACCTGCACTTTGGTCAGCTCACCGAGCGGGAACATGATGCGGCTCAACGCCTCGCGCGGGATGCCGAACAGGAAGTAAGACTGATCCTTGGTCTCATCGACGCCGGTGCGAAGCAGCGGCACGGGGCCGCTGTGATCGACGCGCACGAAGTGACCTGTGGCCAAGTAGCGCGCGCCCAGCGCCAGCGAGCGCTTGAGCAGGGTGTCAAACTTGAGCGTGTTGTTGCACGCGACGCACGGGTTCGGCGTGCGACCGTGCTCGTACTCGCGCACGAAGTAGTCGATCACCTGCTGTTGGAACGCCTCTTGGTAGTTGGCCACATAGAACGGGATGCCGAGCTTGTCGGCCACCATGCGGGCGTCAAAGAGGTCGTCTGGCGAGCAGCAGCTCTTGGTGTAGGACGACGGTGGGGTTGAATAGAGGCGCATGGAGATGCCGATAGCATCGTAGCCTTGCTGAGCGACCATCGCGGCGACCACGGAGCTGTCGACGCCGCCGCTCATCGCCACCACGACACGGTCACGCGCCAAGTCACCGAGCGCGTCTTGCTCTTCGGGTGGCGGCGCCATCGGCGCGCACCCCTCACTCTGAATTGCTGAGCTCATCGCTGCTTCTTACCCTGGGGCGCGGACGCATGGGTCACGGCGCCGATGGGGGGACGCTGCCGCCGCAAGCGGCGCGCGGGGGGATCATGATAAGGCAATTGACCTGCGCGCGCATCTGCAAAACCACCGCCTTCACGACGAGCGCAGCGCGCGCGCTGCGCTCGTGAGCCGGGCGGCCGCCTCAAGCAGCGCGTCATCGTCAGTCATCGGCCCGAAGCTCACGCGCACCGACCGCAGCGCCTCATCGGGCGCGTAGCCCATCGCCAAGAGCACGTGGCTTGGCTCCAGTGAGCCTGCCGTGCAGGCCGACCCGCTCGACATCGCCACACCAGCTAAGTCCAACCTTAGCAACAGATCCTCGCCGCTCACATGCTCAAAAGCGAGGTTCAAGGTGTTGGGCAAGCGCTGGTCTGGATCGCCGCGCAGCGTGAAGCCGAGGTCGGCGCGCGTGAGCGCGTCCAAGAACAAGCCTCGCTTGTGCTCTAACAGCTCGCGCCATGTGTGGGCGCGCGCGTGGACGAGCGCTGCCAGCGCCTCGGCGCCCGCGAGCGCGGGCACGTTCTCAGTGCCTGGCCTGCGGCCGCGCTCTTGGTGGCCTCCGGCCAGCATCGCCTCCAAGACCAGCCCCTCGCGCAGGATCGTGGCGCCGACGCCCTTGGGGCCGCCCGCCTTGTGCAAGGAGAGCGTCAGCAGGTCGATCTGGCTTGTGCTCAGGTCGATGGGGACGCGCCCCAGCGCCTGGGTGGCGTCGACGTGCAGCAGCGCGCCGCGCGCGTGCGCTAGCGCCGCGATCGCTTCGACCGGATAAATGTTGCCGATCTCATTGTTCGCCCACATGACGCTCACGAGCGTCACGCCATCCTCAAGCGCGCGCGCGAGCGCGTCGAGGTCGAGGCGCCCTTGGGCGTCGACCGGCAGGATCGTGACGCGCGTGCCCTGGGCGCTGAGCGCCTGGACGACCTCGATCACCGACGGGTGCTCTACCGCGCTGCACGCGATGTGCGCGTTTGGGGTGTAGCGGGCGTGGGTGGTGAGGACCTGATTGTTGGCCTCGGTGGCGCCGCCGCACAGCACGACCGCCTGCGGCGGCGCGCCGACGGCGCGCGCCAGCGCGCGGCGCGCGCGCTCGGCGAGCGCCCGCGCCGCGCGCCCCGCGCGATGCCCGCTTGAGGCGTTACCGGGCGCGTCGTGGCGCGCGCGCGTCCTGGCGTCGCGCACCTCGGGCCACAGCGGCGCTGTGGCGTTCCAGTCCAGATAGATGCGCGTCATAAACCCTTAGATCGCTCAGGCCAGATCAAACAGCAACAGCTCGCTGGGCTGCGTGGCGCTAAACTGCAGCCAGCCCGCCTCACCCGTGGAGGCGCCATCACCCGCGTGGAGCGTGCGACCGTTGAGCGTCATGGCGCCGCGCGCGACCTGCACCCAGGCGTGGCGCGTGGGCTTGACCTCAAACACCATCTCCTCATGCGCCTTCAGCTTGCAAGCGTGGATCGTGGCGTCTTGGTGCAAGGCGACCGCGCCGTCGCCGCCGGTAGGCGAGGCGATGACGCGCAGCGCGGCCGACTCCAGGCCAGTGATGACCTGCTGCTGGTAGCGCGGCTTGTGAGAGCGCCGGTCAGGCACGAGCCAGATCTGGAGCAGGTGGACCGGGCTTGAGGAGGGGTTCATCTCGCTGTGCCAGATGCCCGTGCCCGCGCTCATGGCCTGCACCTCGCCAGGGCGGATGATGGAGCCGTTGCCCTCGCTGTCATTGTGCTTGAGCGCACCATCGAGCACATACGTGACGATCTCCATGTCACGGTGCGGGTGCATCCCAAAGCCACCCTCCCCTTGGATGACATCCTCATTGAGCACGCGCAGCGCGCGAAAGCCCATGTGCGCAGGATCGCGATAGTCCGCAAACGAGAACGAGTGCTTGGCCTTGAGCCAGCCGCGATCAGCGCCGCCGCGATCTTGGCCGCGCCTGACCGCGATCGACCGCACCAGCGCCAGCGGGGGCGCGGCCGCCGCGCCAGCGGTGGCCGCGTCGGGCACGTCTTGGCAAGCGGGCAGCAGGAGGGGGGCTGCGATGGCGCCTGCGGCGCCTGCTGACAGCGCGCGCAGCAGCTCGCGGCGGTTGAGCTGGGACATAGGAGGCTCCGATGAGGGCTGCGCGGCTGGCGATGAGGCGATGTCGCGCGTTGTTGCTGTCTCATAGTTTGAAGACACGCCAGAAAAAAGCAAGCCCTCTACTTACAGATGCACCGTGACCTCAGGGCGGTGCGCGAAGGGCTGCGCGTGACCTCGCGGCCCAAGCCCCACGCGTCGCAGCGCGGGCATGCTGGCCAGCGCCTCGCAGCCCTGGCGCTCGATGGGGCCAGCGTCGAGGTAGAGCGCGGTGAGGGTGTGGGCCAGCGGTGAGCTGGCGAGGGCGCGGGCGCCGCGCACGCTGATGGCGTTGCGGCTCAGGTCAAGCCGCTCCAGTGATGAGGTCGCGGGCGTGTTGCACAGCAGCTCCACGTCGCGATCATCAAGGTTGCAGTAGCGCAGCTCCAGCGTGTGCAGCCGCATCGTCTCATCGCACGCGCCGAGCACCTGCCCCAGCCGCCCCACCCCAATGGTGTTATGATCGAGCTTCACGGCGCGCAGGCGCGGGGTCTTGGCCAGGCCGCGCGCCATCGACTCTGTGTCGAGCTTGTTATCGCGCAGATCGAGGCGCTCCAGCTGACGCCACCACGACGCGCTGGCGAGCGCGCGCAGGCCGGCGCCGCCGAGGCCGTTGGAGTCGAGCACCAGCGCGCGCAGGCCGCCGAAGCTCTGGGCCTGCTTCAGCGCGCGGGCGCCCTCCACCTTGAGGCCGTTGAAGCCCAGATCGAGGGTGTGGAGCTGGCCGAGGTCTGCGCGCGCGGCGAGGATGCGTGCGCCCTCGGGGCCGATGCGGTTGCTGCTCATGGCCAGGAGGTTGACGCGCTCAAGCTGCGCGTCAGCGAGCAAGGTGAGGATCTGCTCGGGCGTCAGATAGAGGCACGACAGATCGAGCGCGCGCACGATGCTCCAGAAGGGGCGATGCGTCCCCGCGAGCACATCCAAGACCCAGCGCTGCGGCGCGACGCACAGCGCCTCGGGCCAGCGCCGGGTCATGCCCTCCACATAAGGTAAGACCTGCGCGTCGAGCGCGTCGGGTGAGAACGCGTCGAGCAGCGCGCACAGCGCCTCCCACGCCCCCGCGCTCGGCGGCTGGTTGAGCAGGCTGCGGACATCACCAAAGCTCATGCTCGCCTCATCAGCTGCGAAGCCACCAGTTGACTTTATGGGTGGTTCAGTGTCAGGTGCTGCCCCGGCGTCGCTCACGCGTCGACGCCACCTCCGAGGATCAATCAGCTTGATCATCACGCGTGACCCCGGTGACGAAGACATTACGAGGAGTGAGGTTTATGCTCAAGGGCGCTATCTTTTTGGATATGGAGAACTTGAACCGGTGCGGTGGCTGGAACATTCGCTTCGACGCGGTCAAGCGGCTGGTCGAGTCGCAGGGCGTGCAGATCGTGCGCGCGAACGCCTACATGGCGATCGATGAGGAGCGCGAGCGGATCGACGAGGAGCATCGCAAGAAGAAGTGGGAGTATCGCTCGGTGGTGCGTCGCTCAGGGTTCCATGTCGCGCTCAAGAGCGTGCAGCGCTTTCGCACCGAAGATGATGAGCTGATGCTCAAGGCCAACTCTGACATTGATCTGGCCATTGACGCCATCATGCAGACCGGCTCGCTCGACTATGTGCTGCTTGGCACGGGCGATGGCGACTTCACGAGCTTGGTGCGCGCGCTACAGAGTCGCGGCAAGCGCGTGGACCTGCTCTCGTTTGGCAACACGCATGAGGGGCTGCGCCGTCAGGTTGATCAGTATTACTCAGGCTACCTGTATCCTGGCATCCTGCCTCACTTTGAGGAGGGTCATAACCGCATGCGCGGCTACCTCCACATGGTCAACGAGGACAAAGGCTTCGGGTTTTTGACCGTCCAGAACAGCTTCTCGCCGATGGACCAGCGCACCGACATCTTCTTGCACATCACCGACTGTGATGAGGATCTCGACAACCGCGAGTTCGCGCTGCTCAAGACCTATGAGCGCATCATCGAGTTCACGCTGGTCGAGGGCGAGGATGGCAAGTGCCAGGCCAAGCGCGCGATCATCTTGGACTGAGGCTCGCGAGCGCGCTTGATAGATGCGCATGACGCCCCCTGTCAGCTCGTATGCAGCTCGCTATGACGGGTGACAGGGGGTGATGGTGCGCGCATGATATCACCTCATCATGACACAAGGCCTCGCATCAACGAGGCCCCACGCTCACTTGAGGGATCTTCATGCGACAGACGCGCCGCCCTATCATCACGCTGCTCACCTTGCTCCTTGCGCGCTGTTCAAGACGAGGCCGCCCGCGCGCGCGCTAGGCGCGCGGGCGGCCTCGTCTGCGTTTAGGTGTACTCGGTGGCGTTCTTTCGCAGCAGGTAAGCGGCCGACACGCTCTTGAGCTGCACGCGCCCGAGCGTCACATCATGGCGCTCGACGACGGGGCGGACCACGATCCCCTCGCGCATGTGCGCAGCCTGGCCCGACACGGCCTCACGCCCGTCGGTGTGCTCGGCCAGCGCCTCACGCGAGTGAGGGCCACGGTAGAGCACGGGCACGCGCTCCAGGCCGTGCGTCTCACAGAAGGCGTCAAGGTCCGCATCGTCGAGGTAGCGCCCCTGCCCTGGCTCACCCTCATACACATCAAACACGCGCACCCCGAGCGTGGCGTCTTGGCCGGCGCTTGCCGCATAGCCGAGGTCTTGCACGCCCGCGCCGAAGACCTCACCGAGCACAAACACGGTGCGATCCAGGGGGCCGAGCTTGTTCAAGAGGTCGAGCTTTCGAGCGGCGCGCAGGTAGAGGTTCTGCGCGTTATCGGGCGCATCCGGCATGAACGCCAAGCCCTGCGAGGCGAAGCCCTTGGAGGCGACGATGAGGCGCCCCTGCTCAGGGTGCGCGTGCGCCAGAGACATCACGCCAAGCTGCGCCCAGGTGCCGTGGATCTTCTCGCAGTACACGACCTGCTCTCCCGGCGCGAGCACGTCGGGAGAGCGCTTGATGTTCTCAATGTCATAGCGGATGCAGCGATCGAGCCCTGCGCTGAACACGGCGCCGCTCATGTGCGTGGGCACGGGCGGCTCATACTTGGTGATGCCGAGCTCAGCGGTGACGTCTTGGCCCTCAACCCAGCCTGGGCGTGCCTTGTAGCACAGGCCCTGAGACAGCACGCCGCGCAGACGCACGGCCTTGACACGATCGCCGCCGCTGCCCGCGAGCTTGCCCTTCAGCCCCATCGCGTCAAGCAGCGGCGCGGGCAGGATGGCTTGCTCTGGGATGTAAGCGGCCAGCTCGCCAGTGACAAACTGTCCCTTGCGTACGACGCTCTGATAATCTCCCACGCGCGCGATCTCGAGCGCGTCTGCCTGGTGATGGGGCTCGATCACGAGCCGCACCACGCTCACCGCGAAGTGTGCCACTTTGCTGCCTCTGCTGTCGTGCGTTAGGCGCGCTCACGCGCGCTGAGCGTGATGCTTGGAGGCGGGCCACCCCCGCCGGGGCCGCCACCCACCGCGACGCACAACCGCAACCGCGCGGGCGCCTATTTCCAGCGCGCGCGCGACGCTAGCGACGCGTGGAGAATAAGAAGGCGTTCCAGAAGAGCATGGCCACGAGGAAGCCGCCGCCTGCGGCGACGAACCAGGGCACGCCAAACATCGACGCCATCAGCGCGCAGGTGGGCAACACCAGGCCAAAGGAGAGCAAGGTGGCGGCGTTCTGATGTTGCGCCAGCGCGCTCTTGACCAGGGCGGTGTTCGCGCCGCTGTAGAGGACCATCGCGGTGTGAGGATCGATAGCGTAGGTGGCGGCGTGCAGCTGCTGGTGCAGTTCTTGGATGAGGCTGACGAAGTAGTCACGCTCAGCGGGCGTGACGAGCTGTCCCGTGGTGCAGATGTCGAGCTTGATCACCAGACAGGTGGTGTCGCCGACAGGCTCGCGCGCGATCTGGGCGCGCACGCGCCACTGCGAGGGGTTGAGCGCCATCACGGTGCGCGCCCAAGAGCCGCGCTCAAAGCGCAAGGCGGCGACGCTGGGGTGACGCCCCTCAAAGCTGAAGCCGTGGGCGAGCATCACGCTGGTCAGGCGCGGCGTGACCGCGTCGAGCGAGACGTCATCACGGAGCACAAACGCGCGCGAGATCTCCATCATCACACCGGTCTTGAAGCAGCCTAGAGACAACCCGCGCGTGCGCCCGTTGACAGCGGCGTCGCGTTTGGGTTACGAACAGCTCAGCCGAGCGGGGTCATTCCCCTCACGCGGCGGTCCCGTAGCTCAGCTGGATAGAGCGACGGATTCCTAATCCGTAGGTCACAGGTTCGAACCCTGTCGGGATCATGTTAAGGGCGCGCTGGCCACCACACCAGCGCGCCCTTCATCTTTTTAGTATGGGATGATGGGGCGCGGTTGCAACGTTTGAGCACAGGGGCGCAGCTGAGCCTGGGGCGCGCGAGAGCGCGCGATGAGGTGACACAGCAGCGCGCGATGAGGAGCATCATGCACTACACGGTTGAGGGCGCGGGAGAGCGGGTGTTCGTGGGGCTGCATGGCTGGGGCTCGGAGCATCAGCGCAGCTTCCGTGAGGTGCTGGCGCACCTGCCTCCAGACGCCACCTTCTATGGCGTGGATCTGCCCGGCTGTGGCCGCACCCAGGCCCCCACCGACTGGCGCTGGGACGCCATCCACGACCAGCTCGCCGCGTGGCTCGACGCCACGATCGCGCCCGGGGTGCGGGTGAGCTTGGTGGGCGCGTGCAGCGGCTCGTTTCACGCGCTGGCGCTGGCGCAGCGACGCCCCGAGCGCGTCGAGCAGCTCGTGCTGCTTGAGCCGTTCGCCGCGATGCCTTGGTTCTTTAACATCTTCCTCAAGCCCATCACCGGGCCGCTGCTCTACAAGCTGGTGTTTGACAACCCCCTAGGGCGCGCGGCCACCCAGGCGTCGATGCGGCGCCAAGGGGTGAGCGAGGGGTTTGACATGGTGGGCGCGTTTGGCACCCACACCAGCCTCCTGCACGCTTATCAATACCTGCGCCTGTACGGCGCGATCGAGGATCACCGCGCGTTCGCGAGCGCCAGCGCGCCCGTGCGCGTGATCACGGGGGAGCGCACCTGGCGCGCGATCCATGACAGCGTCGCGCTGTGGCGCGAGAACTGGCCCACGCTTGAGGCCATCCAGCTTGAGGGCGTCGGCCACATGTTCAATCAAGAGGCGCCCGAGCGGGCGGCACAGGTCATCTTCGCGCCGCCGCGCGGCGCGGGCGTCACCGCTGCGGCGTCTAGGGCGCCTGTGGCGCGCGCGCGCTGAAGGGGCGTCACAAGTTTCTGTGGCGTCGTCGCGGGTTCATGTTATCGTCCAGGCTGTATCGGGCGCGAGCGCGCCCTGATGGACTGATTTTGGCGGAGCACTCCCAGCATGAGCAAGGTCACCGATCACGAGAAGGCCGCGCAGCGCGCACGCGTCATCGCCTCCGATATGACCATCTATCCCGACATTCAGCGCAAGATTGAGGCGGGCATCAAGAACGACAACCTCTTTGATGAGCTGTCGGGCATCATGCAAGAGGCGCGCGCCCACTTTCAGAGCTACGTCAGCGATGACATCATCCAGAACACCAACATTCTGGAGAAGGCGTTCATCGACGTCGTGTTCGCCAACCAGGGTCATGTCGAGAGCCACATCTGGTGACTGACGCGCCCGTGGACAGCGCCGAGCGCTTTGACCTCATCATCACCGCTGAAGACGAGCACCAGCGCCTCGACGTCTACCTCGCTGAGCTAGACACGCACGCGCTCACCCGCTCGCAGGTGCGCCGCTGCCTTGACGCGGGCCAGGTCCTCGTCAACGGCGCTCAGGTCAAGCCCGGCTACAACCTTCGCCTTGGGGATCACGTCTGCTGGACGCTTGAGCCCGCGCGCCCTATGCGCGCGGCGCCTCAAGACATCCCACTGTCGATCCTCTACGAGGACGCGCACGTCGCCATCATCGACAAGCCCGCAGGCATGGTCGTGCACCCCGCGCTGGGCCACCCTGACGGCACGCTCGTCAACGCCATCCTCTTTCACTTCCAGCAGCTCGCTCAGACCAGCGACGCCATCCGCCCCGGCATCGTGCACCGCATCGATCGTGACACCAGCGGCGCCATCGCGGTCACGCGCACTGACGCGATGCACCTGCACCTGGCCAAGAAGTTCGCGGCGCACGATCTCCAGCGCACCTATCATGCGCTGGTCGTGGATCAGGGGCTGCCCGATCGTGGCACCTTTGACACGCTGCACGGGCGAGATCCGACGCATCGGATGAGGTTCACAGGGCGAGTGGATCGGGGCAAGCGGGCGGTGACGCGGTTTGAGGTGGTGCGCCGCTTCGCCTCGCAAGCGGCGCTGGTGGCCTGCACCCTAGAGACAGGCCGCACGCACCAGATCCGCATGCACTTTAGCGAGGCGTCGTGCCCGCTGTTGGGCGATCAGCTCTACGGTGGCCGCAAGGCGTCGGCGTCGCCGCGCATCGCGCGCCAGGCGCTCCACGCGGTGAGCCTTGGCTTTGAGCACCTTGATGGCACCCCCGTCTTGGCGCATGCGCCCTACCCTGCTGACTTTCAGGCCGCGCTCGACGCGCTCGATCGTGGGTTAAACTGGCGCCCCTAAACAGGGGCGTCTGCGCCGGGCCGCGCGCGAAGCGCGCGCCTTGGGGACCGCGCGAAGCGCGCGCTCGCTTGGACGATCCCCGCTTAGAATCTAAGCTCGCGGCGCACCGCGCCAGAGGTTGTGGGGTCTACTGCTGCGACGCGGGCGCGCTCAAGCGCGCCGCGTCGGCCAAGATGCGACGATGCAGGGGGCGATCGAGGTAGGCTGCGCGCGCCTCGGGGTCTGTGAGGTTGGCTGCTTGGCGATGCAAGATGGCGACCGCCTCGTGGAGCAGATGCGCGCGCTCAGCGTCATGGTCAGGTGTGGGGGGCAGCGCGGTGGCGAGCGTCCACAAGACCTCCTCGCGGGCGGTCTCAATGTCCTCGGCGTGGGCCTCTCGGGCGAGCTGGAGGGCGATCTCATCGCGCCCCATGGCGCGGTAGACTTGGGACATGACCACGCGCGCGGCGACCACACCCCAGAGCATGCCAGCGCGCTCACAGCGCTCTAAGCTGTCCTCCGCTTGCACGAGCGCCACGCGCAGAGCTTGGGGCTCGCCCGTGGCGAGCTTGAGGCGAGCGAGCGCGAGCATGGCGTGGACGGCAAGGTAGATGTGGGGGATCGACTCCGCGAGCCGCAGCCCCTCGGACAGCGCGCGGGCCGCCTCATGCAGCTCGCCGCGCTCCGCGTAGCAGACGCCGAGCGTCACCTCTCCATCGGCCAAGATGGTGCTGGCGCTGGCGCGTCGAGCCAGGTGCATGCCGCGCTGGATGTGGCTGATGGCGCGATCGAGATCGCCCATGACCTGAAAGGCGTGACCGATGTTGATGAGGACGCCAGCCTCATCGCGGCGCAACCCCAGACGCACGGACTGATGCAGCGCCTCTTGGTAGAGGGCGAGGCCGCCCTCAAAGCGGCCCGCGTAGATCATGGCGAGGCCGGTGTTGATGCGCAGGTAGCGGGCGGAGGGGCCGGAGACGCCATGGCCGATGTATGCGCTGGCTTGCGCGTAGGCGTCGAGCGCGGCGTTGAGCTTGCCGGTGCGACGCAGGATGATGCCGAGCGTGTTGTAGGCCGCGACCAAGCCCTCACGCGTCTCAGGTGACTCACCGCCTTGGATGTAGCCCTCAATGGCGCGATGGACCAGCGCCAGCGCCTCCTCGCGCTGACCTTGATCGAGGCGGATGGAGGACTCTTGATGCCAGGATCTGGCGAGCGCGATGGGCAGGTCGTTAGCGATGGCCCAAGAGCGCGCGCGCTCCAGCGCGCTGATAGCGCGCTTGAACTCGGCCTGATCGTAGTGATAGCGCGCGAAGTGCAGCAGCAGGTTCGCCTGCGCGCGGATGTCTTGGCGCAGCTCGGCCAAGCGCGTGAGGCGATCGAGCACGGCGCGATGCTCTCGCACCATGCCGAGCGGGCGCATGAGCGACTCCTTGAGGTGCAAGGCCTCATAGGTCGCGTCACCGTCGGGCGTGGCGCGCTCCAGGGCGCGCTCGATGAGGCGCAGGCTCTCAGCGGCGCCGAACTGCTCCAGCGCGCCTGCGGCGGCGCGCGCGTAGTGATGTGCTGCTTGCTCAGGTTGACCCGCGCCGTCGAGGTGGCGCGCGAGCAGCGCGAGCGTGTTGACGCTGGTGGGCGTGTC
>CAYXWB010000020.1:0-11618 GCA_964468515.1 uncultured Bradymonadales bacterium | reverse complement strand
CGCCGTCGAGGTGGCGCGCGAGCAGCGCGAGCGTGTTGACGCTGGTGGGCGTGTCACCGTGGCGCGCGCGCAAGGTGGCCACGATCTGCGCGTGGAGCTGGCGCGCCTCCTCGGGCAACAAGGTGCGCGCGGCGACCTCTTGGGTCAGGACGTTGCAGAAGCGATACGCGCGCTGCTCTAACGGCGCGGCCTCAGGATCCCACGTCTCCTCGCGCAGCCCCAAGTGATCATTGACGCGCTCTAACAAGCCGCGCCCCACGAGCGCTTCGAGCAGCGCCAGCGCCTGGCTCTCCACGCCGAGCGCTTGCGTGGCGTCGGCGCCAGTGAACGGGGTCCACAGCAAGGCGGCGCGCTGGATGACGGCCTTCTGCTCCAGCGGCAGGCGATCGACGCGCGCGCCGATGAGCGCCTCCACGCTGGCGGGCAGCCAGCTCTCATCGTTGGCGACGTCGTGATCCGCCAGCGCCGCCGCGCCACGCTGCAGAGCGCCACGATCGCGGAAGATCTCAATGACCTCTTTAATATAGAAGGGGTTGCCGCCAGAGCGACGCAAGACCTCTTGAGCCAGCGCCTCATCCTCCTCGCTGTTGACGCGCAAGAGATCGCGCACCAGGGCCTCGGCCTCAGGGTTTGCCAGATCGCCCAAGCGCTCGACGCGCACATGGCGCGCGTTGAACAGGGCCTCCCAGCCAGGCGGCGGCGTGGCCGATGACCAGCTCAAGGTGAGCAGCAAGAAGATGGGGGCGTCTTGGCGCGTGCTGAGCATCTGGGTGGTGATCTCGCGCGTCATGGCGTCCATTTCTTGGGCGTCTTCGACGGCGAGCACGACCGGCTTCTTTTCGGCGAAGCGCTTGAGCAGCTTGCGCAAGGAGAGTGAGACGCGCTTGCGCCGCTCCTCGCCGCCAAGCTCCTCGAACGCGCCGCCGGGAAAGCGCAGGTTGAAGATGCCGCCGATGGAGTGCAACAGCAGCTCAAGCTCCTCGCGCGGCTCGTCGGGGAACAGCGCTTGGACGCGCGCCTCCAGGGTGGAGCGCATCTGGCGAAGCTCCTCGCGCGGCCCAAGGCGCAGCAGATCGGAGACGAGCGCGGCCATACCACCGAGCGGCACATCTTGATCAAACGGGTTGACCGCGCCGCGCACGACGCGGACCTCGCGCGGATCGAGGCCGCGCAAGAACTCCTCCACCAGCGTGGACTTGCCGACGCCTTGGGGGCCGACGAGCACCAGCGCGCGCGCGTCGCCGCCTAAGCGCACCTCGCGGTAGGTGGCGCGCAGCGCCTTCATCTCCAGCTCGCGCCCGTAGAAGGCGCGGTACGCGCTCTGCACCTCCTTGAGACGATCGCGCGGGCTCTTGGGGCCGATGAGGCGAAAGCACTGGGCGCCTTGGGAGGCCTCCAGGCGTGCATCGGCGACGGCCTCAGCGTGAAAGTCGCGCCGAATGCGGCGATAGACCTGGCCGCCGAGCAGGATCTCACGCGCCATGCCCGCGCGCGCCAGCCGCTCGGCGAACTCGTGCGACGCGCCATAGAACGACCACGCGAAGCGGCGCCCCTCATGACGCGTCGAGGCCTGCGCGCTCTGCTCCAGCAGCACCTCGCCCATGGCGATGCCGATGGCGAGCTGGAGCGGCGCGTCGAGGCTTAAGTTGATGCCTGCCATCGCGTCTTGCAGATCAATGGCCACGCGTGAGGCGCGCTCGGCGTCGTTCTCACTGGAGATGGGCAAGCCCAGCGCGAGCACAAAGCCGGACTCGTCGAGGCGATGGACGATGGCGTCGTTCTTAAACGCGATGGAGTCCACGACGCGGCTGCACTCTTGATAGACCTGTAACCAGCGCTCTTGACCCAAGGTGGCGCGCAGCGCGAGCAGGCCATCAAGCGCGCCCGCGATGAGCACGACCTCCTTGCGCTCGCGCGCCTGCACCTGAAGCTCGCCAGGCAGCGGCGTCTGGGAGAGCGCGGGTGTGATGGGGGTGAGCGAGGTGGCGGTAGAGATCTGGGTGCCTTGGCGCGCTTGGGGGCCGGGCGTGCTGACGGCGAGCTGACCGGTCTGCATCACGCTGACGCGCACCATGTCGGTGCGGGTGGTGTCGGCGCTCTTGCGCCCGCGCCGCTCGCGCCCCAGCGCCTCCAGCTCGGCGTCGAGGCGGCTGACATGCTCGGCCAAGGTGTAGGCGTCGTGGATCTCATCTTGGGTGTGAAGCACCCGCATCAAGGCCTGTTGCAGCTCGCGCGCGCTCTGAAAGCGATCCTCGGGGCGACGCGCCAGGGCCTTGTAGATGACGTGCTCCAGCGGCGCGGGCACGGCGGGGTTGAGGTGGCCGATGTCTGGGACCACGGCTGACTTGACCAAGCTGAGCGTCTGCTCGGGCGTGGGCTGACGGAACAGCGGGCGGTGACACACCAGCTCGAACAGCACCACGCCGAGGCTGAACACGTCACTGCGCGCGTCGACCTCCAGGCCGCTGGCCTGCTCGGGGCTCATGTAGCCAAACTTGCCCTTGACCACGTTGGCGCGCTCCTCGGTGAGGGTTGCGGCCTTGGCGATGCCAAAGTCCACGATCTTCACGGAGCCATCGCGCGAGATGAGGATGTTCTGGGGGCTGATGTCACGGTGCACCAGGTGCAGCGGCTGGCCGTAAGGATCGTGGCGACGGTGCGCGTAGTCCAGGCCGCGCGCGACCTCCAGCGCCACGACCACGGCGTCACCGACGCTCAGCGGATAGCGCGCGGACACGCTCATCACGCGGCCGACATCCCAGCCGTCGACGTACTCCATGGCCAGATAGAAGTCGCCATCGACCTTGCCAAAGTCGTAGATCTGAACGATGTTCGGATGGTTCAGGGCCACGGCGATGCGGGCCTCGGCGATGAACATCTCGACGAAGCGCGCGTTGCTCGCAAGCTCGGGCAGGATGCGCTTGATGACGAGCTGCTTCTCTAGCCCTTCAGCGCCGACGCTGCGGGCGAGGAAGACCTCGGCCATGCCGCCCGACCCGAGGCGCTCTATGACCTGATACTTGTCAAACGACTTCTTCACATGTCACCAGTTACGGCAGACGCGCCGCTCACGCGCCAAGGCGTTCAGGCGTGCGCGTCGTCGGGTCGCGGCGCGATCGCGAGCGAGTCAAGACAACGCGCGCGTCATTCTAGCGTATGACGCGCCGCGCCGCGACCGCGTTCACGCGCCTTGATCCCTAGCATCACACGCGCGGGTGCGCTACAAATCAACCGCCCCACGCGACCTCAAGAGATGTGCGCCTCATGGCAAGACGACCGGCCCCACCCTGCTCCGAGGCGCTGCGTTTGCACGCGCAAGCCAGCGACGCCGAGGAGGCGGGCTACACCGACCCCACCACGGGGCTGTTCGTGCTGACCTCATGGTATCTACGCGAGCAAGGTTCTTGCTGTGGCGCGGGCTGTCGCCACTGTCCTTGGGACGAGGCCGAGCAGCGCCGTGGCGGGCGCGATCCGCAGACCCCCGCGTGGCCGCATCCGCCGCGCTGAGGGCGCTTTGACGAAGCGCATCGTGAGGCATTGGTGCCAGATCAAGCGCTCTCTATGCGCCAGAGCGTGAACACACCGTCGAGGTGTGCGGTGAGCGCGCGGGTGCCATCGGCGCTGGCGGCGAGGTCATCGATGCGCTGGCGTTTGCCGGTGAGGGCGGCTTGGGTGAGTGAAGCGCCCGTGTGAGGATCATGCAGCGCGAGCCCAGGTTGGGCGACGACCAGCAGCCAGCGCCCCTGCGGATCGATGGCGAGACATTCTTGGCTCGCCATCGGCGCGCTCGCGAGCACTTTCTTGGTCTTCTTGCCCAAGCGCAGGCGCGTCAGCGCCGGGCCGACCTGCCCCACCCACGCTGACTCACCATCCTCACACAGCGCGACGCTCGTGGCGCCGTAAGTGGCGAAGGGATAGCGGCACAAGAGCGCGCCGCTGCTCAGCTCAAAGCCCCACAAGGACTTGTCGCCTGTGGCCCAGAGCTTGGCGCCGTCAGCGCTGAGCTGGAGCGATTGAAAGCGCTTGGCGCCGCGCAGCGCCAACACGACCTCATCGCGCGCCACGTCGACGACGTCGATCGTGCCCACGCGCGCGCCAGGCGCGATCGCGCCGCGCGCTAAGAACAAGCGCGCGCCATCGGGGCTAAAATAGAGCCGCGACGCGCTCGTCGCACCCTGCGCGATCGTGCGCAGTTGTTGGCCTGTCTCAAGCGCCACCAAGACGATCTCGCGTCCCATTGAGATCGCGAGCGTCTGCCCGTCTGGGCTGATAGCGAGTGACGAGGCGATCGTCTTGGGATCAGGCAGCGGGTGCTCCCATAACATCACATCCCGCTCAAGATCCCAGGCCTGGATCGCGCCGTAGCTCGCGAGCACGACGCGGCGGCCGTCGCCTGTCATCGCGACGCGCCACGCGCGCAGGGGGTGCGTCCATGTGCGTTCCTGATGAAGCTGCATCTTCAGCGCTCCGGCTTGAGGGTTAGCGTCGTGTTTTATCATAGCGCGCGACGCGCTATCACGACGCGCTTGGATGATCGCGTCACGATGCAAACATGCCACGCTGCGCCGCGCGGCGTCTTGTGCGCATCTTCGCGAGGGCAGCTTAGGACAACCTCTCTTCTGCTTATGGAGCGACGCTTATGCCACGCGCTATCTGGAACGACGTCATCATCGCGCGATCGGACACCTTTGAGGAGGTCGAGGGCAACGTCTATTTTCCGCCGAGCGCGCTCAAGGCGGAGCACTTTGTGCCCTCCTCCCACACATCGGTGTGCGCCTGGAAGGGCACGGCGAGCTACTATGATGTGGTGGTGGGCGACAAGCGTAACCCTAACGCCGCGTGGTATTATCCGCAGGCGAAGGCGGCGGCCAAGAACATCGAGGGGTATGTGGCGTTCTGGCGCGGCGTCAAGGTGGAGCGCTGAGCGGCGCCAAGAAACCTACGCGTGTTGGGCGCATCATAAGGGCATGATTGATAGCGGCGCGTCATCGCAAGGTTGACGCTGCGACGAGAGCTCGCAGAGGCTAGACGCACATCCCACGATGATCTGGCGCGCTCGCGCGTCAAACCCCCGAGGCCCTCATGACAGCAGCGCTCAGCCGGCGCGCTCCTGCGGCGATGTTATGCGCCGCCCTGCTCTGCTCACTCAGCCCCACTGAGGCTTACGCGCAGGCGTGGATCCGCGAGCCAGGGGCGGGCTTCGTGGAGCTGAGCGTGCGCAGCATCAGCGGCGACGCCTCTTATGACGCCCACAGCGTCGCGCAGCCGCTGTCGGATCCGTTCAGCGCGACGACGGTGAGCTTGTATGCGGAGCTTGGCCTCATCGAGCGCTGGCTGATGCTGACCGCCGCAGGGGAGCTGTATCGCCGCAACGCGTGGGACAACCAGGGCACAACCCAAGGCCTCGGTGACACGCGCTTGGGCCTGTGGTCAGGCCTCATTGAGGGGCCGCTGCGCCTGTCAGCGGGCGCGCAGCTGGGCTTGCCCACAGGCGACACGAGCCCCACGGTCAGCGGCGGCGACGCGAGCGTCGCGCCGCTGCTGCCGACGGGCGACGGCGAGCTTGATGTGGAGATGGGGCTTGTGGCTGGGACGAGCTTTGGCGGGGAGGCTTGGCCGCTGCAGCACTACCTGGTGATGCAGCTTGGCTATCACGCGCGCACGCGGGGCATCACGGATGGCGCGACCTACCGCGTGGAGCTGGGGTGGCGTTATCCCATCGGCTTCTTGAGCCGGATCTGGCTTATCACCAAGGTCTACGGTCTGGAGCCGCTGGGCACACCAGCGCCTCAATTTAACTTCTCAGGCTTGGGCGATGGGGTGCAGTTCACAGCGATCGGCCTGGAGCTGCGCGCCGACCTCTGGCAGGGGCTGGGCTTGGCGCTGAGCGCGGAGGGCGCGCTGCGGGTGGTGAACATCATCGCCGCGCCCGCGTTTCGCGCGGGGGTGAGCTACGTCTTCTGAGGCTTAGCGCGCCCTCACCTTGGCGCGCGCAGGCCCCGTGCAAGTGAAGGCGTGACTTGGACGATCCCCGCATAAAATCTTCACTTGCGACGCACCGCGCGGGAGGTTGTGTGTGAGCGTGCGCCCGAAAGACCGCGCTGCATCGCTTGAGCTAGGCTTGTCTCAATCGGACGGGCGCGCCGGAAGGCGCGCCCGTCCGCAAGCTCAGGGCTGCTCGTCGCTGGCGCTGAGCACATGAGTGAGCACCACGCGCGCGAACACGCTCACCCACGCGCCTGAAGGCCTGTGGCGAGCAGGTGCTCGGCGAGCGTGAGGGCGTCCACGGGCCACAGCCAGCGCGGCCTGGGGCGACGCACGGTGGCGAGGCCTTGGATGGGGCGACAGCACAGCACGGCGCGGGTCCACTGCGCGGGCAGCGCGTCGCGGCCATGCGCGGCGCCCAGCAGCGCGCCCGCGATGGCGGCGTTGGTGTCAGTGTCACCGCCGCGCGCCACGGTGTCGCGCACACCAGCCTCAAAGGAAGGCGCGCGCAACAGCTGGGCATAAGCGTTCTGCAGCGCCAAGCGCACCCACCCCATCTGATACATCAGATCATGCGGAGGGCCGCTTGTCGCCTGCTCCAGCGAGGAGATCACGTCCGGATGCAGCGCGCGCTCGCGCGCGGTGGTGAGGGCCCAGTGATACAGCGCGTTGGGGGTGTCACCGTGCTGGATCGCGCGCGCGATGGTCGCGGCGAAGATGGCGCTAGCGTCTTGGCATACGGGGTGCGGGTGGGTGAGCGAGGCGTCGGCGCGCGCCCAGGCCATGACCTCATCGACCTCGGCCCCCGCCCCCAAGATCCCCAGCGGGCTCACCCGCATCAGCGCGCCATTGGCCTGACTCTCAAGGCTCGCCGCAGCTTGCGCTGCGGCGGCGGGCGGCTGGCCCTGCTGTGATGCACCCAGCGCGGGCCCCAGCGCCTGCGCGGTGGTCTGGCCCATGTCAAAGGGGGCGCTGGCGATCCAGTCGGCGTAGTGGGAGGCGATGGCGTCGAGGTCAAAGCCGCCGCGCGCCACGAGCGCGCGCGCGAGCGCGAGCGCCAGCTCCGAGTCATCGGTGGGCTGACCTGCCAAGGTGTCCCAGGTGCCGCCGTCAGCGAGCAGGCTTGGGCCACCGTCGGGGTAGCGCGCGAGGATCTGCGCGGGCTGCTGGAACTCGACGAGCGCGCCGAGCGCGTCGCCTGAGAGCTGGCCAAGCCAGCAGCCTTGGGCGCGGCGCAGCGAGGCCGCGTCTGCGACGCGCAGCGCGAGCGAGGGTTTGGCGAGGTCGCGCGGCTGCGCCTCGCTCGGCGCGCTGAGCGCGCGTGACCAGTCGCGCGCGACGAGCGTGGCCACGGCGCTGGCTGAGCCCGCGAACACGCGATCCAGGCGGCTCGGGGTGAGGTAGCGCGGCGGCTTGCCGTCTTGATCGACCAGCTCGCCGCCCGCGCCGCGCACCAGCGCGTGACCTGCGGCGATGTCCCAGCACGACGGCCCGTACAGTGAGACGGCGGCGTCGCCAAGCCCTGCGGCGGTCCAGGCCAAGCGCGAGGCGATGCCTGGGGCGACCTGATAGCGGCCTGGGGCGACGAGCGCGGCGTTGACGCTTGAGCAGCGGTCGGCGTCTTGCGAGATGAGGGCGACCTGGCCCGCGCCCCAAGGGGACCAATCGCGCGCCAGCGGCGTGTCATCGCGCGTGACGTGGGGCATGCCCTCGGCCCAGGCATAGAGGGTGCCGTCATCGTCGGGCCAGGCGAAGGCGAAGATGACGCCGAGCACGGGGGTGTCACCGCGCGTCAGGCCGATCGACACCGTGGTGCCCCGCCATCCGCGCATATAAGAGGAGGTGCCATCATGAGGATCGATCCACCAGCAGTGCAGGTCGGGGTCGTGGGGAGCGCGATCGCGCGAGGGCAGCTCCTCACCGCGCACGCCGAAGCGTGGGTCGTGTGCCTCAAGCGCGTCGCGCAGCGTGGCCTCGATCTCCTCATCCGCGACGCAGTGGCTGCCCGCGCCGCGCGGGCCGTCGGGGCGACGCAGCTCATCACGCAGCGCGGCGCCAGCGGCGCGCGCGGCGGTGATGGCCAGGGCCAAGGCCTGTGAGTAATCGTGGCCCTGCTTGTCGTCGGCGCTTGAGCGTGTCATGGTCTTTCCTCCTCGGCGCCCCACGGGCGTCATCTGGTGATCTTCTGATACGGTATCATGCCTCTATGCCCCCCCGCCGACGACCCCAACCTGTCCATCGACCGCCGATGTTGCCCGCGCTCGCGACGCTCATCGAGGCGATCCTCGCCAGCGACACGCCCGTCGACCTGACGCTCCACCGCAACCTCAAGACGATCCCCGGCTTCACCTCGGGCGCGCGTGACCGGCTGGGGGGCTTAGCGCTCGACGCGGCGCGCCACCGCACGCGCATTGAGGACATCGCGCGCCGCTCGGGCGAGCCGGTGGATGGCATGTCGATGGCCATCGCGCTGGTGTTGCTGCTCGATGATCCGATCGCGCGCGATGTGGAGGAGCCGAGGCCGTATCTTGAGGCGATTGAGGCGCAGCGCGACGCGCTGCATGAGATGGCGCCCATGGAGGCGTTGATGTTGGGGGCGAGCCTGCCGCAGTGGTTCGCGGCGATGCTGGTGCATCAGTATGGGCCAAACCGCGCGATCGAGCTAGCGCAAGCGCTGCGTCAGCGGCCGCCGATGACGGCGCGCGTGAACACGCTCAAGGCGACGCGCGAGCAGGCGATGGCGGCGATGGCGGCGCTTGAGCATCCGTTTGAGGCGTGCGCGCTCAGCGCGGTGGGCATGCGTCGCCCGCGCCACGCGCGGCTGATGCACTTGGCGCCGTGGCGCGATGGTTGGATTGAGCTGCAAGATGAGGGCAGCCAGCTCTTGGGCCTGATGGTGCCCGCGCGCCCTGGCGAGGTGGTGGTGGACGCGTGCGCAGGCGCGGGCGGCAAGACGCTGTTGATGGCGGCGCAGATGCAGAACCGCGGCGAGCTGATCGCGCTGGACACGAGCGAGCGTCGGCTGAGCGCGCTGAAGCTGAGGGCGCGGCGCGCGGGTGCGCACAACGTGCGCATCTACGAGGCGCAGCCGAGGCGCTTGGCGAAGCTGCGCGAGCGCGCGCACGCGGTGCTGATCGACGCGCCGTGCTCAGGCACGGGGGCGCTGCGGCGCAACCCCGACGGGCTGTGGCGATTAAGCGAGGAGGCGATCGCGGGCTTCGCGCAGACGCAGCGTGAGCTCTTGGACGCGCACGCGCCGCTGCTGCGCGTTGGCGGCGTGATGGTGTACGCGACCTGCTCGGTGCTTGAGCAGGAGAATCAGCGCGTGGTGGCGTCGTTCTTGGCCAACCACCCGGGCTTTGAGGCGGTGCCTGTGAGCGCGCTGCTTGATGTGGCGATCCCGCACCATGAGCCCGAAGACACGGCGCTGCGCCTGCATCCTGATCGCCATGAGACGGATGGATTCTTCGCCGCTGCGATGCGGCGCGTGAGCTGAGCGAGCGCTGATGAGGATAGGACCTTTAGAAGAGCTTGACGTGGCGCGCTATGACGCGTTCTTGGATCATCATGAGGACGCGTTTAAGGCGCTGCGCGCGCTGCTGGAGGGACCACCCAGCGGCAAGGCGCTGCGCAAGGTGCTCTCGGCGCTGCGCGCGTGGCCTGAGGATCAGGATCGTGAAGGGATCGTGATCCCTTACGCGGCGTACTGGCTGCGGCGATGGCGCGCGACGCTGAGCATCGACGCGCAAGACTTCACAGGCTTCTGGTATGACTTATGCGCACCCGAGCGCGCAGGGTTGCTGGGGCTGGTGGATCAGCTGACGATCGATCAGCAGCGCCGCGCCAGCGCGTGGACGACCGCGCGCCTCGATCACTTGGTGAGCCCACCGCGATTGAGGCGGCTGGAGGTGTTCACGCTGAGGCGATGCGCGACGTTGAGCGAGACGCAGCTGCTCGACAGGCTGCTCAGCCATGAGGCGCTGCCCGCGCTGCAGACGCTGTCATTGCAGCGATGCGAGCTGAAGACGCGAGACGTGGCGCGCCTGCTGGCGGGCGCCACGGTGCCGGGGCAGCTGCGCGAGCTGCACATCACGCACACAGCGCTGGCGGTCGAGGCGCTGGCGATGTTGTTCTCGCACCCGGTGATGGCGCAGGTTGAGCGCTTGGGGATGACGCACTGCGCGCTCAATGACGACGCGATCCTGGTGATGACGCGCTCCCCGATGCTACGGCAGCTGCGCGTGCTCCAGCTTGAGGGCAACCAGGGCTTGACGCGCGTCTCAGGGGAGCTGTTAGACAGGGCCAGCGAGGCGCTGCCTCGGCTTGAGCAGCCGCGTCACCTCTGGAGGGGCGGCAAACCCGAGCCGTGGGCGAGCTACTTAGAGAGCCTGCCTCACTGAGCTGAGGGGCTGACAGGCGCGCTAGGCGTAGCGCTGGTGAGGCAGCCACAAGCGCACAAGCGCGCCACCGCGCGGTGAGTCGGCGATCTCCACGCGACCGCCATGGGCTTGGGCGCTCGCGCGCACGGAGATCATGCCCAAGCCGACGCCTGTGGCCTTGGTGGTATAGAAAGGCTCAAAGATCGCGGCGCGCTCCGCGATCGGGATGCCAGGCCCCTCATCATGAACCTCCAACCAGACCCCATCGGCTTGGGGGACGAGGCGCAGCTCAATGATGCCCTGGCCGTCCATGGCGTCGGCGGCGTTGAAGATGAGGTTGATCAGCGCCTGATGGAGCAGCCCCTCGCAGGCGTTGAGCTGAACCTCGGTCTGCGTGGAGAGCATGAGCTGACAGCCGCGCACGCGGTGATGGCCTGACACGAGCATGAGGCATTCTTGGACGAGCGTCAGCAGCGCCACAGGCTCACAGCGCGCGACCACCTGTGCGACGCCACCTAAACGCCTCGCCAACGACTCGCCGCGCGCCAGCGCGACGCCGATGTCATCCAGCGCGGCGCTGGCATCGGGTGAGGGCGAAGGCTCTAGGCGCAGCAGCTCGACGTTGCTGGCGATGACCATCAGGAGGTTGTTCAGATCATGGGCGACCGAGGAGGCCAGCAGCGCAGCTTGGGCGCGCTGCTCGCTGGCCAAGAGCGCCTGCTGACTCTGCGCTAAGGCGTGCGTCTGGTGCTGATAGCGCGTGAGGATCCAGCGCATGCCTCCATAGAGGAGCGCCCCCGTGAACAGCACATAGGCGCAGCCTTTGAGCAGCTCAATGTGGGCGAGCCAGCGCGCATCGATCGCGCGGTCAAGGGCGAGCGTGCTTGAGAGCAAGATGTAGAGGATGCCTATCGCCACATAGAGCGCAGCACCACGCAGCGCATCATGGCGCGGTGATTTTAAAGGAGTGAGAGATGTCATCGCGCCCTCCCCGCTCTCAAAGCGGCTGAGCTGCTGGCTCAACGTTCACGTGTGCGCTCAGCATACACGTGGCGTCACAGCAAGCAAGCGCGACGAGCGGGTCTCAAGCAGGCGCTGGCGCGCTCGCCAGCGCGAGCTGCTCGCGCCGCAGCTTGTGCTCCAGCCAGAACGCGCCCCCCGGCACCAGCGAGACCAGCATCACCAGCACCAGCCGCCCCATCGACCAGCGCTCCTCGCCCCAAGCGTGCAGCGCGGCGAACACATACAGCACGA
>CAYXWB010000019.1:0-32435 GCA_964468515.1 uncultured Bradymonadales bacterium | reverse complement strand
GAGCTGCTGGTAGCGCTCCCACGTCGACCACTGCGCCGCCGTCGGCGCGCGCTCCAAGCGCACGACGCCATCATGCATCACCACCGTCTGCGGCACCGGGCGGCGCTGGCGAAAGCTCTCAATGAGGTCGGGGGACAGCTCCACCGCGGCGAGCTGCGTGTCGAGGATGTAGTGGCCACGCTTTAAGCGCGCGCGCACGTGATGCAGGCGCACGCCCGTCAGCCCCGCAGGCCGCACCTCGCCGATGTAGAGGTCCATGCCGCGCCGCTGCGCCTCGCGCGCGATGGCGTCGCGCATCAGCGGCCCCACCACCAGCTGCGTGCGGGCGAGGAAGCTGAGCGCGAGCAAGAGCGTCAGCAGCGCCAGCGGCAAGACCAGCCACTTGAGCAGCGGGGCGGTCTTGACGATGCGCCACGCTGGCACGCGCGCGGGAGCGTCATCGACAACCGCTGGCGTCATAGGCGCAAGGGTCGCCTCATCCTCAGGGGTGACGAGGTGGGCTTGCTCCCCTTCGGCCTGTGAGCTGAGCGCTGATGACATCGCGGCGTGGGGTCCGTCTCACAAGGAGTTGCGCTTGAGGGCCGGGCGCGTCACAGCGGCGCGTTTGGCGTCTGGCAGCGTAACCCGGCATCACACCGGGCGCAAATCCTGTGCATGATCCTCAGATCAGGGGCAGTAGTTACAACCGCCGCATTCTTTGCAGCTAAAGAAGCATCCTAACCCACACCAGGGCCTGTCACACTGACTGTCGGGCTGGGCGCGAGGGCAGGCATTATCGCCGACCAGCTCGCAGCGCGAGACATTGCCTTGATTGCAGAAGCGCGCGCCGGGGCTACAAATGATGTCGCATCCTACGCACTGGGCGCTGCTGTCGTTGATCGCCTCGCAACGCTCCGAGCCAGGAGCGCAGGTGCGCACAGTCACCCAGCCACGACAGTTGCCGATCGCGGCGCACCGTTGCAGCTCGCGCCCGTCGCAGCGCGTCTCACCCAATCTACAGTTGTTGGGACAAGCGCACTGACCCAGGAAGCACGAGGTGGCGCCTTCACATGTATCACTGGGCGCCCAGGTCGGGCAGACACCCGCGCCGTGCAAGCAGATCTCAGCGTTTTGATTATCAACGCAGCGCAGATCACCCTGCTTGCAAGGGTTGGTGCATTGACACACACCACCCACACAGGCGCGATCTGGACCGCAAGGCTCAAGCTCACCAAAGACCGGGCAACCCCGCTCATCGTTGACGCAGGTGCGCAGCCCCCCAAAACCATCACACTCCATTGCGCCAAGCTCGCAAGGTTTGTAAGGGATGCTAGGGGCCATGTCTTCGGCGGGCATGCCCGCCATCATATCCCCCCACATATCCTCTGGCATATCAGCGCCTTGAGGGCTGAAGCAGTGTGACAGATCGGGCATCATATCAGTGAGATCGGGCTCCTCAAGCTCCCCGCTGTCATCAGGCGCATCGATGGGCGCATCGGGCGTCTGATCGCTGTCGCTCGCGTCGAGATCAGGCATATCAGCGGGCGCGTCGGGCGCAGGGCGCGCGGCGCCAAGCGGATGCACCTCAATGCAGGCGTTGCAGAAGACGGCGAGCGCGAGCAGGAGCGCCCCCCAGCGAGCTTGGCGAGTGTGATTCATGGGGCGGATATGACCATGTGCCGGTGATGTGATGAGGCGCAAACGCTCGGCGCAGCTTACGCTGAGGGGGCGCGCAACGCAAACGCTGCGTCATGGAGGATCCAGCGCAGGGGCGGTGTGATCAGCTGTCGAGTCAGGCATCCAGCGCGAGACGACCGCCGCGCCGATCGCGTCACCCCAGACGTTCACCGTCGTGCGCACCATGTCGAGCAGCCGATCGACGGCGACCACCAGCCCGTACGCCTCACCGGGCAAGCCGACGCTCTCCAGCACGACGATCATGGTGACGAGGCCCGCGCTTGGCACGCCCGCCGCGCCGATGGCGGCCAAGGTCGCGGTGATGACGATGATGAGCTGCTGCCCCATGCTCAGCTCAATGCCGAGCGCGTTGGCGATGAACACGGCCGCGACGGCCTCATAGAGCGCGGTGCCGTCCATGTTGATCGTCGCCCCCAGCGGCAGCACGAAGCTCGCGCTCTGGCGAGGCACGCCCGCGCGCTCGGTCACGCAGTCCAGCGTCACCGGATAGGTCGCCGCGCTCGACGCGGTGGAGAACGAGGTCAGCAGCGCTGGCGCCAGCGCCTGGATGAACTTGAAGGGGTTGCGACGCGTGAAGATCCACAGCGTCAGCGGCAGGATCACCAGCCCATGAAAGCCCAACCCGGCGAGCACCGTGGCCATGTAGCCGCCGAGGTTCGTCAGGAACAGGCTCACGTCTGCGAGCTTTGGGTCGAGCAACGTGGCGGCGAACAGCGCGGCGACGCCCACTGGCGAGGTCGCCATGATCCAGCCCGTGATCTTGAGCACCACCTCATTGAGCGACTCAAACAGCGCCGCCAGCGGATCACCCTTGGCGCCGACGCTCAGCAGGCCCGCGCCCAAGAGCATCGCCACGGCGATGCTCGGCAGCATGTCATTGGCGGCGAAGGCGGCGAGCGCGTTGGGCGGGATGATGTCGCGAAAGACCTCTAATAAGGGCTTGATGGGGGGCGTCTCGGCGGCGTCATAGCTCATGTTGAGCCCCACGCCAGGGCGGATCAGGTTGACCGCCACCAAGCCTGTGACCACCGCCACGAACGTGGTGACCATATAATAGAGCAGCGTGCGAAGCCCCACGCGGCCCAGCTGCGCGGTGTCACCGATGCTGCGCACGCCCGTCACCAAGCTCGCCACCACCAGCGGGATGATGATGAGCTTCAAGGCGCGGATGAACAGATCACCCAAGAACCTCGCGGGCGCAGCCCAGCTCTCCCACGCGGCCATGGTGGCCTCGCGCGCGGGGGCGTCGAGGGGGGGCATCGGCAGCGCGAGGCGCACGCCCATGGCGTAGATGAACCCGACGACGATGCCGACGGCGATCTGCCAGTGCAGCTCACGATACCAGGGCTTGCGCGTAGCGCTCATGCGATCCTCGACGAGGAGAGGTGGGGTGAGCGTCTGCGCTTGATGACCGGGTCAGGCGCGACGCAGCGTCATGCTCAGCGAGGCCAGCAGCGCGCGCAGCGCGGCCTCGCGATGTGCGGGCAGCGCCAAGACGGCGTCCGCGATGAGCTGCGCGCCCAGCGCTCGCACCTGCGGCACCTCGGACAGCAGCCGCGCTGTCTGCGCGTCCTCCATCGTGATGAGCACCATCGGCTCCGATAAGATCGCGCGAGGCGGCCGCTCCATCATGCTGCGCAGCGTGAGCGTCTGCGCGGGCGCGACGCCGCCCACCAAGCGCGGCTCAAGCCAGCCCAGCAGGTGCTCCAGCGCGTCATCGCCGCAGCGCGCGTGAATCGCGTCGAGGTCCAGGCGCCAGCGCTGCGTGCCCGCGCCTTGGCCCTCCAAGCTCGCCAGCTGTCGCAGCGCGTGCGCGCTCACCAGATCCAGCGCCTGCGGCTGCACCGTGAGCGTCAGCGCATCCGGCGCGCGCATCGTCGCCGGCAGCTCGCCCATATAATCCAAGCGCAGCCCCTGGCGCTGCTCTAAGAGCTTGCTCAGGCCCGGCGGATCCGGATGATCGATGAAGGCGGCGTCAGGCGCGAGGCGCTCCACATGGGGTGCACGATCGCGCCACACCACCCGCAGCTGCTCCAGCGCGAGATCGAGCTGATCCGGATCGGCGTGACGCAGGAGCACGCCATCAGCGCGCAGCATGACGCGGCGCCACAGCCGCTCCCACTCCTCCAGCTGCACGCGGATGGACTCAGGCAGCGGCGTCAGCCCGCGCTCGCTCAAGAACGCGGCCGCCTTGGCGGCGTCTAGGCCCAGCGCATAGCCGCGCTGCACCGACTCCGCGCTCAGGCGAAAGGTCGCCGCGCGATCGGCGAGCGTGACGCGCCTGGCGAGCTGATAGAGCTTGGCCAGGTCGGCGGTGTCGGCCGCGTCGAGCAGGACCGTGACCTCCAGGTTAGGCTGCACGATGAGGCACGGCTGCGTGGTGTGCGCAGGCTCAGGCGCGTCCTCGACCCCCAACACGCGCATCCCGCGCGCGGTGAACCGCATGAGATCGACGCGCGCCTCGTCTTGGCCCTCGCCAAGCTCCACGACGCCCATCCAGCACAGCGCGTGGGTGAGCCAGATGCGCAGGTAGGCTTGGGGGCTGACCTCCACGCTCGCGCGCTCCAGCACGCGCGGCAGGTAGTCGCGGTCAAAGCGGGTGCCAAGCTCCACCAGCGCCTCAAGCGGCGTCCAGCCGCGCAAGTGTGCGCGGCGCAAGAGCGACAGCACGTAGCCGCGCGCGCCGATGAGCGGCGCCCCGTTGGGCTCCGTGATGGAGAGCTGGCGGCTCACCAAGCCCTCATCGCTCAGGCCATGGGCGATGCCATGGCTGAGCACCTCGCTCCAGACCTTCACGTCACGGATCGCGCTTAACAGCGCGCGGTTGCGCTCAGGCTCAGGCGCGCACATCAGCGCCTCGACGCGCGCGGGCTGCGCCAGCAGCGCTTGATCTTGCAGGCTCAAGAGCTCAAGCTGGCGTGCTAGCGCCATCAAGAACGCCAAGTAGTCGGCCTGCTCTGGATCGCTCAGATCGAGGTCTTCATGCGCGATGCCCGCGTCGAGGCCAGGCAAGCAAAGCCCACGCGCGAGCCTTGAGAGGCTGCGTCGGTTGGGCATACCGGAGCGGTTGAGGCGCAGCGGCGCGCGCGTGAGCGCGGCGCACAGATGCAGCAGGTCAAGCTCCAGCGCCTCGACGCTCGCGCGACGCACCAAGCGCGCGCTGCCCTCCCAGGCGCCCACCTCCCCGCGCTCAGGCACCTCATGCCCCTCTGCGTGTGACGCGCCAGGCTCGTGCGAACGCGTCAGCAGCGCATACAGCGCGGGCGTCAGCGCCAGCTCCATGCTCAAGAAGCCCTGATGCACCAGCAGCGGCTCATGCTCAAGGACGGTGAGCTGGGTGCTGGGCGCGGGCAAGATCAGGCCCAGCTCCAGGAGCTGACGCAAGGCGCGCGCGCAGTCACCTGCGCCGCGCAGCAGCAGCGCCTTGCGCGCCGACTCACCGCGCATGCGACCGCCCGCGTGCGCGAGCTGCTGCAAGATGGCGCGCTCGCGCGCGGGCATGTCTCGCAGCATAGCGCGCGCGCGCTCAGGCCGCTGCATCGCCGCATAGAGCGCGCTCGGCGACTGCGCGGGCGCGCCCCACGCCTTGGCGATCATCTCGCGCAGCAGCAAGCTCAAGCCGCGCTCCCACAGCTGCGTCAGCTCCTCTAGGCGCAGCGGCCCCGAGGCGCCCGCGCGCGCGCGCGCGGGTTGAGATCGATCGCTCATGGGGCGTCCTCCTCCTCATCCTCATCACGCGTTGGCGCTTGGCCGATGACGCGCGGGAAGATGCCACGCTCATGGAGCATGCGCGTGAGCGCGTCGAGCTGCGGGGTCGGCACGACGAGCCCTTGGCTGCCCACGCGCTCGATGGCCAGCGCGCTCAGATCGAGCGAGCGACACAGCTCCTCCAGCACAGCCGGGCTCTCACACCACATCAACGCGACGTGCTGGTGGGCCGTAAGCGGCGAGGGGGGCTCAGTCATCAAGCGCGCTCGTGGGTCAAGAGGGGGCAGGGGCCTCGCTGCTACGTCAGCGCCGCTGGCCAGCGGCGCTGACGTGGCGAACAGGATACGGGCGCCGCGCGCCAAAAGTCAACGTGGGCCAGCGCCTGCCCCACGCGCCGCAGGCGACCTGCGGGTCAGCT
Source organism: uncultured Bradymonadales bacterium (assembly GCA_964468515.1). Taxonomy (GTDB): domain Bacteria; phylum Myxococcota_A; class Bradymonadia; order Bradymonadales; family Bradymonadaceae; genus CAYXWB01. The sequence goes on along the minus strand of CAYXWB010000019.1, from coordinate 26,632 downwards.
CGCCCCCACGACCGCTCATGGCCGCGCAGCGACCGCTCAGCGCGCGGAGAGGAAATGAGGGCCGGTTGACAGCGGTTGCACCACAAGACTACGCTCACTGGCGTCGTCATCTGTCTCACCCAGGGCTCAACGTCATGTCTACATCATCCCCTTCGCGCGCCGCTGAGCCGGTCCGCGTGTTCGAGGTTGGCCCGCGCGACGGGCTCCAAAATGAGCAGCTCATCTTGACGCCTGAGCAGCGCTTAGCCTTGATCCGACAGCTCATCGACGCGGGCGCGCGCGACATTGAGATCGGCAGCTTTGTGCACCCCAAGTGGGTGCCTCAGATGGCTGACACCGACGCGCTGGCGCGCGCGCTTGAGCCCGTGCAGGGCGTCAACTACTGGGCCCTCACGCCAAACATGCGCGGCCTGGAGCGCGCGCTTGAGGCCAAGATCGCTCACATCGCGGTCTTCATCTCCGCCAGTGACACTCACAACCGCAAGAACCTCAACCGCTCCGTGCAGCAGAGCCTCAGCGACATTGCGCAGATCATGACGGTCGCGCGCCCCGAAGGCTTGCAGGTGCGCGCTTACATCTCGATGGTGTTTGGCTGCCCGTATGAGGGCCAGCTCCCGTTTGGGCGCGTCATCGAGCAGACGCAGACGCTGTTTGACATGGGTGTCCACGCCGTCTCACTGGGCGACACCACCGGCATGGGCACGCCGCTCCAGGTGCGCCGCGACTGCGCCGAGATCATCGCGCGCTTTGGACATGAGCGCGTCGCGCTGCACTTGCACGACACGCGCGGCATGGGGCTCACCAACGCGTTTGTCGCCTATGAGGCCGGGATGCGCTGCTTTGACAGCTCTGTGGGCGGCATCGGCGGCTGCCCCTACGCGCCCGGCGCGGCCGGAAACCTCGGCAGCGAGGATCTGGTCTACCTGCTCGACAGCTTGGGCGTTAGCTCGGGCCTGTCGCTCGACAAGCTCAGCCAGGTCGCCCTCTGGCTCCAAGATGAGATCGGGATTCGCATCCCCTCGCGCTGCACCAACTACCTCCAATCCGCGCGCTGCGACCTCTGACTCAGCGCGCGCGCCTGAGCTGCGTCGGCCAGCATCACGTCGCGCCTCCCCGCTTAAAATCAAGCGGTGCGAGGTCAAGAGCGGGAGGTCGTCTCACCAGACGACCTCCCGCTCACTGTCATTCCTCGCCCCCAGCGCGGCCTGATCAGGCGTCGTCTCGGCCAGCAGCTCAACCGGCGCTGGTGTGGGCGCTGGCGCGCCCTTGTCACAGGCGGCCAGCGCGCTGACGAGCAGCGAGGCGGTCGCGAAGCTTCACCGCATCGTCATGCGTCAGCCTCGGGAGCGGCGAGGTCGGGGGCCTGGGTCCAAGCGACGCTCTGCTCCCACAGCGCGCGGGCTTTGGCGTCGTCGCGGGCGCGCTTTGAGGGCGTCTTGGGCTTGCACGCGTCGTAGTACTTGCCCGACTCGCTGGCGAGCGCTGGCGAGGTGGCGCAGTGCAGCGTGGTGCGAGCGCCCTCCTCATTGTTGATCATGAACTGCTTGATGACCCAGCGCACCGGGCGCGGCACCTCGCGCCACAGGTCCGAGGCGACCACGCCGGGGTGCAGCGAGTAGGCGGTCACGCCGCTGCCCTCAAGCCTGCGCCCAAGCTCGCGCGTGAACAGCACGTTGGCGAGCTTGGAGTCGCAATACTCGGGGAACGCCATGGGCGTGCGCGGCGTCGCCTTGACGCGCTCCAGATCGAGGCCCGGCGCGCGATAGTGCGCGTCGCTGGCCACGGTCACGATCCGCGCGGGCGCGCTCTCCTTGAGCCGATCGACGAGCAGCAAGGTCAGCAAGAAGTGGCCCAAGTGATTGACGCCAAACGACGCCTCAAAGCCCTCGCCGCCAAGCCCCATCTGCCCCGCCACGCCCGCGTTGTTGATCAGCAGGTGCAAGGGCAAGCCCCGCGCGAGGAACGCCTTGGCGCCCGAGCGCACGGAGTCAAACGCGCTCAGATCGAGCGGCAAGAACTCCACCTTGTCGTGACCGGCCTCTTGGCGAAGCTCCGCGACCACAGGCTCCGTGCGCTCGGGCGAGCGACCCGCCAAGAACACATGGGCGCCTGCCTTGGCGAGCGCGCGCGCTGTCTCTTTGCCGATGCCAGTGTTGGCGCCAGTGATCAACACGACCTTGCCGGTCATGTCGGGGACGGTGACGTGGGGGGGCTTGCGCATGAGCATCGCGAGGGCTCCTAGAACAGCTGGGGTTGAAGGTGAGCGTACCGTAAGTGCGCGATAATCTGCGCGCGCGCAGCGCGTGAGCGCAAGGGTAAAGCGCGCTGACTTTGGCGCGCTAGCCACAGTGGGTCGACGCGGGCACGACCCCGCGCCGTCGCACTGCGCGCTGCAAGCGACCGGCTCGCTTGGACGATCCCCGCTTAGAATCAAGGCCTGCGATGCACCGCTGGGGAGGTTGTGTGTGAGCGATGCTGCTTATTGAGGGCGCCGCATCGCTTAAAAGTGGGGGAGCACAAGTGGCCCTTCAGAGGCCGCGCTTCACATAGCATGGGTCGAGATACTCAGCGAACCACGACGGCGGCTTGGGCTCAAAGCCCTCATCACACAGCGCGACGTGGCGCATGCGATCGACGCGAAACATGCGCGGCGCATCGCGCAGCCGATCATGGGCGATGACGTACCAGATCGGCAGCTGGAGCAACAGCCCGTGCGGCTCAACCACCCGCGTCGTGGCCTGATCCAAGCGATCCGTATACGCGAACGACAGGACGCGACTACGTGAGAACGCCGCCTCAAACTTGCTCAAGAAGCCGTCCTCGACCTCCCCCAAGCTGGCGCTCACCTGCGCCGACGCGGGCGCGCCCACGGTGATGCGCTGCATGAGCCTGCGCAGCTCAGCCGCACGCTCCCTAGGCAGCGTCGCGATGAGCCGGTCCACGGCCTGCTCTGCCACGCGCGCATACGGGATGCCGGTCGTGACTTGGCGCGCCATCCCTGCGGCCAGCGTCAGCCCGACGACCTCCTCCACGGTGAGGCGCACGGCGGGCAGGCGCGAACACCCGTCCACCTGAAAACCACCACCCGGCCCCGAGCTGCTCACGATCTGCTCGCCGCGCGCCCGCAGCGCCTCAATGTCACGCAGGATGGTCCGCTGCGTGACCCCAAAGCGCGCCGCCGCCTGCCCTGCGGTGGCGCTGGGGCGCCCGCGCAGCCAGCCTATCAGCGCCTCGCGTCGATCATGCGTGTTCATCGCGCTGGCGCCTCCTCGCGCCGTGACGGTAAACATACCTGACAAGATCTGTCAGGGATAGGCGCTACAGTGCCCGCTCCCCTCATCGACGCTGTCTGCGGACAGGTCCAAACCTCAGGAGAGCCCATGTCACTGCACACCATCGCCCAAGACTACGTCAACCACGTCAAAGCGGGCCGCTTTCTGGAGCTGCTCAACACCCTCTACGCCGAGGACGCCGTCAGCGTGGAGGCCAGCGCGGCGCCTGGCATGGATCGCACCGCCCAAGGGCTCGACGCGCTGCGCGGCAAGAGCCAGTGGTTCGACGCCAACCACGAGGTCCACAGCCAAGCCGTCAACGGGCCGTGGCCCCACGGCGATGACAAGTTCGCCGTCCACATGACCTTTGACATGACGCACATCGAGAGCGGGCGCCGCAACACCATGGACGAGATCGTCGTGTTGACCGTGCGCGACGGCAAGATCGCCAAGGAGGAGTTCTTCTACGGAGCGTAGCCGCTGCACCTGCAAGCGCCCAGCTCACTTTGACCATCCCCGCTTAAAATCAAGGCCTGCGATGCACCGCGCGGGAGGTTGTGTGTGAGCGATGCTGCTCATCTAGCGCGCCGCATCGCTTGAAAGTGGGGGAGCACAAGTGAGCGAGCATCTGGCCTGACTGACACGCATCGAAGCGCCAACGCGACCGCGCACCGCGCGGTCTGCGCTTGAGCGCCGCGCGATGCGCGGGTTGAAGGCGCGGGCGGCGCTCAAGCGCAGACCTGCCAGCACGGCCCAGCGAGCCACGCGGACCACGCCTCATCAATCGGCCCCTGGCTCGCGAGGTACGCTTGCCAATGCGGCTGATCGTCAAACGCCGACATCACCCACAGGTTGAACGCGTCGGTGTAGCGCATCTCAAGCTCAAAGCTCTCCTCGAAGTCCTCAGGGGTCAGCCCCAGGCGCCACGGCGCCACGACCTCCCCTGCGCACATCATCAAGGTCAGCGTCCACAGCCCACGGGACAGGTCCGCGCCGTCGCGTTGACCCGACGCGAGCGCGGGCCTGAGCGCCTGCCATGACGCTGGCAGCGCGTCTAGCTTGAGCGATCCCTGCGCGCGAAGCGCGGCCACCTGCCGCGACCAGAACCACAGCTCCCGGGTGTTGTAGCGGGCGACCTCCTCGGGCGAGTCGCCCTGCGCCCATGGCCACGCTATGGGATCATCGGCGCGAGCGTTGAGCCATGTGTGAGAGGCGATGTCGCTGGCGATGAGGCCCGCCTCCAAGAGCGACGCGCGAAGCGCCTGCGCGCGGGCCTCCTCAGCGGCCTCGTCATCCCCATCCTCGTCATCCTCCTCCACTGCGTCGGGATGCAGCGTGTGCCAGACCGTGCGCCACCACGAATACGGCGCCGGAGGGTGGCGCCGCAGATACGCCAAACGCGCCTGATAAGTGGCGGGCACAGTCGCCAAGAAGGCGTGATAGAAGGAGAGCCACGCCTCCCCTGCGCCCATGCGCCAGCCGATGCTGTAGCGCTCATACTCAGGGAAGCGCGCCCACGGCGGCGCCAAGTCGCCGCGCGCGTCGAGCTGGTCAGGCAGGTGGTCCTCGGCCCATCCCATCGCGTCGTCTCTCAAGCCGTGGCGCGTGAGGGCTGCGCCCTCACGCGCGTTCTTGCACGGTGATTGCGCTCACCAGGAGCCGGGTGCGTCGCGGTGAGCGCAGGCGCAGATCCCCGCATGATATCAGCATCCGCGAGGGCTCGCCAGGGAGGTTTTGTGAGCGTGGCGTGGGATGGGGCGCGCTTGCGGGCTTCGCCCTGCACCCACCAGGGACTCTCGTCCCTGGACCCTATGTGTAGGGTGGCCACACGCGCGCTTGGCGTATGCTCACACCGGGGTGACGGAGCGCTTCTTGGGTGGCGCGGGGCGCGTGCTGCCGCTGTAGAGGTCGAAGCGTCGCACCAGCACATCGCGCAGCTGCTGCTTGTCCACCAGCTCATCCACCACCAGCTCGCTCGCCAGACGATAGATGTTGATGTCCTCGGCGTACTCGGCCTCCAAGCGCGCGACCTCTGCCTTGCGCTGATCCTCGTCGGCGATCGCCTCCAGCTTGTTCGCGTAGACGGCGTTGACCGCGGCCGATGGCCCCATCACCGCGATCATCGCCTCAGGCAGCGCGAGGCAGGCGTCCGGCTCAAAGCCTGGGCCGCACATCGCGTACAGGCCAGCGCCATAGGCCTTGCGCACCACCACGGAGACGCGCGGCACCGTCGCCGCGCTCATCGCGCTCAGGAACTTCGCCCCGTGGCGGATGATCCCCTCGCGCTCCACTTTGCTTCCGATCATAAACCCCGGCACATCGGCCAAGAACAGCAGCGGGATGTTAAACGCGTCGCACAGCGTGATAAAGCGCGCGCCCTTATCGGCCGAGTCCACGAACAGCACGCCGCCCAGGTGCTTGGGCTGATTGGCGACCACGCCGACCACGCGACCGCCCAGGCGCACGAAGCCCGTGAGCAGCTCGCGCGCGAACTCCTTCTTGATCTCCAAGAACTGCGAGTCATCGGCCAAGTGCGCGATGACCTTGCGCATGTCGAACGCCTTGTTCTGCTCCACGGGGATGAGCTGATCGAGCGTCTTCTTCTGCGGCTGCGGCTCAAGCGCCTCGTGCACCCCAGGCGCGCTGTGACAGTTATCGGGCATGTAGGCCAGATAATCGCGACAGAACTGGAGCGCCTCGGGCTCATCCTTGACGAGCACATCACCGCAGCCGGACACGCTGCAGTGCATCTTCGCGCCGCCCATCTCCTCCAGCGTGACGAGCTCACCGATGACCTTCTCGGCCATGCGGGGGCTGCCCAGGTACATGCTGGCGTTACCCTCGACCATCACCACGATGTCGCAGAACGCGGGGATGTACGCGCCGCCTGCGGCGGAGGGGCCAAACAGCAAGCACACCTGCGGGATGAACCCCGACAGCCGGATCTGATTATGGAAGATGCGGCCCGCGCCGCGACGACCTGGGAACATCTCGATCTGGTCGGTGATGCGGGCGCCTGCGGAGTCCACCAGATACAGCAGCGGCACGCGCAGCCGCTCGGCGGTTTCTTGGATGCGGATGATCTTCTCCACCGTGCGCCAGCCCCAGCTGCCTGCTTTAATCGTGGAGTCATTGGCCATAAAGGCCACGCGGCGGCCGTGGACAGTGCCCACGCCCGTGACGACGCCATCAGCGGGCAGATCGCCCGCGTTGAAGTTGGCCCACTGGCCATCTTCCAAGATCACGGAGTCAGGATCGAACAGGCGAGTCAGGCGTTCGCGCACGAACAGCTTGCCCTTTTTGGCGTTGCTCTCGTGGTATTTGGTGGCGCCGCCGGCCTCGATCTGAGCGCGGCGCTCGCGCAGGGTGGCGTCTTGGGGAGACAGCTCGGTCGTCATCATTCGCTCCATAAGCGTGGTATCACAGGAGGTCTTATCGATCGTGGCGCGCCCGCATCACAGGCGGCTCAGCGGCCCTTAAACTGGGGGGTGCGTCCCTCGGCGAAGGCGGCGAGCCCCTCCAGGCGATCCTCGGTGGGCAAGGTCACGGCGTAGGCGCGGCCCTCGATCTTGAGGCCCGTGGCCAGATCCGTCTGTAGGCCCGCGTCGATGGCGAGCTTGGCCTGGGCGAGCGCCACCGGGGCGCACTTCACCATCTCACGCGCGAGCGCTCGGGCGCGATCCATCAAGGCGTCGCCGGGCACCGCCTCGTTGACCACGCCCAGCGCCTGCGCCTGCGAGCCATCAATGCGCGCCGCCGTGAAGATCAGCGCCTTGGCCTTGGCCACGCCGATGAGCCGAGGCAGGCGCTGCGTGCCGCCCGCGCCGGGGATGATCCCAAGCTTAAGCTCGGTGAGGCCCACCTTGGTTTCTTGGGCCATCAGGCGCACATCACACGCCAGCGCCAGCTCCAAGCCGCCGCCAAACGCGTAGCCGTTGATGGCGCAGATCACGGGCTTGGGCAGCTCCTCAATGGCTGAGAAGCAGCGCCCATAGTCGAGGATGCGGCGCTGCACCTCGGCCTCGCTCATGCCACGGCGCTCCTTGAGGTCTGCGCCCGCGCAGAACGCCTTGCCCGCGCCGGTGAGGATCACCACGCGCGCTCTGGGCTCAAACGCCAGCTCATAGAACGTGTGCCACAGATGCCCCACCAGCTCACCGTTCATCGCGTTGAGCTGATCGGGCCGGTTCAGCGTGACGACGCACACGCCGTCAGGCTCATAGTCCACCGTGAGGGTGTCGGTCTCGAACATCGCAGGGGTCGTCATCATCCGCGTCTCATGGAGGAGGGAGGGCCAAACCTTCCGGCGAGAACTTTTCAGGTCGGCAGGCATGGCGCAAGGGAAAACCCGCGACGTTCAAGCCGCCACCATGCGCTTGCCTGCCACATAGATCAGCCAGCCGATGATGAGGCCGAGGCTCAAGGACAGGAGCATCGGCAGCACGCTCGGGGAGAGGTGCTGCTTGAAGCCCACGATCACGCCCAAGCTGAGCAGCAGCCCGATCCCAAACGCGCTGATGACCCATTGCAAGGAGGCGCCTGAGGTGGGCGCGGGGAGGGGCTCGGGCGCGGGGGGTGGTCCGGCCAGCGGCGCGTCACGCTTGCGGGCGGCCGCCGGGGGCATCTGGCGGCGCTCGGGCTCAGGCTCGGGCGCGCGCATGTGGCGCGAGGGGGCGTCAGCGCTGGCTGAGCGGCGCTGGCGCTGGGCGACCTCCTCGGGCGCCTCATCCTCGCCCTCATCACCGCCTGCGACGCGCGCAGCCATGAGCCTCAAGTGCATCGCCTCAAGCTGCGCGGGGGTCTGCTCGCGCAAGGCGCGCGCGGCGTCGACGAGGTGCTCGGTGAAGGGGCGCGCTGTGGCGCGCGGGCTCTGCGCGGCGATGGTAGCCGCCTCATCGGCCATCGCGAAGACCTCGGGCATGACGGGGCCAAGCCCTGGCGAGGCCTGTATCACTGGGTGGGGATCCCAGCCGCGCAGGTCGGCCAGGGCTGCGCGCTTGAGGGCTTGCGTGCGCAGGTGCACCTCCGCCAAGCGCGCGCGCTCAGGCGCGCTGAGCCTGCGCGCGATGTCCTCACCGAGCAAGGCGGCGGCCGCCAGCGCCGGGCGCTCCCACACCCGCGATCCGCTGCCCGCGCTCGTGAGCTGGCTGACCTCACCGAAGAAGCCCTGCGGGCTCTCCACGCAGAGCTTGTCATCGCGCATCAAGATGTCGCCCGTGCGCGCGCCTTCGCGAAGCGACCACCCCGTGACCGCACCCTCGCTGCCCGGGCGCGTGGGATCGCCCAAGGTGGTGTGCGCCAGCACCACCGCGCCGCCCGCGATGAAGCCGGCCTCAAGGAGTCGATAACCGCTGGATGCGCGCGTGGCCTGATCCTGCCAGGCGATCACGGCGCGCTGCTCCAGCTCGATGATCGCCAAAAAGCCCGCGTGGCTGCCCACCAAGAGCGACCTCTGATCGGGGCTGTAGCGCAAGAAGTCGAGGGGGGCGCCCTTGGCCTCCACGAGCGCCACGTCTTCGAGCGACCAGGTGCGCGAGCCCGTGACGCCTTGGAACGCGCCGAAGCTGATCACGCCATGGCGCGCGAGCGCGACGTGGCGCCCGTCGGGGCTGAACGCCACGGCGGTCAGCGGCTCCTCGTGCTGATCTTCACCGTCGAGCACGATGGCGCCCGAGTCGCCTATGACGAACAGCGCGCGGCCATCTGGCGCGTAGGTCAGGCCGCGCTGGCCGTCGATGGCGAGGCGCTCGGTTTCTTGGCCCGTGCTGAAGCGGTAGAGGTTGACCTGATCATCATCGGCGATCGCGACGACCTCGCCATCGGGGCTGAACGTGAGCTGGCTGTTGCCCGGCCACATGCCCTGCACCACGACCTCATGGCGCAGCCAGAAGCTGACCTCAACCTCATAGAGCAAGAGCCGCTCCACGCCAGTGAGGATCGCCACGCGGCGCCCGTCGCGGCTCACGGCGACGCGGCGCGCCGTCTCCTCAAAGCGGGTGGCGCCGATGGTGCGCAAGCTGGCGCCGTCAAGCAGCACGGCCTCGTGGCCATGCGCGAGCACCACGCGGGTGCCGTGCAGGTTGGTCGCGAACGCGTGCAGCCGCTCGCGCTCGACCTGAGGCGCCGCCTCCCAATGCTCGCCAGGGGCGATAGGCTCAAGCGCGCCCGCGCTTGTGGCGAGCGCATGCAAGAGGGCGCTCAGGTCGCCGTCGCTGGCCTGTGATGCGGGCTTGGGCGCGCCACGCTTGGCGCCAGTGAGAGGCGCTGGGGCGGGTTCGGCGTCGCTTCGGGGCGCGCGGCGCAGCGCGCGCAGCCGCTCCAGCGCCAAGCGCGCGCTGTCGAGGCGATGGTCGGGGTCGGGCTCGGTCAGCTGCTGCACGAGCGTGATGAGCTGATCGCTGGCCTGCCAGCCGAGCGCGGCCTTCACGTCCACGCGCATGCCGCCCGTGATGGCGAGCTTGGCGGGTGGCTTACCGCTGACCGCGTGCAACAGCGTCATCGCCAGCGCGTAGAGATCAGACGCTGGGAAGATGCGCCCCAACAGCTGCTCCATCGGGGCGTAGTCGAGCGCGCCGACCGCGAGCCCGCTGGCGAGCGTGGGCGCGTCGAGCAGCGCCTGGCGGGCGCTGGCGAAGTCCACCAGCGTGACGCGATCGTCATCGAGGTAGAGGTTGCCCGGATCGATGTCGCCATGCACCAGCGGCGGCTTCAGCTCATGGAGCGCGACGAGGAGCTCAAGCGCGGCCTCAAACCATGCCAGCGCTTGGTCGAGCGGCTGCGCGCCATCGCGCTCAAGGCGGCTGGCCAGCGACTCGCCAGCGGCGGGCGTCTGGACCAGGGCGAGGGTGGTGACGCCATCGCGCGGGGGCATCGTCACGGTGTCGAGGTAGCGCGCGACGCCGGGGTGGTTGAGCTGACGCAGCCGATCGCCCGCGCGCTCAAAGTCTTCGCTGGTGCGCCAGTCAGCGTCGCGCTGGAGCGTGAGGGACTTGAGGATCACCTCCAGCTGGTCGCTGTCGCGGCGCGCTTGGTAGGTCGCGCCGAAGCGGCCCTGCACCAGCGCGCGCTCGATCGTGTAGGCGTCGAGCTTGCCCTGCACGCGCTCACCTGAGTTGAGCATGATCATCTAGCTCCTTGAGAGGGTCGTGGCAGCGGGTGACTGACACGAGCTGGCGGATGGGTGCGCGCATCCTAGCGCCCCGAGCGCGCGCGCGCACCTGTGATCGCGCGGGCGCCGATGGCCGCCCGCGCGCGCCTCGGCCTGCGGCTGCAAGCCGCCCGCTCGCTTGGACGATCCCCGCATAAGATCAGGGGCTGCGATGCACCGCTCGGGAGGTTGTGTGTGAGCGATGCGCTTATCGAGCGCGCCGCATCGCTTAAAAGTGGGGGAAGCACGAGCAGCCATTGTTCCTGGCTGCGGCGCATCGAAGCGCCAAAGCGAACGGGAGTTCGCTTCTACTGCTCGCGTGTGAACGATGCGCTTGTGAGGGCGCGCCGCATCGCTTGAAAAGTGGGGGAGGTTTAAGCGCTAGTAGCCAGGATCGTCGGGCAGCGTGACCTCGCGGCTCAAGGGGAACATCTGATCGAGGAGCTTGGCGCGGGTGGCCTCATCGCGCTCGTAGAGGTAGACGTAGCGCACCATGTGCTCGGTGACCTTGCGGCCATAGTTGCGGCCCTCGTTATACTCGAACTCCTCGATGAGCCAGGGGAACGGCGCGTCGGGGTTGCGCTTGAACCAGCGCACGACCACGCGCGGGCCGGAGTTATACGAGGTCGCCATCGGCGTGAACATGTGGCCAAAGGTGTCCAGCAGCTTGCGCATATAATAGGCGCTGTAGCGAAAGCCCACCTCGGGGAAGTGGAAGGTGCGCGGGTTATAGACGATGTCGAGGTCGTGGGCGACCTTGCGGGCCGTCTCGGGGATCATCTGGAGGGCGCCCACGGCGTCGGTGTGCGAGATGGCGCCGGGCTTGTAGCGGCTTTCTTGGCGCATGATCGCCCAGATCAGATACGGCGGCAGCGCAAACTCTTGAGCCACCTCACCCACGATGTGGGGGTAAGCTTGGGGGTAGGCCATGACGCTGCGCAGCGGGTCGTCATCGGGCAGCGGCGTGAGCACGGAGATGGTGCCGCCAGTGGCCTCGCGCCACATCGTGTTGTAGTCGTGGACGTAGCTGCCGAGCGCGTGCAGCCAGACGCGTCGATCTTTGGCCGGCACCGCGCTCAACAGCTGGGCGCGGATGGGCGAGAGGGCCTCGCGGGCGTTCTGATCCTCGCCGAGCGCGACCAGCGCCTTGACGCGCTCCCACCGGGCGCGCGTGCTGGCGCTCAAGCGATCCTCCGGCAGCTCGCTCATGCGCACGCGCGGGGCGGGATCGTAGGTGCCCGAGCCTTCAGGCCACCAGACCTTGGAGGCGCGCGCGTCATCGCCCTGGATGGTGGCGCGCAGCTGCTCCCCGAGCACGCCGTAGTAAGAGACGGGGTAGCGCTTGCGCAACAGGTCAAGGCGCTCAATGGCGCGCTTGTTATCTTTGAGCTGATGCCACGCGTGCGCCTGCCAGTACAGGGCCTTGCCCGCGACCACGGGGTTGCCATAGGGCATCATCGCCTCGAACGTGTCGATGGCGTCTTGCCAGCGCCCCATGCGCATGTAGGTCCAGGCCAAGAACCCATAAATATAGGAGGAGCGCGCGCCGCGCCGACCGTAGCGATCGAGGTAGGCGGTGAGCCCTTTGATGGCGCCCTCGTGGTCGCGTCGATCGTAGGGCAACCAGCCTTGATAGTAGCGGATCAGCTCAACGTGAGGCCCCTTGGGGTGCTCGCTGAGGTAGCGGTCCATGGTCTTGAGGCAGTCCGCGTAGCGCTCTTGGCGCATCTGGGAGCGGGCCTTCTGGTAGAGGGCCTCAGGGCCGTAGCGCGGGTGCTTGATGACGGAGTCATAGAGCGGCTCGGCGCCCTTAAAATCATCGCGCAGCTTGTTGAGCGCGATCTCAGCCAGATGCCAGCGCGCCTCATCGCCGTGGGTAGGATCGTCTTTGAACTGCTCATACAGCGCGCGCGCCTCGCGGTAGGACCAGGTCTGATAGAGCATGCGCGCGCGCTTGATGAGGTCCGCGCGGCTCAAGGCGTCGGGCTCAAGCGCGAGGCCTGGGCGACGCGTGGGCTCCTCGCTGGGCAGTGAGATGAGCAGCGATCGGGCGAGCTGCTTGGCCTGCGTGTCGCGCCCGGCGCCCTTGGCGAGGTCGTGGCGCATGCGGATGACGCGCGCGAACAGGTGGCGGCGCGCGTTAAAGCGCACCTTGAGCCTGCCGCGCTCGCGATCAAGCCGCGCCAGCAGCGCCTCGGCCTGATCTCCCTCATCGAGCAGCACCAAGAGCTCGGCGCGATCAAGCCGCGCGCGAAACGCCTCGGCGCCATCAGGTGTGGCGCTGGCGTAGCGCTCCAGCAGGGCGACCGCTTCGACGACCTCGCCCGCGTGCAGGGCGGCGTCGGCCAACAGGCGCAGGCGCATGTCATCGGCGTGGGGGAGCTTGGGCAGGGCGCGGGCGGCGGTGAGCGCTTGGCGCGCATCCACGTCGACGAGCCGCTGCGCGCTCTTGTAGGATGTCGCCACCTCTGGCGCTTGCTGCGCTGATGCGCCTCGTGTCATCGCGCCTAACGCCAGCGCGCTGGCTAAGATCAGCCCTGCCCCGCGCCCCAGGCGCGCTCTACGCTCACACATCATCACCATCATCACCGAGCTTTTGCACCACCATGACCCAACTGTCACCCGCCTCACTGGCCGATGAGCTGAAGCAGTATAGCGAAGATCCGATGATCCGCGTAGTGATGATGCCCAAGGACACCAACGCGCTGGGGTTCATCTTCGGCGGCGTCATCTTGAGCTACCTGGACTTGGCCGCAAGCGAGGAGGCGCACCTGCGCGCGGGGCGGCGCGTGGTCACCAAGGTCATCAACGGCGTGAACTTCGTGGCGCCCGTGCTGGTCGGCGATTGGGTGAGCTTTTATACGCGCACCCGCACCACAGGCCGCACCAGCGTCACGGTCGAGGTCTTGGTGGTCGCCCACCGTGGCCCACACCGCGAGCATTTGCACAAGGTCACCAGCGCCGAGCTTGTGTTCGTCGCCGTCGATGATGCGGGCGTGCCGGCCGCGTTATTGCCTCAGCGTTCTGCGCTTGGAGCGCCTTGAGTTTTACGTTACCTTGAGCGCCTGTTGTGCTTTGGTTTGTTGGGGTGACCTCCGCGTCTGGTTGTGAATACCCCGGCCAACCATCACGTCTTGGACTGATACCACCTCGTGCTCGCTCCACCTTCGGAGCCCATGACTATACCTGGAGTGAAGACCTATGATGAAGCGATCCCTCACCCTCTTGCTCACTGGTGCGCTGCTGTGCGCGCTCGTCGCTCCTGTCGCAGCTCAAGAGACCGTCTACTACGGCGACTATAGCTTCTCCTCCACCTCGACCACGACCACCACGGGCGTGCTCATCACCGTCGCCCCCATCCTCACCACCCTGCTCGCCGCAGGCGGCGCCAGCGCCTCCGTCATGGAGGATTACCTGCGCCACAACAACGTGGCGATCCATCAAGAGATCCCGATGGGCGGCGGCGACACGGTGGCTGACCTTGGCCAGCTGTTTCAGGTCGACGCTGACCAGCGCGCGGCGTTTGGTGAGCTGATGCGCGCCAACCGTGGCCTGCTGCTGGATTTGGCCGAGCCCAGCAAGCTCAATGAGCAGCGCGCTGCCCTGTTTATTGAGACCGTCGTCGTCGCCATGGGCGCGGATGGCCGCTTCAGCACCTCGCTCGCTCGCCTCGGCGCTCAGCGCGGCTGATCGTCGCAGGCGCACAGCATCAGACGACGCGCCAAGGGGCGCGCAACGCGCAAGCGTTGCGCGCCCCTGGCGCGTTCTTGAGCGCCTCCGCTTCGCCTCAGCCAAGCCCCGCCCCTGGCGCAAGATCGCCTCAAAAGCTCCCCTGCCCCATCGTCGCTGCGCTCCAGGTGTGTACGTTCAACCCGTCAAGACGTCCCCGATGCGATGAGCTGCCTAGGTGACGTCCTCGCGTCCGCGTCCGATGGTCGTGATCATGGCGAGCGCCGTGAGGCGCGCGGGATGAGGCGCTTGACAGGTGCTAAGGGCGCCATTTTTATGCTCGCTTGGAGCAGGTTGACTCACAAATGGAGTGAATGATGAGGCTGATGATGATGCGATCCCTGACCCTCGCCCTCACTGGCGCGCTGCTCGTCGCGCTGACCACCCCTGCGGTCGCTCAAGAAGAGAGCACCACCTATATTGGTGACTTTGGCTTCTCGTCGACGTCGACTACGACGATCGCGGGCGTGCTGATCACGGTGGGACCGATCCTCACCACGACCTTACGTGGCGCGCGCGCCACCGTCATGGAGGATTACCTGCGCCAAAACAACGTGGCGCTGCACCAAGAGATCCCGATGGGCGGCGGCGACACGGTGGCTGACCTTGGGCAGCTGTTTCAGGTCGACGCTGACCAGCGCGCGGCGTTTGGTGAGCTGATGCGCGCCAACCGTGGCCTGCTGCTGGATTTGGCCGAGCCCAGCAAGCTCAATGAGCAGCGCGCTGCCCTGTTCATGGAGGCCATCATCATCGCCATGGAGGCGGATGAGCGCTTCGAGCCCTCGCTCAAGCGGCTCGCCTCGCAGCGCGGCTGACGCTTCGCGCGCGCTCAGCGCGGCTTCTTGTCGTGCGGCTTGCCGCTGGGGCGCGCCCCTGGCTTGCCGCTAGGGCGCGGCTTGGGGCCTTGGTGGGCCTTGGCGTTAGGGCGCGCGTGATGCTTCTTGTCGGCCGCAGCGCTGCGCTCGCGCCCCTGGCTCGACGCCACCCGCTGCGCAGGCTTCGTCGGCGCGTCATCAGACGCGTCATCATCGCTCGACAGCCCCTTCACGTCCCCGTCGCCATCATCGCGCAGGTTAGTCGTCACCGCGTGCAGGTTCAGCGCGTCGATGCGATCCTCGCTCAGATACTCCGCCAAGAAGGCGCTGCGGAAGCTCTCAAACGTGCCCTGCTCGATCGACGCGCGCGTGGCGCGCATCAGGTCTTGGTAGAAGGTGATGTTGTGCAAGGTGCCCAGGACGCTGCCCAAGATCTCCTTGGAGTTGAGCAGGTGGTTGATGTAGCCCCGGCTGAAGTTCTGACAGCCGTAGCACTGACACTGGGTGTCCACGGGGAAGCCGTCCTTGCGGTACTTGCCCTTGGTGACGCGGATCGCGCCGCGACGCGTGAACAGCACGCCGCTGCGACCGTAGCGGCTGGGCAAGACGCAGTCGAACATGTCGATGCCGCGCGCGACCGCCTCGATCAGATCCTCAGGCAGGCCGACGCCCATGAGGTAGCGCGGCTTGTTCACGGGCATATAAGGCGCGGTGTTCTCGACCACGTCCATCATGAGCTGGTGGCCCTCGCCCACGGAGACGCCGCCGACGGCGTAGCCGGGCAGGTCGATCTCGGAGGTGAGCTGGGCGGAGAGGCGGCGCAGGTCCGGGTAGGTCGAGCCTTGGACGATGCCAAAGAGCGCCTGCTCGTCGGGGCGAGCGTGGGCGGCCTTGCAGCGACGCAGCCAGCGCTCGGTCTGGTAGACGGCGTCTTGAGCTTGCTGGCGCTCGCTCGGATAGGGCACGCAGACGTCGAACGCCATGATGATGTCGGCGCCCAGGTTGTTCTGGATCAACATGCTGCGCTCAGGCGTGAGCTTCACGGGCGCGCCGGACTTCTCAAAGCGGAAGGTGACGCCCTCCTCATCCATCTGGAGCTTGGGCAGGCTGAAGACCTGGAAGCCGCCGGAGTCGGTGAGGATGGGGCGATCCCAGCCCATCATCTTATGCAAGCCGCCGAGCTTCTTGACGATCTGATCGCCCGGGGCGACGTGCAAGTGATAGGTGTTGGCCAGACAGATCTCACTGCCCGTCTCGGCCAAGTCGCGCGGCATCAAGCCCTTGACGGTGGCGCGCGTGCCCACGGGCATAAAGGCGGGGGTCTCAATGGTGCCGTGAAGCGTGGTGACGCGCCCTCGGCGCGCTTGGCCATCTTGCTTCAGCAGCTCAAAGCTCAGCGGTCCCGTGCTCTCGCTCATCGTGCGCGCTCCTGTCGTGCGGCGCGCCTGGAAAGCAGCGCGCCCGCGTCGTCGCGCCCTCATACGACAGTCGGCGCGGTTTGGCCAGCCCGCGTGCGCTGTTGCGAGCGCGTCGCAGCCGTGCTAACGAGTGGGCGGCGGCGACGGGCGCCTCTGACGAGCCATGAGGGGTCCGCGCGATCCGCTTGGCGCGACGGGCACCCGTCGCGCCCAAGCGGGCGCCCGCGCCTCGACAGGTGAGGCAAGATCATGCCATGATGGTCTCGCATGGCGCGGCTACTGCTCGCGTGCCACGGTGGGCGCGCGACCCGAGGACAGGTATGGCGGACAACGATCAGCATCCCGTCGTCGATCTCCCCAAGGTCGGTGAGCTCGTGGGCGGGCGCTTTCGCATCTCAGCGGTGCTCGGCAGCGGCGGTTTTGGCATGGTCTATCGCGCCGTGCAAGAAAACGTCGGGCGCGAGGTCGCCCTCAAGTTCCTCTCGCCGAGCGTCGCGCGCGATCCTGTGAACATCGAGCGCTTTCGCCGCGAGGCGCTGCACGTCAGCCAGCTGCGCCACCCCAACACCATCACCCTCTATGACTACGGCCAGACCGAGGATGGTCTGTTCTACATGGTCATGGAGCTGCTCGAGGGGATAAGCCTCGGGGAGCAGGTGCAGCAGCACGGGGCGCTGTCGTGGAGCCGCGCCGCGCACATCTTCTTGCAGATCCTCAAGAGCCTCACAGAGGCCCACCAGCGCGGGCTCGTGCACCGTGACTTGAAGCCCGAGAACATCCACCTGTGTGAGCTGTTCGGGGAGCAAGATTACGTCAAGGTCTTGGACTTCGGCGTGGCCAAGATGACCATGTTCGATGACCCCACGGACACGCAGGAGAAGCTCACGCGCGCGGGCAGGATCTTCGGCACGCCCATGTATATGGCGCCTGAGCAGGCCTGCGCTGAGCCGATCACCACCGCCACCGACGTCTACGCGCTCGGGCTGATGCTCTTTGAGATGCTCACCGGCTTGCCGCCCGTCACGGGGCGCAACCGCATGGACGTCATCCACAAGCAGATCCGCGCCGAGGTCCCCAAGCTCACACCCGAGCTGGAGGACACGCCGCTGGGCGATGTGATCCGCAAGGCCACGCGCAAGAAGCCCGAGGAGCGCTACGCTGACGCCGCCGCCATGCTGGAGGCGTTCCACGGCGTCATCCGCCAGCTGCGCATCGTGCCCGCCCCCAGCGGCGCCACGCGCCCAGAGATGACCTCGCTTGAGCTGGGCGTGGACCCACGCGCGATGCTAGGCCAGACGCCCTCACCCGCGCCCGCGCATGAGGTCGTGCCCCCGGCCCTCGCCCAAGCGCCGCGTCGTCAGTCGCCGCCGCCGCTGCCCGCGCCTGCGCCCATGCCCGCGCCTAAGACGCCCGCGCTCAAGCCCGCTGAGCAGAGCGTCATGACCTCAGCCCCTTCGCTGACGCGCGCCAGCGCCGCGCAGATCGCACAAGACGCGCAGCCTGAGCCGATGGCGCGGCCCGTGGCGCCGCCTGAGCTGACGCCCCCGAGCGCCGCAAGCGAGGAGGCCACCCAGATGACCGCCTCGCCGCTTGATCGCGTCAAGGCCCAGCTCGCGCAGAGCGCGCGCGCGCGCCCCGCTGAGTCACAGCGCCTGGAGGAGCGCTCGCTGCCCGAGCTCCCCGTCCTGGCGCTCCATGAGACGCCCGCAGAGACCACCAGCGCCACACGCGTCGCGCGCGCACCGCTGACGCCCGACCTCTCGCTCATCGGCCGCGACCGCGAGCTCGCGCAGCTGCTCAACATCATCGGCCAGAGCGTCACCGCGCGCGGTGGTCACATCATCCTCATGGAGGGTGAGAGCGGCGTGGGCAAGACCCGCATCGTGCAGGCGCTGCGCCAAGAGCTGATGAGCCGCCATGTCGGCTTGGCCGTAGGCACGTTTCGGCGCACAGACGCCCCCTTAGAGGCGCTGAGGGAGGCGCTGGCCGACTACTGGTGGGTCGCGCACGGCGATCGCGCCACCGTCGCCGCCACCGTGCGCGCCGATCTCGGCGCGCTGGCCGTCCCTGAGGAGGAGATCACCTTCTTGATCGACTTCTTGCGGCCGCCTCGCGAGGACGCGCCCCCCCGCGCCAGCGCCGCCGCCGCCGATGACCACGTCAGCGCTCAGTTCGCGCGCCTGGAGCGCGTGCTGCTGTTGTTGGCCGAGCATCGCCCCATGGTCATCGCGCTCGATGATGTGCAGGCCGCTGACAGCGCCACGCTCTCGTTTTTGGAGTACCTGTCCGTCACGCTGCGCACTCAGGCCACCCCCATCGTGATCGTGCTCACGATGCGCAGCGGGGAGCGCTCCAGCAACCCTGACCTGGAGCCCTCGCTGCGCACGCTGAGCGCGAACCTCGGCCCAGCGCTGACGCGCATGCGCCTCAAGCGGCTGCGCGGTCGCGAGCTGAGCGTGCTGCTCGACGCCATCTTGCCCCTTGAGGCGCGCCTCAAGGAGCGCATCGCCTGGCTCAGCCAGGGCAACCCCCACCACGCCATCCAGATCATCCAGTACCTGTGGGCGGAGGAGGACCTCACCCCCGAGCATGACACCTGGCGCTTGGTGCGTGGCACCCCGCGCGAGATCGATCTGCCGCCCGATCTGATGGATCTCATGATCCTGCGCGTGCATCAGTCCATCGGGCTCAACAGCCAGCGCCCCTCCATCCAGCGCGTCGTCACCTGGGTCGCCATCTTGGGCATCCGCGTGCCGGTGGAGCTGCTGGCCGAGGTCGTGCGCCGCTCAGGGCAGATGGACCGCGCGCAGCTCGACGCGGACCTCGCCACGCTGCGCCATGATGGCGTCATCCACGAGCGCATGCACCGCGACCTGATCTGCGTCGAGTTTGACAACAGCCTCTTGCGCGAGGCGCTCTTGCGCGACGTGCTGCGCACCACCGAGAGCCGCGCGTTGCACCAGCTGGCCGCTGAGACCAAGCTCGCGTTTTATGTCGCGCATGGCATGGACGCGCCCATGCTGGAGGTCGCCGAGCACTGGCGCCAAGCGGGCTCCGAAGAGCGCTACCGCGACGCGCTCTATGAGGCCGCCCAGCGCTCCATGCGTCAGCATGACCCGCGCGGCGCGCGCGAGCAGTTCCGCGAGCTGCTGCGCCTGCTGGAGCAGCGCGGCGATCACAGCGCCATCTGGGGTCAGACCATGCTCGCGCTCGCCGAGCTGAGCCGCCGCTTCGGTGAGCTTGGCATGGCTGAGGATAACTACCGTCAGACGCTCGACGCGGGCGTGTTGCAAGGCGCCGAGCTTGGCCGCGCCAGCCGAGGCTTCGCCCACCTGCTGTTCGTGCTCGGGCGCTACCCCGAGGCCATCCGCCACTACCGCGATGGGCTCTCCACCTCCAGCGCTGTGCAAGATCAGCCTGGCATCGCCAAGGCCCTCATCGGCCTAAGCCGCGCTCATTTGCGCCAAGGCGATCCGGCGGCGGGCGCGCGCGTGCGCGACCGCCTGGAGGTCATGCTGCGCGAGCTGCCCCCCGGCGAGCTGTCTGGTCAGGTCCTGCTGCACTTGGCTGAGGCCGCGCTTCGCCAAGGTCTCATGAGCGCGCGCTTTGACTACCTGTGCCGCGCGCTTGAACACTTCAAGGCGTCTGATGATCGCCAAGGGTTGTCCGACACCTTGGTCGAGCTCGGCAGCCACCTGGCGCGCCCCGGCGCCAACAGCCCCGAGCGCCTGAGCGAGGGCGGCAAGCTCTTGCGCGACGCGCTTGAGATCAAGCGCGCCATCGGCGATCGCCACGGCGTCGCCGAGGTCTTCAAGTTCCTCGGCTTCATCGAGCAGGAGCTAGGCGACCTGGAGGCCGCCGAGCACTACTACCATCAAGCCCTGCGCATGCACGAGGCGCTGGGCGCGGTCTATCACATCGGCGCCGTCTACAACTCGCTCGGCCTGGCCAAGATGCTCCAGCGCGACCACGAGGCCAGCGCCCGCTTCTTTGATGAGGCCATCGCGCTGTTTGGACGCGTCGGTGACAAGCTCGCCAGCTCCCACTGCATGCTCAACAAGGGCACGCTCTTGCTCAACATGCAGGCCGTGCCCGAGGCCCGCGCCCTGCTGCTCCAGACCCGCGAGGTCAAAGAGTCACTGGGCAGCAGCTGGGGCCTGTATGAGACCTACAACGCGCTGGCCCTGGCCGCGATGTGGGAGGGTGAGTGGGAGGAGGCTGATGCGCTCTTGTTGTTGACCGTGGAGCGACTCGCCGACGTCGACGCCGACGAGGACCGCGCCCTGGCCCGCAGCCTGCTCGGCATGCTGCGCGTCTTTCAGAGCCGCCTCCAGCTCGCAGCGCTTGAGCTTGGCCGCGCGCGCGGCGACGCCGTCGACATGAACAACCCCCGCATCCTCGCCATGTGTCAAGCCAACACCGCGCTTTATATAGGTGTCACGCAGGCGCCCGAGGCCGCCACCGCCATCATGGCTGAGCTGGGCTGGCGCCAGACCTTCGCGAGCTTCCACCCCGAGGTCTGGCTGGAGCTGCTCGATCGCATGGCGCGCGATGGTCTCACACGCGCTCCAGGTCGCGAGAGCTTGCATGTCGTGCGCGTGGTCGCACATTTCTGGGGCTTGTCCGGTCAAACCGATCGACAGGCCGCGCTCTTACAGCTCAAGCCCTGAGCGGTAAGCGCGCGATCACCTGCCCCCCCTGCCCTTTCAAGAGGTCTGATCATGGCGCTAAGTCGCGAGCGGCTCGACGCTCAACCCATCCAGCAGCGCATCGGCGCCACCCTGTCCGCGTGGTCTCTGCGCGATGAGAAGCTCTATCGCGAGGTCGAGCTTGGCAGCTTCGCCAAGGCCATCACCCTCATCAACGCCATCGCCCCTCACGCCGAGGCGCTGGACCATCACCCTGAGCTGTTCAACGTCTACGACCGCATCGAGCTGTGGCTCACCACCCACGACGCGGGCGGCATCACCGAGTACGACCTCGCGCTCGCCGCACACATTGAGGCCGAGATCGAGTCCTTGCTTGGTCTCGACAGCCCCCTCCAGCCTCGTGCGATTGACAAGCCAGAATAAATCAAACGATGTTGCAGCGCAAAAGAGCGGCCCCCTCACGAGGTGAGGGGGCCGCTCTTTTGCGTTTTAACGCACACGCTTCAGCGCGCTTGCGCGCCGAGCTGCGCGGCCATCTCCGTGATCTGTTCGAAGGACTCGGCCACGAAGAAGACCTCTTGCGGGGCGTCGTAGTCGATCGACAGCTGGCGAATGGCGTCGAGGTCAAACGGGCGCTTCTCGATGGTGGGATCGACCGCGCGCAGCAGGTCTTGGATGCCGCCGTTGGTGCCCGCGCCGAAGAGCTTGATCTTGCCGTCCTCACGGATCAGGCCGTACTCGACCGTGTACCAGTAGAACAGGCCGATCTGGTTGAGCAGCTCCTCATCACCCGCGTCCACCGCCGCTTGCGCGGCGCGCCCGATGCCCACCGACAGCGCCACGAATGGCGCGTGCATGAACATCGGCGCGTGACCGCGCAGCTCATGGACGATGTCAGGCTCGGGCGTGAAGAACGGGTAGCTGGGGTGACGCATATACGGCGTGCAGCGCATGACCTTATGCTGCAGCATCGACAAGAACTCACCCTTCTCCAGCAGGCCCCCCACGGGCGCGAGCATGAAGCCGGTGGCGGCCTCCATCGTGGCGGAGACGTCGTTGAGCTGCGGGATGCGGTCGATGGGTAAATTCAGCGCGTCGCGCCCATCCAAGTACGGGCGACACGAGTAGTGATCTTGGAGCTTGATCAGGACCTCGCTGACCAAGCGCCACGTCTCATGCTCGGCGTCATTATAGTCGTAGGAGGGCAGCTCGGGCCACACAGCCTCGGACTGGCTGACCAGATCGGTGATGCGCTGACGGTAAGAGCCGTCATGCGCGCCGGGATAGCTCGTCTGGACGATGCTCCCATAGCCGCTGCGGGCGAAGGGGACGTCCTTTAGAAAGTTGCGATCGCGTCGTGTCATGGCGAGGGATCTCCTAGGCAGCAGTCAGCGCGATGAGCGCGGTGCTTCAAGCGCCGAGCTTCGGCGATTTAAGCGAGCGTGCAAGATGCGCATAACATACCTGTTCGCCACGATCATCACGCAGCGCGTCATTTGCGCCGATTGCCGCACCTCAGACCCCTGTGTTATGCCCCTGGGCGTCCTGCCTCCCGCCTCAGGCTCCACTCCTGACCCACGAGCACATCCATGTCACAGCAGAAGGACAGCGGCCACATCCGCGCCCGCGAGGCGCTCGACTACCACGAGCTCCCTCGCCCCGGTAAGCTCGAGATCGAGCCCACCAAGCCGCTGTCCACCCAGCGCGACCTGTCGCTGGCCTACTCCCCAGGCGTGGCCGAGCCGTGCCGCGAGATCATGGCCGACCCCCAAGCCGTCTTCCGCTACACCAACCGCGGCAACCTCGTGGGCGTCGTCACCAACGGCTCCGCCACGCTCGGCCTGGGCAACACCGGCGGCCTCGCCGCCAAGCCCGTCATGGAGGGCAAGGCGGTCCTGTTCAAGATGCTCGCAGGCGTCGACGCCTATGACATTGAGCTGGACACCCAAGACCCCGACGTCATCATCCAGGTCGTCGCCGCCATGGAGCCCACCTTTGGCGGGATCAACCTCGAAGACATCAAGGCGCCCGAGTGCTTCTATATTGAGGAGACGCTGCGGGCGCGGATGCAGATCCCCGTGTTCCACGATGATCAGCACGGCACGGCCATCATCACGGGCGCGGCGCTGCTCAACGCGGCCTCGCTGCAAGACAAGCCGCTGCCCACGCTGCGCGTGGTGTTCGCGGGCGCGGGCGCGGCGGGCATCGCCTGCGCGCGCCTCTATGAGAGCCTGGGCGTGCGCCGCGAGCACATCACGATGGTCGACATCGACGGCGTCGTCTACCAGGGCCGCGCGGGGCTTCACGACGCGCTCGCTTACTTTGCTCAAGACACCGACAAGCGCACGCTGGCGCAAGCGCTTGAGGGCGCTGATGTGTTCGTGGGCTTGTCGGTGGGCGGCTTGGTGAGCCAGGCGATGGTGATGGCGATGAACCCCAAGCCCATCATCTTCGCGCTCGCCAACCCCGAGCCTGAGATCCGCTATGAGGACGTCGTGGCCGTGCGCCCCGACGCCATCGTCGCCTCCGGGCGCAGTGATTATCCCAATCAGGTCAACAACGTCCTGTGCTTCCCGTTCATGTTCCGAGGCGCGCTGGACGTGCGCGCGCGCGCGATCGATGAGTCCATGAAGATCGCGGCGGTCCACGCCCTGGCTAACCTCGCCCGCGAGGAGGTCCCTGAGGTCGTGCAGCTGGCCTACGGCGGCAGCCCCATCCGGTTTGGACCGCAGTACATCATCCCTAAGCCGTTTGACCCGCGCGCGCTCTTGCGCGTGGCGCCTGCGGTGGCGCGCGCCGCGAGCGAGGCGGGCTTGGCCCGCCAGCCGCTGAGCGAGGAGGATTTACCTGCTTATCGCGAGCGACTAGAGCGCACCCAAGGCGCCACCAAGGGGTTTGTGCGCGAGCTGATCAACAAGGCCCAAGCTGGCCCCAAGCGACGCATCGCCTTCCCCGAGGGCGACGAGCCCAAGATCCTGCAAGCCGCCCGCATCTTGGTCGATGAGGGCATCGCCACCCCGGTGCTGTTCGGTGAACCCGAGGTCATCCGCGCGCGCGCTGCTCAGCTGGACCTGAGCTTGGAGGGCGTGGAGCTGTTCGACCACGCCGAAGACCCGCAGTACCTTGAGGTCATCGAGCTGTACTACAAGCTGCGCGCGCGCAAGGGCATGACCCGCACGCTCGCCAAGAAAGCGCTGCGTCATCGCGAGCCCTACGCCATGATGATGGTGCAGATGGGTCGCGTGGACGGCGTCGTCTCGGGGCTGACCAAGGCCTACAGTGAGACGCTGTCGCCTGCGCTGGAGATCATCGGCGTGCGCGAGGACACGCGCCGCGCAAGCGGCGCGTTCATCATGATCGGCCGCAAGGGCGTGCTGTTCTTGTCCGACGCCACGGTCAACATCGACCCCAGCGCCGAAGACTTAGCTGATATCGCCCTGAGCACCGCGCGCCTGGCCAGATCCTTCGACATCACCCCGCGCGTGGCGATGCTCAGCTACGCCAACTTTGGCCAGAGCCGCCACCCCCACGCCACGCGCGTCGCCCAGGCGACCCGCATGGTCCGCAGCCGCGACTCAAGCCTCATGGTCGATGGCGAGATGCAGGTGGACGTGGCCTTTGACGGCGAGCTGCGTCAGCATCAGTTTGACTTCTGCCGGCTCGATGGCGACGCGAACGTGTTGATCTTCCCTGACTTAAACTCCGGCAACATCGGCTACAAGCTGTTGCACCGCGTGGGCGGCGTGGAGTTCATCGGCCCGATCCTCAACGGCATGCGACGCCCCGTCAATGTGCTGCAATTGGAGAGCAGCGTCGCCATGATCGTCAACCTCACCGTCGTCACCGTCCTGCAAGCCAACGCCATGGACGCGGTCCAAGGCAGCGGCTACCACCAGGGCTGATGCGCGCGAGGGCGCTGGCGCGGCCAAGGCCGCGTCCAGCGCCCTCGCTCAGTCAAAGCTCGCGCTGTCGTCCTCGCCACGGTCAGGAGCGCTGCCTGCAAGCGCTGGCCTAGCTTGGACGATCCCCGCTCAAAATCAGCCCCTGCGACGCACCGCTCGGGAGGTTGTGTGTGAGCGGGCGCTTTGTAGGGCGCGCTGCATCGCTTAAAAGTGGGGGAAAGCACAAGCGACCTGCTCGCCAGACTGGCACGCATCGAAGCGCCAAAGCGACCTCCTAATCGTGTCTCCATGAGATCGTAGAGAGGGCGCTTACAGCGCAATATCGGAGAGATCGGAGGCGCCATGGAGCACGCGCACCACCTCTATGGCTGATGACGTCTCAGCATAAAAGATGATGTAATCCCTCATGATATAGCCACGAAGCCCAGCACGAATATGAGCGTAGTCTTTGCCCATCTTGGGAAAGCTGACAATGTGCTCAAAGGCTTGGTCTAGCTCGCGCATGATCTTCTCAGCGCTGGGCTGCGAGTATTGGACGTAGAGATCTGCGATCTCAAACACATCCGCGCGGGCCAGCGGGCGAAGCACCAGCCTGGTCATGCGCTCTTCTCCCTGACGCGATTGAGCAGCTCCTCCAGATCCCATGCTACGGGCTCGCCACTGTCGATCCCAGCCTGGACAGCTTGGCGCAGCGCCTCGATCTTCGCGCGCTTTTGCTCCTCCTGCTCCAAGAGCAGGCGCAGCGCATGTCGCACCACCTCACTGGCGGAGCGATAGCGCCCCCCTTCAACCTGCTCGCTCACGAACGCCTCAAGCTCTGATGTCAATGATACGTTCATTGGCTCTCCTCTACGTTCCCGGGGCGGCACCGCGCCACATCGCTCAACCTATAACAAAGATTGACATCCTTTCAATCGACTTGTGGCTGCAATGCGAGCAGCACAGGCGCTGACGCGGCCTTGGCCGCGTCAGCCCACCTCACGCTCACGCTGACAGGCCACGCACACCAGCGTCTGCGGCACGAGCGCCAGCCGCCGCGCCTCAATCGCTTCGCCGCACAGCCGACACACCCCATACTCACCCGCGTCCAAGGCGCGAAGCGCGGCGCGCAGCTGCTGCACGCGCGTGGCATCGCGCCGACGCGTCGCCACGTCAAAGTGATAGGCTTGGAGCAGCTCCACGCGCGTCTGCTGCCCAATGCACTCATCCAGTTCCAGCGGCTGAGCGCGCGCTGCGCGCTCGGCCTGCTCGCGCTGCACCTCCTCTAGCATGCCCTCCAACCTGCGCCTGATCTCGGCGCGCTCTGCATCATCCATATATCCTCCACCAGCTCCCTGAGCATCAGCGTCAACAGCGATGGCTCAGCACAAGACCTCCTCTGCAACCTCTGCGCATTTCTTGTTCAGGCGAGCGCATTTAGAAAGGTGCACAGCCGACCCTCAGCGATTCCGGGCCGCACCGCGCGCGGGAGGTTAGGTGTGAGCGGGCGCTTGGTAGGGTGCGCTGCATCGCTTAAAAGTGGGGGAAGCACAAGCGACCAGCTCGCCTGACTGGAGCAAATCGAAGCGCTAAAGCGACCGGAGGTCGCTTCTACAGAGGCAAGAAAAGCGAGGGGGCGCGGCCTTAGGCCGCGCCCCCACGCAGGGCGGCGCAGCGGGGGGGGGGGGGCGCGCGCCCCCCCAACCACAGAAAAACAGACA
>CAYXWB010000018.1:0-32567 GCA_964468515.1 uncultured Bradymonadales bacterium | reverse complement strand
CCCGTGATGAAGCTGTGCTGCAAGACCTGTCAGCGGCGGAGAGCCGCGCCTTTGTCGATCTGCTGATCTTGGCGGTGCTGGCCGATGAGCAGATCACCGAAGAGGAGCTGGTGGGGTTGGCCGAGCAGTGGGGTCAGCTGCCGTTCGCGGGCGACGCCCAGCTTGAGGAGGTGATGGGCGATCATGGCTACAAGACGCGCGAGTTCTTGGAGCAAAACATGAGCGATGACGCGGCGATCGACGCGTTCTTGCGCGAGCGCGTGAGGCCCCTAGAGCGCCTTGAGGTGCGCCGCGCGGCCCTGCGCATGGTCGCCATCGTCTCACTCGCCGACGGCTTTGATGAGGCTGAGGCGCGCCTGTGTCGCAAGCTCGGTGACGCGCTCAACCTCAGCGGCGCCGTCGTCCAAGAGGTCTTGGATGAGTTCGCTGCCATTCAGCAGGCCGTCGACGGGAGCTGAGCGCAGCGATTTGTTATTTTTACACATAAAAACAGATCAAACGCTTCGTTTGATCTGTTTTTATGTGTAAATAGAATGATAAGGCTTGATTCAGACCCGCGCGAGCGACGCCACGCACTCCACATGGTGTGTTTGTGGGAACATGTCCACGGGCTGTACCGCCTCGATCTGATAGCCCGCGCCGCGTAACAGCACCAGATCGCGCGCCAACGTCTCAGGGTTGCATGAGACGTAGACGATGCGGCGCGCGTTCACGCGCTCGATCTGCTCACGCGCTGGCGGCAAAAGCCCCGCGCGCGGCGGATCGACGATCACCACGTCCACTGGATCTTGCGCGCCGCCGATGCCGCGCTGCGCCAGCTGCTCGCCAACATCACCCGCGTAGAACTCAACGTTGTCTAGGCCATTGTTGCGCGCGTTCTTGTGGGCGTTGTCGACGGCCTCCACCGACAGCTCAATGCCGCGCACGCGGCGCACCCAGTGGGCGAGGCTGAGGCCGATGGTGCCGGTGCCACAGTAGAGGTCCAAGACCTCCAGCGTGTTGAGCTGGCCCGCCTCGCTCACATGCTCAAGCACCTGGTTGTAGAGGCGCTCGGCCTGACGGGTGTTAGGCTGGAAGAAGGCGCGCGGGTGAATCTCAAAGCGCAAGGCGCGCTCCCCGTGCAGGAGCATGACCTCGCGCAAGAGCCCATCACCGAGCAACACCTCCTCATGGAACGAGGTGCGCTCGCCGCGCACGGCGCGGTGGCGCGTCCAGACGATGGAGGTCAGCGTGACATCTTGTTGTGCGGCCAGCTGGATGAGCGCGTCGGCCATGGCGACGACGATGTCGCGGGCGGGGTGGAGCGCGCCGCGATACATCGCCTCGGGGTCATCGGTGGTGGTGATGTTGATGAGGCGCTCCCCCGTGCGCTCGCTCTCGCGCACGGTGAGGGTGCGCAAGAAGCCGAGGTTGGTGTTGCCGTGGAACGGCTCAAGGCCGGCCTCGGCTGACCAGTCGCTCATCACGCGCACGAGCCTAGCTGACGCCTCAGACTGCAAGTAGCACTCGCGCAGGTTGAGCACGTCGTGGCGGTAGCCGCTGGGGTGCAGCCCGAGCGCGAACTGGCGCGCGCCATCATCACCGAAGCTGAACTCCATCTTGTTGCGATAGAACCAAGGATCATCGCAGCCGAGCGTGGGCGCGACCAGCCCCGGATCGACGCCCGCGCGCTGCATCAGGTGCTTGACCATGCGCTCCTTGATGAGCAGCTGGTGGCGATAATCGACCGACTGCAGGGTGCAGCCGCCGCAGCCCTTGCCGGGCTCATGGCGCAGCCCAAAGTGCTGACAGCGTGCGGGCTTGCGCATGGGCGATGGGGTGATCAGGTGATCGATGCTGGCCTTGATGCGCGACTTGCGGCCGTCCTCGACGTGCGCCATCACGACGTCGCCGGGCACCGCCTTGCGGACCTCCACGCGGTAGGTGCGCGCGTCGGCCTGCGGTCCCACGAGCGCCGACAAGCTGCCGATGCCGACGCCGCCCGGGGCGATGGTGTCAATGGCCACAGGCAGCTTGTCGCCGGTGCGCGGGCCTCGTGGCAGCTTCATCGGCTCAGTGGGGATCTGACTCATCGGCGGCGCTCTCTGCATGTGCGGCCACCGCGACCTGAACCTGCGCGGCGCGGGGTGTGATCTGGCCCTCGCGCACGTCGAAGATCTGCACGTCGTCATCCAGCAGGATGTGATCGCGGTGTGTGGTGGTGATGAACACTTGCCCCTCCATGCGACGGCGCAGGAAGTCGAACAAGAAGCGGTTGCGCTCGCGGTCCAGCTCGCTGGACACGTCATCGAGCAGCAGGATCGGCGCGAAGTTGTAGCGCTCCTCCAGATATGTGATCTCAGCGATCTTCATGGCGAGCACGAACGCGCGGTGTTGCCCTTGGCTCGCATACGTCTTCACATCGCGCCCGTTGAGCCACGCCACCAGGTCATCGCGGTGCGGCCCCACGAGCGTGTGCCCGCGATCGCGCTCCTCTTGCGCCGTGCGCTCAAGCGCCTCACCGAGCCAGCGCTCGATGGTGGCGCGCGAGGGCGCGTCGCTCGGGTCCATCGTCTGCTCGGTCCAGCCAGCGGCGTAGGTCAGATCGGCGCTGAACGTGGCGTCGAAGATGGCGGCGAAGGTGCGCATCAGCACGGGCAGGAAGTGGCTCATGAAGTCGAGCCTGCGCGCGATGATGTCGGCGCCGACCTGCACCAGCTGCTCATCGTAGACGCCCAGCAAGGTGCGATCGACGCTCGGCGCCTTGAGCAGCGCGTTGCGCTGCTTCAGGATCTCCTCATATTGCAGCGAGATGGCGCCATAAGCGGGGTGCGCGTTGAAGATGGCGCGGTCGATGAACCGGCGCCGCTCGCTCGGCCCCTCCTTGAGCAGGCCGATGTCCTCGGGGCCGAACATCACGACGTTGAGCGTGCCGAAGAAGTCGGTGAGCTGGCGCACGGGGTTGTGATTGAGCGACACCTTCTTGCCGCGCTCGCCAATGTCGATCTGCACGATGCGCTCGGAGCCGCCGCGATCGACCCACGCCTCAAGCGTGGCCTGCGCGTGCCCAAGCTCAATGAGCGCGGCGTTGTGCTGCGCGCGGAAGCTCTTGACCGCGCTCAGCAGGTACACCGCCTCCAGCAGGTTGGTCTTGCCCTGGCCGTTGGGACCCGTGAACAGGTTGAAGCGCGGGTGCGGCGAGAGGTTGACGTCGCTGAGGTTGCGAAAGTGGGACAGGCGCAGCGCGCGCAGCAGCATGGGGGCGGCTCCTTGCGCGCGGCGACTCACCTCAAGGGGCAGGTCAAAGCGCGCTGGCTGAAGATCGCGTCAGGCGCCCCTTGCAGGGGCGCCTGACATCGCGGCGCGGGGCCGTAGGCTGCGCGCGACGAGGCGCCTCACAGGCGCATGGGCATGACCACGAACAGCATCTCATCGCGCGAGGCGTCGCGGATGAGCGTGGGTGAGAGCGTGTCGATGATCTCTAAGAGGACCTCATCGCCGTCGAGGACGTTGAGCACATCGAGCATGTAGCGGAAGTTATAGCCCGCCTTCACCGGCTGCCCCGTGTATTGCACCGGGACGATCTTCTTGCCCTCGCCGCGATCGGGATCAGAGGCGTACAGCTCCAAACCATCGGGGGTCACGGAGAAGCGGACGTTGTGGGTCTTGGGGCTGGCGAACAGGCTGACAAAGCGCAGCGACTGGATGAGCGCGTCACGCTGCACGAGCGCCTTGCGGTCACCCTCCTTGGGCAGCACCTGGGTGAAGTCGGGGAAGGTGCCCTCGATGAGCCGGATCGACAGGCTCATGCGGCCGTGCTTGAAGATGATGCTGTTGTCGACGAGGCCAAAGGAGAGATCCTCGCTCTTGGCGTCGACGGTGCGCTTGAGCTCGGAGAGGCCCTTGCGCGGGATGATGATGCCTTGACGCAGCGCCTGGGGGATCTCAGCGGCGGCGTTGGCGGTCTCGGCGGCCGTCTCGATCTTGGAGAGGCGGTGGCCGTCGGTGGAGACCATGAGGAAGGCGCCCTCGGGGGTGATGCGAAAGAAGGCGCCGGTGAGGTTGGCGCGCGCATCATCGGTGGAGACGCTGAACAAGGTCTTGTCGATCATGTCCAGCAAACGCTGGGTGCCGATCGGGTAGAGCGTGGCGCGCTCGGTGTCGAGCATCTGGGGGAAGTCGTCGGGGTGGGTGCCGACGATGCGACACGAGACGGGGCCGGAGCGCAGCTGCGTCCAGTAGTTCTCCTCGGTCTCAAGCTCCAGCGTGTCTTCCTGCAGGTTCTTGACGATGTCGAACAGGCCCTTGGCGTGAAGCGTCACTCGCCCCGGCTCCAACACCTCGCACGCGCAGGAGGTCGACACGGAGGTGTCGAGGTCTGTGGCGTAGAGGGTGAGCGTCCCATCGGCCGCGTCGAGCAGCGCGTTGGAGAGGATCGCCAGCGTCGAGCGCTGGCTGACGACGCCCTGGAGCTTGAACAGCTCTTCGGTCAGGGCCTGGCGAGCGATGCGAATCTTCATGGGCTTTCAGTCTCTCTGGCGTCTTGGGAGGGCGGCGCGCGGCGGCTTTGGCGCCTCATCGGGGGGCGGGCCACGCTACCGTCTGAGGGGGTTTTCATCAACACCTAAAGCAGCGCTTGGGGGTGATGCGGCGCGCATGATGAGGTCATTTTGCCATGACTTGAGCCAGCCAAGAAGACGCATCACGATCGTTTCTCCCCTATCACGCCGTGATGAGGCAGACGACGACGCGCTGAGGTCGCGTGGTGAGCGTCGTGTGAGCGCAGCGAGGGGTTGAAGTGAGCGGTAGGGGACGAGCCAGCGCCTCAGCGATGAATCGTCATTTATCCAATTGAGAGTAGATCTCACAACACCCATCTGACCACACCCGACGCATGAGCGCAAGGGGGTCGAGGTGAAGACGAGGCTTAACACGCCGTGTTGCACTGCAACAAAAAATGGCAGATCAGCGGCTCTTGGGAGGGGGTTGATGGGGGGCGAGGGTGGGGAGCGCGGGCAGTGGTTTACCGCTCACGCGCGCTGAGCTGCTAGCCCAATCAGAGGGACCTAATCTTTATGATTGAGTCGTCGTAGTAGGGGCTGTGGAAATGTGGAAAACGTTGTGAACTGTGCTGAGGCGCTCGATAAATTTGTTCACAGCCCCTGGTGAGTGCGCCTGTGGATTAGGCTGTGGAGAGTTTTGCTTGATCAAGCTTGATCAAAAGACCACAGCTTGAACCACACCTACTCCCCAGAGTTATCCACAAGTTTTCCACATGCCGAATGCAGCCTGTCACGATCACTAAGCAGGGCTGTGGTGCAGAGACCTCAACCTCTCAGCGGCCTGTGTGTGGCTTCTTGGCCACAGCTTGCGGTGTGCCGCTGCGTCACGCCGCGCGACGCGCGCTGAGGTCTGCGCGCGTGAGGGGTGCTGTCACAACACCCTGTCCTCATGCGCCTGTCGACCTCTTTTAGACCTCACCTCGTCACCCACGACCAGCAGCTCGCCAGCGCCCACGATCTCCTCTCCTGACACCGCCATCCCGGCGCTCCAGAGCGGTGTTATTGATCGTCAGGGTGGTAAAAATGGCGATCTGGGGGGTGATCATCCCCCTGCGTTTTTCACAGTTTCCACAGGGGCCTGTGAGAAACTTGAAGTATCACTTTCAAGACGGCCTCGGCTCGACGCAGGCGCTCATGAGGCGCGCCGCCCGCTCGCTAGATGCACACCTGCTGGCCCCCGCGTCGGAGCGCGTACGCCACGCCAGAGGCGACGAGGGGGCCATCATGCGCCAGACGCATGATGGCCCCCTCGTCAGCAACCCGCGCTTGGCCGTCTCTTTACGGGCTCGGGCGCTCGAACGCCGACAGGTCAAAGTAAGGCTTGGCCAGCGCCACGGCGTGATACGGGTTCAAGGCGACGTCGCCGTTGGAGTGCTTGGCCAGCGCCAGGATGAGGTAGGTGCCAAAGAACAGCCACGCGGCCGCCTTAATGTTGAGGTCCGCGTGAAAGAAGCCAAGCTTTTGCCAGTGACCCAGCGTGCGGGCGATCATGGCGAGCACGCGCTCTTGGTAGGGCAAATACGCGTCGCGGATGTCCTGCTGGTCCAGCTCCGAGAGCACCAAGAAGATCATCTTGGCGAAGTCCTCGCTGCGCTCTAAGAGCTGCGCATAATAGGTGAAGCAGGCCTCAATGGCGGCTGGCGGGTTGTCCTGATGCTCCGTGAGCAGCGCCTCCAGGCCGTCAGTGATGCGGCTTGAGGTGAGGTGAATGGCCGCCGTGAACAGCGCGCGCTTGCTGCCAAAGTAGCGATAGATGAGCGCCTCGGTGACGCCCGCCTCCTCAGCGATCGCCTTGGTGGTGGCGCCGTGATAAGTGGAGCGGGCGAAGACGCGGATGGCGCTGCGCAGGATCTGCTTGCGGCGCTTCTCAGCGGGCAACCGTTTGGTGCTCAAGGGACCTCCCGTGCTTTAAGGTCGTGGCAAGAGCGCCCGACGCGGCCCGTGCAGGGTAGTAGCCCAGCCGAGCGCTTTCAACGCCAGGATGCGGCTTTTAGCGCGCGCTTTGTGGCCAGTGGAATGACGGCGCGCTTCATGATACGACGTGGCGTCGACCGGCGCGCTCGCCAAACCATGGCGAGCGCCGCTCATCAGCTTGAGGACAGGATGTCGTCCAACACACAGCGGCTCAGCCGCCGCGAGCAGCGCCGCGTGGATCGCAGCGAGGCGATCAAGCAGGCCGCCATTGAGGTCTTCTCCGAGAAGGGCTACCACGGCGCCAAGGTCTCCGAGATCGTCGAGCGCGTGGGCGTGGCGCAGGGCACCTTCTACCTCTATTACGAGGGCAAGCAGCAGCTGTTCGGCGAGCTGCTTCAAGACTTCCTGACGCTGGTGGTGCAGACGGTGGGGGACTGGGAGCCCGCGAGCCTAGCCAGCCGCGAGGATCTGCGCGACGCGCTCACCCGCGTCGGCGCCAAGCTCACCGAGGTCCTGCTAGAGCATCGCAGCCTCGCCGCGATCTTCTTTAAGGAGGCGGCCGCCTCACCAGACTTCGCCCAGACCGTGAGCGACTTCAACGACACGCTCGCCACCTTGCTCACCTCCTTTAATGAGATCCTCCACGCGCGCGGTCTCATCGCGAAGATGAACTTTCGCATCCTCGCGTTCGCCACCATCGGCCAAGTGGAGCGCATCATCTCGGAGTATGTGGTGACGCAGGCGCTTGAAGGTGTGGACGCGCGCGAGCTGGTGGATCACCTGGTGATGGTGTTCTTGGCGGGCACCACGGAGCCTATCCCCACGCGCGCAAGCCAAGGCGCGACACCATGAGCGATGACGCGCTGCGCCTCGTGCTCACCAATTGCCCCCCTGACACAGCCGAGGCGCTCGCCCGCGCCTTGGTGCAGGAGCGCGTGGCGGCCTGTGTGAACCTCATCCCAGGCGTGCGCAGCGTCTACTGGTGGCAGGGCGAGGTGTGCGATGAGCCGGAGGTCACGCTGCTCATTAAGACCACAGCATCACGCGCAGACGCGCTTCGCGAGCGCCTGATCGCGCTGCACCCGTACACGGTCGCGGAGGTCGTCACGCTGTCGCCCGAGCAGGTCAGCGCCGCCTACGGGGCATGGGCTGCGCAGGCGGTGAGCGCGAGCGATGACGTCGATGGCTGAGCGCGCGTCGCTGCCTTGGGCTGTGGCGCTCAATGATCCCCGCGCGCGTCGCCGCGCCCTCACAGGCGGCAAAGGCGCGGGCTTAGCGGCGCTCGTGGCGCTCGGCTATGAGGTCCCCGAGGCGCTGTGCGTCACCCCGCGCGCCTTCATGGAGGCGCGCGACGCCGCGCTTGGCGCGGGCGCGCGCACGTTGACAGCGCTGCAAGACGCGCTCAGGCGCGCGCCCTGCCCGGCCGCGCTCGCCACGCAGCTCAGCAGCTGGCTAGGGGCGCGCGCTGACGCGCGCTGGGCCGTGCGCTCCTCCTCGGTGGATGAAGATGGCGCCCAAGCGAGCCTCGCTGGGCAGCAGCTCACCTGCTTACAGGTCGCCGCCGAAGACGTCTGGGCGGCTGTGTGCGAGGTCTGGGCGAGCGTCTATGGGGTGGAGGCGCTGGTGTATCGGGATCGTGTGGGGCTGCAGGGGCCGCCGCCTGGGATGGCCGTGCTGATCCAGCGCCAGCTTGAGCCCGAGGTCGCGGGGGTGCTGTTCACACGTGATCCGCTGGGCAGCGCGGACCTGGTGGTGAGCGCGGCGCGCGGCTTGGGCGAGCTGGTGGTGGACGGGCTCGCGGGCGTGACGGCGCGCTTGGGCCGGGGGGATGGCGCGCTTCGCGCCACCAGCGGCGTCGAGCCGCTGGCGCTCACTTCCAAGCAATGCGCGCGCTTAGCCGCTGTGGGTCGCGCGCTGGAGGTCGCTGGCGACGCCCCCCAAGACATCGAGTGGGCGTTTGACCAAGAGGAGCGGCTGTGGTTGCTCCAGTGGCGCCCTATCACCACGCAGGCGCGCGTGGATGAGGCGCCCCAGGTCTGGAGCAACGCCAACGTTGGCGAGGCGCTGCCTGGGGTGGGCACGCCGCTGACGTGGAGCATCATCCGCAGGTTCAGCCGGCGAGGCTTTGAGCAGGCGTTCGGCAGCTTGGGCCTGACCGTGGCGCCAGAGGACGAGCTGGTGGGCAGCTTTCAGGGGCGCGTGTACTTGAACCTGACGCAGTTCATGCGGATCGCCAGCGGCGTGCCGCTGATGCGGGCCTCCACGCTGCATGAGCTGGCGGGCGGCGGCGGCGCGGCGGTGGTCGAGCAGACCTATACGCGCCGGCGCCCGTGGGCATTCTTGGCGTCGCTGCCCGTGACGATCCCGCGCGTGGCCTCATCGCAGCTCGCGATGCCGTGGGTGGCGCCGCGCTGGGAGGCGCAGTTTGCGCGCCATCGGGCGGACTTCTTGGCGCGGGATCTGTCGCGCATGACGCAGCGTGAGCTGTCGCGGGCGTTGACTCAGCTCGACGCGCTGTTCGATCGCAACGGCCTCGTGATGCTCACCTGTAGCTCTAATTTCTTGATGAGCTATGTGGTGTTACGCGAGGGGATGCGGCTGGTGATGGGCGCCGAGGCGGCCGCGCCGCACGAGCGCGCGCTGCTGACAGGCCTGCAAGTGCGCAGCGCGCAGCCAGGCTTGGCGCTGCTAGCGCTCGCGACGCAGATCAAGGCGTCACCCGCGCTGCGCGCGCTCATGGAGCAGACGCCGCCAGCGCAAGCGCTGGCGGCGCTCAAGGCGCGCCGGCGCGAGGATCCGCACGCGGCGGCGCTGCTGGTCAGCCTCGACGCCTTCTTGGAGGCGCACGGCCACCGCGCGCCGCGCGAGGCGGAGCTTGCGACGCCGCGCTGGCGCGAGGATCTGACGTTTGTGTTCGACGTGATCCAGGGGCTGTTGCGCGCGCCTGAGCCGAGCACCGCTTCGCAGCTGATGCGAGCGCAGCTGAAGGTGCGTCAAAGCGCCGAGCGCGCTGTGCGCGAGGCGCTGCCTCGCTTAGCGAGGCCGCTTGGCGAGGTCTTCATCCGGTTCGTGCAGCAGAGCGCGCGTCGTCGCGAGGCGCTTCGCGCGCGCGTGGTCGAGGCGTTGGAGCTGTATCGCATGCTGTTCTTGGCCTGTGGAGAGCGTCTGACGCAGGGAGGCTTGCTGGCCGCGCCCGAAGAGGTCTTCGCGCTCACCCATGAGGAGCTGAGCGCGTGGCTGCGCCATGGGCGCAGCGGGGCGGACTTTCGCCACCTCGCCATCACGCGCCTGGGGCTCGTGGCGCACTATCAGGCCGCGCCTGATCCGCCCAACACGTTCATCCAGCGCGGGCGCGAGCTGATGAGCGAGGCGGCGTTCGCGCAGCGCACAAGCGCGCCGCAGCATGAGGGGCTGGCAGGCGGCGAGACGCTGCGCGGGCTGCCGGGCGCGGCTGGGTGTGTCACGGGATCGGCGCGGGTGGTGCGCGAGCCGAGCGAGGCGCGCTCGCTGCGCGCTGGCGAGATCTTGGTCGTCGCGCACGCCGACGTGGGCTGGACGCCGCTGTTCCTCAACGCGGCGGGCGTGGTCATGGCGCTGGGCGGCCCGTTAAGCCACGCCTGCATCGTGGCGCGCGAGTACGGGATCCCCACGGTGGTGAACGTGCATGACGTGATGACGCGCGTGCGCACGGGCGACATGATCACGGTGGACGGCGAGCGCGGGCTGGTGGTGCTGCACGCGCCCATAATCACTGTCAACTCGTCGAGCGATCTCGATCCTCAAAACAGCTAGCCGAGCGGGTGGAGGCCCTGCGCGGCCTGAGCGTCGAGCCAGGCCTTGAGGTCTTGCTGCGCGCGCAGGCGCATGCTGGGGGGCTGCTTGGGGTGATAGTTGAGCTGAAGCTCGGGGAGCTGCTCAAGCTCTTGGGCGACCAGCTCACGCAACACCTCGGAGGTGGCGTTCAAAGCGCGCAAGACCCAGGCGCTGCGTGGCTCGCGCTGACCCTCAGCCCACCACGTGCGCCACGCGACGGCGGCGGGCGGCATGGGCTGGAGGGTGATGTGCTGCAAGGCCTGGTGGATGGTCTGGGCTGTGCGCACGCGCGAGCGGCCCATGGCGTGGATCAGCAGCTCCACGCTTGACACGTCGCGCAGCAGCCCGAGCAGCTCAGCGGCGTGCTCTAAGCTGAGGTCATCCTCATGGGCGCTGATGCGCTGACGCAGCGGGAGCAAGACCTCGCCGACGAGCGTCGGCGCGCTGTGGCGATGGGCGGCGATGACGCGCATCGCCACAGCGCGCGTCTGCGCGTCACGATCAAAGGCGCGCTTGAGCAGCGCGCCAAGCGCGCCCTCAGCAGGCAAGCGCGTGAACAGGTAGGTGGCGTAGAAGCGGATGTCGAGGCTCGCTTGCTCCAAGAGCGCGGCCACCGCGTCAGCGGCGGGCGCGCCGATGTGGGCGAGGGCAGCCAAGGTGGGGCTGTGGCGCTCTACGGGGGGCAGCTTGTCCACGGGCAGCTGATAGCGATCGCAGACCAAGCGACCAGGGAAGCGCGCGCACAGCGCCTGGATCAGCTCAGCGCGTGCGGGCACGGTGTGCGCGATCTGAAACGCCGCCGCGTGATCGCGGCTCTCCAGCCGATCGACCCATTGTTGCACATCCACCGAGGGCAGCGGTCGCGTCTGCGCGTGATGCGGCTCAGGCCTTGGCTCCGACTCGGTGTGAGGTTTTGGCGCAGGCTCTGGCGGCGCTTGCGGCTCGGGCTCGGGGGCGGCGATCACCGCAGGCTCAGGCGCTAGGGCAGGCTCAACGGGCGCAGGCTGGGCTTGCGGTTCGGGCGCTGGATGATGCGCCTCAGAGGGCTCATCATAGACATACTCATAGGAGCCATCCCCCTCGGCTTGTGGCACAGCGAGCACCTGCCTGATCTCATCGGGGCGGGCTTGCGCGTTGTCGAGCTCAGGTGAGGCGAGCGAGCTGGCGGTGGGTGTGGGGGCATGAGCACGCTGCGTGAGGGTATCGGCGGAGGCGATGGCGACCTCACGCAGCGTGACCGCGCGCTCGCGCGCCTCAACCTGTGCCTCAGCTGCTGCGCTCGTCTTGGGCGGCTGTTCAGCCTCAGCGGGCGCTTGCGAGGTCGCATGCATGCGCTGTGTCGCAGGCCCCTCGTGGCGCGCCTGTGTCTCCAGGGCGTCATGGTTGAGGCGCTTGTCTCTCCTTTCTTGGTTGGCTTGTCGATCGTGGCTGTCGCCTGGCGAGGGCGAGTGGCGGGTCAAGCTGTGCTGAGCCTGGGCGTTTGTTTCACGTGAAACATAGTCACGCGTGGGGGTGGTATGTCGACCTATGAGCGAGGCAGCAGCTTCCTGGCGAGGGTGCGCGCTCTCGTTAGGGTTTAGGGGCTTGGGCACGGAGACGCCGCGCAGGGTCTTGCTGACCTCAAGCTCTTGGGAGGTGGGCGGGCTCGCCAGGATGTCAGCGACGCTGAAGCCGCCGATGAGCGTCTGCTTGGACAGCGGCTTGGCGGCGTCGCTGACCTGGATGGGCATCATGATCGAGACGCCGCTGTCCTCGGGCTCCAGCTTGTGCTGAGGATCATAGCTCACGGGGCGAGGCCTCGCGTCGACCGTCTCTCGGGCGCGCGAGGGTGTGGGCGCGGGCGGCACCAGCAGCGTGTGGCCCTTGGTGGAGGTGGTCACCTCCATCATGCGCCCGCGCCGCGTTGGGTCGAGCCCTTGGCGCGTCTGACCGATCTCTGCGTTGACCGGCTGGCCGCTCACCGCGCGCATCGGGCGCGTGCGAGGTTGCGGCTCGCTGGTTGTGGGCGCGCCGAGCGGGTTGTGCAGCGACCCGTCTAGCTCCTCCTCCGCGCTTGAGGACTGCGCCAGCGCTGCAGAGACCGCCTCCACGAGGTTGCGATGATCGTCGCGAAGCCCGCGCAAGGTGTCGTGCCCGACGCCATGACGCGTGGGCGGCGTCGGGATGCGCGCCTCCACCGGGGGCATCTTGCGCAGCTTGGACAGCCGCACGATCTCCTCAAGCTGCGCTGAGATCAGCTCCGCGACCTCCGCGACTGGCGCGAGCTCCGCTGACAGCTCAGCCAAGCTCGTCACCGCGCGCGTAGGCTCCCCAAAGAACAGGATCTTGGCTCGCCCCGCGATCGTGATCGGGATCACCATCAGGTGCGTTGGCGCGACCACGGAGGTCTGCTCAAAGAGCGGCTCCAAGCCGAGCTGCGACAGCACGCCAAACATCGGCGCCGCCCGCTCCACCAGCCGCCCCAGCGCGCCGCCCTCTTCCACTGGCAGCGTGATCTGGGACAGCTCCTCGGTCGTCTCCGCGTCGTCGCCCCAGCTCGCCCACCCGCTCGCCATCAGCGGCTGCACCCCGCGCGGCTTCACCACACAGATCAATCGCCCCTGCAACCACGTCTGCGCGTAGTGCAGCAGCGTCACCAGCAGCGCGTCGCGATCGTAGCAGCGGACCAAGAAGGCGCGTGTCTGCGCCGGGGTCCAGCCTTGACCGAAGGTATAAGGGGGCAGCGTTCCCATGGACAGCTCTCTCACAGGCTGAGGCGACGCAGGCGGCATAGCAGAGCATAAACCATCGCGGCCTCGCGTGAAATTCTCTTGCACGCGCCGCTGGTGGTTTGACCGCGAGCGCGATTTATACTACATATCGACCCTTCGACAAGCGTGGATGTCGCCTACCATGCGGCCCTCCCCCACCTCCGATCAGGTCTTAGCGCTCATGAGAACCCTCCCCACACTCGCCGCACTCACCCTCGTCGCAACCCTCTTCGGCTGTGATGACCCCAAGCGGCCCGCCGCCCCCGGAGAGGACGCTGCCGCTGCGACCTCCAGCGCGCCCGCTGCCGCTGCGACCGCGCAAGCTCAAGCGCAGGCTGACGCTGAGCCCGATCCTCGCATCCTGGGCGTGGGCAAGACCCCTGAGAACATCGCCCCAGGCGCGTCCAACCTCTACGGCGCCCACTTCACGATGATGGACGCCCCCATCCCGCTGGCCAGCGCCATTGAGCAGGCCGCCACCTCGCCAGGACCTTATAAGGTCGAGGCTACCGTGCAGAAGGTCTGCCAGGTCAAGGGCTGCTGGTTCACCTTGCAGTCCGAGGGCGTCTCCATCCCCATCCGCGTCGGCATGAAGGACTATAAGTTCTTTGTCCCCAAGAACGCCGAGGGCTCGCCAGCGGTGCTTGAGGGCACCTTGGAGCGCACCACCATCGCCCAAGACGTCGCCCAGCACTACGCCGACGACGAGGCCAAGGCTACCGGTAAGCCCGCCGTCAAGATCGAGGGCCCCCAAGACACCTATCAGTTCGTCGCTACGGCGGTTCAGATCACCAAGGCCGATGGCCCCTGAGCCCTCACCACGTGATCTTTTTGTGAGGTGCTGGGAACTTCTCGCCCTCACGCGCTGTCTCAGCCTGTACGCATATCGCGTCGTCTAGGAGAGACGCCTTGAACACCTCACACCACGAGGTCGCCGTCCCCCAGGACGCGCGCCCTCACCGCCCCGCTCGCCCCGGCCTCTCAAGCGGCCTGCTGTTCGCCGCCTTGGTGCTCACCCCCCTCCAGCTCGTCGACTGGTTGGGGGGGCCCGCCTTGGCGCAGCTGTCGTGGCAGAGCGCGCCGTCCATGCGCCAAGGCGCCTCCTCGCTGTCTGACGATGATGCGATGGGTCGCTGGCTCGCGCGTCAAGAGGGGCAGCACGCACCGCCCGAGGATCGGCTCATGGCGCGCGCTGCGTCTGACGCGCCGCCGCTGTCACGCCAAGCGCAAGACCTCGTGTGGCAGCGTCGCGCCACCTTGCAGCGCTGCGCCGATCAGCTCACCACCGCGCAGCCGCGCCTCGACGCACACCTCAGCC
Organism: uncultured Bradymonadales bacterium; assembly: GCA_964468515.1. Lineage (GTDB taxonomy): Bacteria > Myxococcota_A > Bradymonadia > Bradymonadales > Bradymonadaceae > CAYXWB01. Next base: position 18,231 of record CAYXWB010000018.1, on the reverse strand, counting down.
TGCGCTGGTATCAAGGCCAGCTCACCGTCGCGGCGCCTGAGCAGACCCCCTCCCCTGCCCTCGACTGCCTCATCACGCGCGTGCGTGAGCTTGGCGCCTTGGATGACCTCGCCAGCGAAGGTGAGGTCGCCCTAAACCTCGCGCTGATCTACGCGTCGCCGTAAGAGCCGCGCCCCAGCGGGTGCGCCTCAAACGCGCGCGCCAGCGCCTCGGCCTCAGCGTAGCTTGGCGCGCGTGACAGCGCCTCGGCGCTCACCGCGTCGCTCATCTGATCGGGCGGCCCCAGATAGACCAGCCACCCGCGACACAGCACCACCAGCTGGTCAGCCTGCGCCCACGGCTCAAGCCCTGTGGAGGCCGCGATCACCAGCTTGCCCGGCGCATGCGCGCGCTCGCGTAGCACCTCGCACAAGATCGCATCCTCGGGGGAGATCGCGTCGAGCAGCAGGATGTCGGGATCGCTGAGCAGCTCCACGGCCACGCTCACGCGCCGCCGTGTCAGCGCGTCGAGCTTGTCGACGCGCGCCTCGCGGTGCGCGTCGAGCTGCAGCTGCGCGATCACGTGATCCATCCGCGCGCGGCGCGCCTCGGGGCTGAGCGCGCTCAGGCGAAGCTCCGCCGCATAGCCGATCGCGCGCGCCACGCGCAGTGACGCAGGCACAAGCTCCCCCTGCGGCACAAACCCCATCGCCAGCTGCTGCTCAGGGGTGATCGGCGCATCATCAAGGCGCACCTCCCCCGTCTGGGGTCTGTTGGCGCCTAAGAGCACCCCCAAGAGCGAGGTCTTGCCCGCGCCCTTGGGGCCGAGCACCACCGTGAGCGCGCCTGATGGCGCGTGAAATGGCACGCGATGCAGCACGATCAACTTGGTCGTGCGTACGAGCGAGAGGGGGGTCGCGGTCAGGGTCACGGCGATGCGCTCCTGGGTGATGGGTTGTGTCAGGGCGTAAAACGCGCGACAGTGTGCGCGCCGCGCAGTGAGCGCGGCGCCAGAGCACCTCACTCGCATTGGGAGCGCGCGCCGCATGGACGCGATCGTCACACAGCTCATCGAAAAGATAAAGGCGTGGTCACCCCATGAGGGGCCTGATCGCTGGGATGACGCCACCTTCGACGCGCTCGCGCGCGACCTGTTCGCGCGCCAGTTTGAGCGCAACGCCCCTTATCGCGCGCTGTGCGAGGGGCGCGGCGTGCGCCCACACCCTGCCCTGACCGCGAGCGCGCTGCCCGCTGTGCCCACCGACGCGTTCAAGCACGTGCGCCTGAGCTGCGCCGCTGAACCAGAGCGCGTCTTCTTGACCAGCGGCACCACCCAGGGCGTGCGCGGCGCCCACGCGATCGGTGAGCTCAACGTCTACCGCGCCTCGCTGCGCGCGCCATTTATCCGCTATATGCTGCCTGAGGCGCAGCCCATGCGGATGCTCATGCTCACCCCCAGCGACGCAGACATGCCCGAGAGCAGCCTGTCATTCATGTTGGGCGAGCTGTCGCGGGAGCTAGGTGGTGCGGGCTCGCAGTTCTTGGTGCAGCGCGCAGAGGCTGATGCCCCGCTCACCTTCAGCCTCGATCAGCTCGCTCAAGCGCTCGACGACGCCGTGGCGAGCGACACCCCTGTGGCGATCTTGGGCACCGCGTTCGCCTTGGTGGAGCTGTGCGATCGCGCCTCGACCTCATGGGCGCTGCCTGCGGGCAGCCGCATCATGGAGACGGGCGGCTTCAAGGGGCGCACGCGCGAGGTGTCACGCGACGCCTTATATGAGCTGTTCGTCACGCGCCTGGGCGTGCCGCTGACGCACTGTGTGAGCGAGTACAGCATGACGGAGCTGTGCAGCCAGGCCTACACCGACAACCTGTGGCGCGCCCATCAAGATGGCGCCACGCTCGATCTGAGCGCGCGGCGGCTGCGCTCACCGCCTTGGGCGCGCGCGCTGGTGGTTGATCCTGTCACCTTGGCGCCGATCGACGCGCCCCACACGCGCGGCCTGATCCGCTGGATAGACCTCGCCAACCATGACAGCGTGCTGGCGGTGCAGACCTCGGACTATGGCGTGCTCGACGCCGACGGCGGCCTGAGCTTGCTTGGCCGCGCGCCGGACAGCGAGCTGCGCGGGTGCAGCCTCACGGTGGAGGAGCTGCTTGAGGGGGCGCGCGATGTCTGACGAGCCGCAGAGCAAGCTCCAGCAGCGCTTACAGCGCTTGCATCAGCCGCGCCTGCGCGCGCAAGGCAGCCTAGACGCCGCTGACGCGACGCCCCCCACCCCGCCAGACCGCGCGTTTGACACCTCCCTGGCGCCCTTTGATGCGCCCGACCCTCGCCACCATCACGATCACTCGCCGCCCGCCGACGCCCACGACCATTATCTTGAGCAGCTGCGCGCGCGCTGGGAGCCAATGGGCGCGCAGTGGGCGCCTTATCAGGGCGCGTCGCACGCGCTGATGATCGCGCGCGACTACCCCGATCACACGCCCCATGGCCACCACCGCTTAGGGCAGTGGCGCGGCGGCGAGGCGCTCATCCCGCATGGCGCCACGATTGAGCAGGTCGCCTTCCTCGACATTGAGACGGCAGGGCTTCGCCAAGATGATCTGATCTTCTGTGTAGGTGTAGGTCGTTGGCACGCCAACATGTTTCACGTGAAACAGCTCCTGCTCGCCAGCGAGGAGGACGAGCGCGATCAGCTCGCCGCGTCGCTGGCCATGTTGGAGGGCTGCGTCGCGCTGTGCACCTTCAACGGCAAGAGCTTCGATGTGCCTCGGCTCGCGCATCGCATCCGCGCGGTCGGGCTCGACCCTGGCCCGCTGCGCGCCTTGCCCCATGTGGACCTGCTCCACGTCTTGCGCAAGCGCCGCGATCGCACCTCCAAGCGCGCGAACTTGGCGACCTTGGAGCGCGACCTGCTCGGCTTGCAGCGGCTGCATGACATCCCTGGCAAGGAGGCGCCCCTACGCTGGAGCGACTACCTCGCCAGCGGTGATCCTGCCCCGCTTGACGGGCTGCTTGAGCACAATCGGCTCGATATTGTCAGCTTGGCCGCGCTGTTGACCGTGGGCGCCACACCCCAAGAAACGCCCCATCAGGCGCAGCTCCTCGCCCCCCCCGTCGCGCCGCTGCCTGTGCGCGCTGCACCCCCAGGTCAGCCGCCCAGTGAGCTGGCGAGCCAGACGCGGCCGCAGGCGCGCGCGCCTGCGGCCGCGCCCCAGGCGACGCATCCTGCGAGCGTCTCACCCCAACCTCCGCCCAGCGGGATTCACGCGCGCTTGGAGCGCACCTACGCCCTGCGTCAGCGCTCAGGGCCGCTCGGCGCAGCCCCCAGCGCTGGAGGCGCGCCTTCAGGCGCGTCTGGACCGGCTGATTCGGGGCAAGCTCCAGTGGCCACGCGCACGACGTGGCTGCGTGAGCGCGTCGCGCTCACGCTCCAGCAAGGTGGCACGCTTGATGACGCCGAACCGTGGTTGATGGAGCTTGTCGCGCTGTCACCGCATCACCCTTATGGGCTGGAGCAGCTCGCCAAGCTCTATCGTAGGCGCGGCCTTGAAGCCTGCGCCGATGCGCTCACCCGCAGGCTGCGCGCCTCATCCCCCTACTAGAGGCTCCTCGGCGGGGGCGCTGGCGGTGGGATTGCAGCTCGGGCCTTGCGTGATCTTGGCGGCCTCGCGGGCTGCCTTGCGCGCCTCGCGCGCCTCCTCCATGCGCGCCTCCTTCTCGATCTCCCAGCGCAGCTCCTCCTCGCGGCGCGTGAGCTCGACCTGGTGCAGCTCCGCCCGTAAGGCCACCTCGCGGCGGCGATACGCGTAGCTGCGGATCGTCTCTGCCACCGCGATCACGCTGGCCTGCATGGCCAGCTCGCGCGCGAGCGTCCTCCAGAACAGCTTGCCTGCCTCTTCTAACAGCCTCATCGTCGCCTCTCTTGCGTGCTGAGCGATCCTCTCGCTCACTCTATAACAAGTGAGCCGCTTTGCAATTTCCCGCGGCCCCTTGACAGCTTCATCCCGCGCTGACGCGCGCTTGGGGCAGGCCTAATTTAAGCGATGCGGCGCCCTCGATAAGGGGCGTCGCTCACACACAACCTCCCGCTTGAGGCTTCATTGAGGTTGATTTCATGCGGGGATCGTCCAAGCGAGGCGGCCGCTTGCAGCGGCGGGCAGATATGTATCCACTGGTTAAAATATGTGCTTTTACAAAGATAAAAACACAAGAGCAGACGCCTACAAAGGCGCCGCTTAGGCGCTGCTCGCCTCATCGACGATGTCTGCGCGCTCGCGTTTGGGATGAGGGGGCGCTCAGCCCCCGAGCAAGATCATGGCGACGCCCGCGAGCATCACCACGGCGCCCACGAGCCGGCGCCTGATGTCGCCCTCGTGGAACACAAAGTAGCCGATCCCCATCGCGGCCAGCACGCCCACAGCGCGCTTGAGCGTCTCGACGTAGGCGATCTCGACGAACTTATAGGCGGCAAGCTGCGCGGTCATGGCGAAGGCAGAGGCCGCGCCGCTCAAGATCACCCAGCCTGGGATCACGCGCAGCTCGCGCACGACCTCGCGCAGCGGCTCGCGCCGCACCATCAAGATCAGCAGATAAGCCAGGAACAGCCCGGTGTTGAGCATGGTCGTGTGCCACACTGGGTTGGTCAAGCGAGCGGCGTCCTTGTCAAACATCGGGGTGATGCTCCACAGCATCGCCACGATCACCATGTAGACGCTGCCGCGCTCGCGCCACAGCGCGCGGATCACGGCCATCGGGCCGCCCGCGCCGCTGTTGAGGAAGAACGCCCCCAGCACGATGGTGAAGATCCCCGCCCAGCCCCACGCCGACGGCACCTCTTGGTAGATGATCAGCGACAAGATCGCGGTGAACGCGGGCGTGAACGCCAGATAAGGGATGGTCAGGCTCAAAGGGGAGCGGCGCACCGCCGCCATAAACAACAGGTTCGCCACAATGTTTAAGAGGAGCGAGCCACCCCAGCGCCACAGGTAGTCCAACCCCATCGATGGCAGCGGATGCAGCGCCGCGTCGAACAGCGCGTTGCTCGGCGCGCTCGAAGACCACAGCGCGCCTGCGATCACCAGCGGGATCAAGATGGGCGTGTTCATCCCCATCAGCACCATCACCGAGCGCAGCGCCGAGGTGTGCTGCGCCAGCTTCTTTCGCGAGGTGTCGAGCGCCGCCCAGCAGATCGAAGACCACAGCCCGAACAACAATCCAGTCAACATCGTCTCTTACGCTCCGTCGCGAACGAGGGGCCACACGCGAGGTGGTGCGCGCCAGAGTTTCACGTGAAACCATCCCCACGCCTAAATTGCAAGCCCCCCGCACCCCTCAGCCGCCCCACGCGTTGAGAGAAGACATGAAAAGCTAATTATTTATCTTTTAAAATAAATAATTAGCTTTTCATGATCTCAGCGCCCTCCCCCTGACCGGGCGCGCCTTGTTGCATGTGCGCAATCAGCGCGTCGTTGAGAGGGGGTTTTTATAAATAAAAGCTAATCTGATGGTGACTCGAAGATCGCCTTGCGTGACACGTCGCCCGCAAACCCACGGTATTGGAGGTGCCTAAAGGCGCGCTCGCGATCGGCCTGATCCAGCTCGCTCACCGGCTTGCCAAACTTCGACTCCAGCCGCTGACGCGCGAGCACCTCCCAGCCCTCCTCGGGCGCGCTCTCCTCCAGCGCCGCGCTGATCTGCGCGTCGTTGAACCCCTTGCCGCGCATCTTCGCCTGCACCTGGCGCGGCCCCCACGCCTGCCGGATCAGCGCGCGCGCCATCACCCCCGCCACCCGATCGTCATCCAGATACCCATACGACGCGATCCGATCCAGCGCCTGCTCGATCAACGCCGCGCCAAACCCCCGCTGCTTCAGCTTCTGATGCAGCTCCTCGCGTGAGTGATCTCGCCCCGCCAAAATCTGCATCGCGCGTCCCTCGACCTGACTCAAGGTCGCGTCGCTGCGATCTACCTTCTTGCCGCCGCCCCATCCAAAGCCCATCTCACCCGCTCCTCAAGGCGCGCGCCATCATTGTTTGACGGCGTCACTCCCGCTATGCTCCCTCCCACCGCGCCCCAGGCGCGCCCCTCTGTCTACCGCATTCTAAGCGAGCGAGCCCATGGATACAACCTCACCACGATCGCAAGACGATCAAACCAGCGCCTCGCCACACGCCCCTGCGCCCCTACCACCCAAGCCCGCGCACAAGCGCGCGCTGCTGCCCAGCGCTCTGCTGCTGCTGTTGCCCGCGCTCATCCCTGTCGCCTTCGCCACCCAGGCCGATGACGGCTTCGCCGTCGCCTTCTTGCTCGTCACCGCCCTCATCATCCTCGTCGCCAACACTCTGCTGCTGCTCGTGCTGTCGCGCTGGTTCAAGCGCATGGCGCGAGACCCAGGCGACGCCCCCTGACGCGCGCCGCCACACCCCCTCAGCGGCGCTCGCTTTGAGCGTCGCCGTTGCCTCGCCGCGCCCTCCTTTGTTATACCTGCGCGCCGCACGCTCTCTGCCCCTCACACCGCCGCCCCTCCCGCTAGGTTTGCTATGTCTGACGCCGCCGCTGTGCAGGTCTCCATCGTCATCCCCGTCTACAACGAGGAGGGCATCCTCTCGGCCTCCATCGCTGATCTCAACGAGAAGCTCGCCAGCGATCCGCGCTGGTCCTCCACCTATGAGATCATCTTGAGCGAGAACGGCTCCAAGGACCGCACCGTCGCCATCGCCCAGGAGCTTCAGACGCGCCACCCCGAGCTGCGCCTGCTCCACAGCGACGAGCCCAACTATGGCCTCGCCATGCGTCGCGGCATCCTCGCCGCGCGCGGTGAGATCGTCATCTGTGACGAGATCGACCTGTGTGACACCGACTTCTACGTGCGCGCCCTCCAGAAGCTGCAAGAGGAGGGCTATGATTTTGTGGTCGGCTCCAAGGCCCTGGCCAGCTCCCATGACCGCAGGCCCGCGTTTCGTCGCCTCGCCACGTTCGTGCTCAACTTCCTGTTCCGCGTCTTCTTAGGCTTCAAGGGCACCGACACCCACGGCCTCAAGGCGTTTCGGCGCACGCGGCTGTTGGAGGTCGTGGACCGCTGCAAGGTCGATCGCGACCTGTTCACCAGCGAGTTTGTCATCCGCGCTGAGCGCATGAAGTTTCGCATCGTGGAGATCCCGATCGACATCGCTGAGAAGCGCCCCCCCTCGATCAACCTCATCAAGCGCGTGCCTAACGTCTTGAAAAACCTAGGTAAGCTGGTCTGGGTCATCCGCATCAAGGATCGCTAACCTATGCAGCCCATCGCCTCGCTCACCGTCGATCTGGACACCCTGCCCCACTACCACGCCATCCACGGGCTGCCCGCGCTGTGGGAGGAGGTGGGCGCGCTTGATCCCGCCTACACCGTCGCCATGCCTCGCATGCTCGCGCTGTTTGAAGAGGTGCGCGCCAAGGCCACCCTGTTCGTCATCGGACAAGACGTCGCCGCACACCAAGACCTGCTCTCACAGGCCCACCAGGCCGGCCATGAGCTAGGCAATCACACCTTCTCGCACCATTATGATCTGCGCAGTCGTCGTTCGATTTATATTGAAGAAGAGATAAAACGCGCAGAGGAGGCCATCGCTGCGGTGACGGGCGCGGCGCCTGTGGGGTTTCGCACGCCAGGGTATAACCTCAGCGCCAGCATCCTCGACATCTTGCAGAAGCGCGGCTATTGCTACGACTCCTCGATCTTCCCCTGCCCGCCCTACTACGTGGCCAAGGGCGCCATCATGGCCGCGCGCGCGCTGTCAGGCCAGCCCTCGCGCAGCGCCATGACCCAGCCCACGACCTTGCTCGCGCCGATCACGCCCTATCGTCCGAGCGCCACAGCGCTGTGGCGCCATGATCCGCACAGCGCGCGGCCGCTGGAGATCCCCATGTGCGTCGTGCCGGGCGCGCGCTTCCCGCTCATCGGCACGAGCTTGCACCTCATCGGCGCGCGCGGCTTTGACGCGCTCTACCCGCTGCTGCGGCGCGCGCACCCTGACCTCTTTCAGCTTGAGCTGCACGCGCTCGACTTCCTCGACGCCCACGACCCCGGCTGCGCCGCGCTCGCCAGCGCCCAGCCCGATCTGCGCGTCCCCTGGCCAAAAAAACGCGCGCGCTATGTGCACATCTTCAAGGCGCTCGGCGCGCACTACACGCTCGCCACCTTGGCCGACGCCGCGCGCGCCTGGGAGCGCTCATGAGCGGGCGCTGGCCTCAGTTCTTGCGCGGCCATCGCCCCCGCGAGGATCGCGACGAGCCGCTGCTGGATGCCCCCTTGGAGCCCGATCGGCCCGCGCTGTTGCAAAGCCCCGACGTGCTCACCGCCGCATGGATCGCGCTGCGCGTCCTGCAGGCCATCGCCCAGCGCGGCGGCACGCTCGCCAAGGCCCCCGCCCTTGACGCCCTGGAGCGCGCCCTTGGCGCCGCCCTGCCCGCCCCCTCACGCCACCTCGCCGATGAGGAGGTGCGCCGCATCCTGACGTGGCTTGAGGGTGGCCTCCAGGCCGAGCCTGACCCCGACGCGCCCGCTCACCCCGAGCTCGTCATCATGCGCGAGCAGGTTGAGGCCCGCGCCCTCATCATCCGCTTCGCCATCGACGCGGGCCTCGACGTGGAGCTTGAGCACTACGACCCCGCGCGTGACCGCTGGCCGCGCAGGCGCGGCCACCCCTTGGCCCTCTTCGAGGCGCAAGACGAGCCAGCGCTGCGCTTGCAAGACCTCAGCGGCGTCAACCATGAGCTGGCCCTGCACCTCATCCGCTGGATCATGCCTGTCCACCCCAAGCCGCTGCCCAAGCCCACAAGCCCTCAGCCGCCGCAGAACGTGTTGGCCTTCCCCAAGCGAAAGCGAAAGTGAGCGTGCAGCTGCAAGTGAGCGCCTCGCTTGGACGATCCCCGCATAAAATCTAAGCGATCAACGCGCCGGGCGAGAGGTCGTGCCAAGAGCCTCCCGCACCGCTCACGCGCTGCATCGCTTGAAGCGAGCGGGCCGCTGGCGCGGCTCAGGTCTTGTGGGGCGCGCGCTTCGCGCCGCGCCGCGCACGCTCCAGCGCGTCACTCACCACGTCGCGCGCCATCAGGTCGGGGTCCCACAGCTCCTTGAGCGGGCGCCGCTGCAAGACCAAGCGCTCGGCGCGCCGCTGCGTGAACGGGTCCTTGAGGTAGGCCTCCAGCCGCGTCAGGTGCAGCTCCGACTGCGCCGCCCAGTCGCTCTGCGCGGGGCTCTCCAGGATGCGCTGCGACAGCGACAGGTTCTTCTTGTAGACCTGGATCGCCCGCTCCATCAGCGGCCTGAGCTGGCTGCGCAGCTCCTCAAAGTACATCGTCAGCCCCTCCTCGCCTAAGTCATCCGGGATCTCAGCGGCGAAGATATCCAGATAAAAATCCTCGTAGAGCCTGCCGATCATGAACCCTGCGGCCACCGACCACTGCGGATGATGCACCCGAAGCGCGCGCAAGTAAGCGCTCTGCGCCTTCAAGAACAGCTCCGCCTTGGCGTTGAGATCCTCGCCCATGCGCTCGGTGGGCAGCACCAGCGGGATCTTCAAGACCTGCAGGTGTACCGCGCGCCCCATGCCGAAGTTGGCCTGGGAGATGTAATAGGCGTCCTCCGCGAGCTTGGCCTCAGGGCGCGCGTCATCGTTGAGCTTGATGGCCGCGCGAAAGCCGTCCTCCGCCTCGCGCAGCGCGCCCGTCTCGCTCAAGGCGCTGGCGCGGCGCACGTGCGCCTCCACCCGGTCAAAGTGGTTCACATCAGGGCGCAGCATCACCTCGGTCATCAGCGCCACGATCGGCTCGTGCTCCCCGCGCGCGGCGTTGACCTCGGCCAAGCGAAAGTAGGCGTCCTTGGCGTCCTTGCGCGTGGCGAACTGCGCGATGATCTTCTGATAGTGGCCAGCCGCTTCGCTCCAGCTGCCCAGCTTCTCATTGGCCAAGCCCGCGTTGAACAGCGAGGGCAGCATGAAGCGCGACTCGGGGAAGTAGCGGATGATGGTGTTGTAGTGGACCAGCGCGTCCTCATACTGGCGCGCGCCGAAGGCGCGGTAGGCGGCCTGGAAGACCTCCTCCGCGTCGAGCGCGGGCGGCGCCTCTTGACCATCGCGCCCGGCCTGGACCAGCATCGGGTCAAGCTCGATGACCTGACGCGGCGTGTTCGCCGTGGCCGCGTCGTCGGGCTTGACGCTGCCCGCGCAGCCCGCGCCGATCGTGAGCGCCATCGCGACGCCTGCCCATCCTGTCCACCTCATCGCGACCTCCTGCTCACTCATCGCTCCACCACGCTGGGGGCGCGCGTTGCCCATCAGGGATCTGACAACGGGCGCGCCTGAGATGTTCCCGCGCAGCCTGGATCAGGTCTCAAGCCAGCTCGGCCCCACGCCCACGTCTACGCGCAGCGGCACCTTGAGCGTGGCGGCAGTCTCCATGTGATGCACCACCAGCGCGCGCACCTGCTCCACGGCCTCAGGGGCCACCTCGAGCACCAGCTCGTCATGCACCTGGAGCAGCAGCGAGGCCGGCAGGCCGCTGTCTTGCAGGGCGTCTTGCAGCGTGATCATGGCGCGCTTGATGATGTCAGCGGCCGTGCCCTGGATCGGCGCGTTCATCGCCGCGCGCTCGCCAAAGGCGCGCATCCCGCCCGCCTGCGTCAGCTCTGGCATCAGGCGCACGCGCCCGAACAAGGTGTGCACCTGGCCCGACGCCTCCGCCTCTTGGATCGTGCGGTCAAAGTAAGCCTTCACCTTGGCGAAGCGCTCAAAGTAGCTGTCGATGTAGGCGCGCGCCTGCGCGTTGCTGATGCCAAGCGACGCGCTCAGCCGGTTGGCGCCCATGCCAAACAGCACGCCGAAGTTGATCGTCTTGCCCACCGAGCGCTGCTCGCTCGTGACCTCCTCCAGCGGGAGATCGAAGATGCGTGAGGCCGCCAGCGCGTGCACATCATCGCCCCGGTTGAACGCCTCGATCATGGTCGGATCATCGGCGATGTGCGCCATCACGCGCAGCTCGATCTGCGAGTAATCGGCCGCCATCAGCACCCAGCCCGCGCGCGGCACGAACGCCGCCCTGATCTGCTTGCCGCGATCGGTGCGGATCGGGATGTTCTGCAAGTTCGGGTTGCTCGATGACAGCCGCCCGGTGGCCGCGATGGCCTGGTTGAAGTCCGTATGAACGCGCCCCGTGTCGGCGCGCACGAGCGTGGGCAGCGCGTCGATGTAGGTGCTCTTGAGCTTCGAGAACTTGCGGTACTCTAAGATCAAGCGCGGCAGCGGGTGCAGCTCAGCGAGCTGCTCAAGCACCGACTGATCGGTGCTCGGGCCTGACTTGGTGCGCCTCTTCACGGGCAGCCCCAGGTGCTCGAACAGCACCTCCCCGAGCTGCTTCGGGCTGTTGATGTTCAGCGCGCCGTAGGCCTCGGGCACGTGGCTGTTGATCTCGATCTCAAGCGCCTCAAGCTCCAGCGCGAACTCCCCGCTCAGCTCCTTGAGGCGCGCCTGATCGATGCACACGCCCGTGTGCTCCATCGCCGCCAACACCCGCGTCAGCGGCACCTCCATCGTGTCATGCAGGCGCTGCAGGTCGCTCGCCGCGCGCAGAGACACCTCCATCACCGCGCACGCCATCAGGGTGATGTCCGCGTCCTCAGCCGCATAGTCTGTGGCGATCTCAACGGGCACCTGCGCAAACGGCACCTGCTTCTTGCCTTTGCCTGCGACCTCCTCGTAGGTGATCGTCTGGTGGCCCAGCGTGCGCTTGGCGATGGCGTCGAGGCTGTGCGTCGCCACAGGATCGAGCAGGTAGCTCATCAGCATCGTGTCATACAAGATCCCCTGGTAGCTGATCCCGTAGCGCTTGAACACGCGCAGCTCATACTTGATGTTCTGGCCCACCTTCTTGGGCTGTTGATCCTCCAACAGCGGCTTGAGCTTGGCCAGCACCTCTGACAGCGGCAGCTGCGCGGGCGCGCGCTCATCCTCATGCGCCACGGGGATATAGACCGCAGCGTCGGGCTGCCACGCGAACGACAGCCCTACGATCTGGGCGTCGAGCGTGTCGAGGCTGGTCGTCTCCAGATCCACGCTGTAGCGCGGCGCCGCTTCGAGCGTGGCGATCAGCGCGTCGAGCTGCGCGTGGGTGTAGATCGTCTCATAGCGCTTGTGCGCGGCCGCGCGCGGCGGCCCCTGCTGCGAGCGCACAGGCGCGGTGACAGGCTCATCGCTCATGCCAAACAACAGCTGCTGGCCATGCGCCCCCTCGACCCCTTGCAGCGTCTGCTGCGCCTGCATCATCTCGGCGCCCGTGATCTCATCGGGGGGCAACAGCCCGCGCCGCTTGAACCACGCCAGCAGCGCCTTGTGCATGCTGTGGAACTCTAGCCCCTGCATCACGCTCGCCAGCGCGGGCAGGTCAGGCTCGGAGAGCTTCAAGGCCTCGGGGTCAAACACCACGTCGCAGTCATCGCGCAGCGTGACAAGCTCCAAGGACAGGCGCGCCTGAGCGGCATAGGTGCGCAGGTTCTCTTGGCGCTTCTTGCCTGAGACCTCGTCCACGCGCGCCAGCAGGCTCTCCAAATCGCCGAACTGGGCGATGAGCTGGCCGCCGGTCTTCTCACCGATCCCTGGCACGCCGGGGATGTTGTCGCTGGTGTCACCCGAGAGCGCCATCACGTCGCGGATGCGCCCAGGCTCCACCCCAAAGCGCTCCTTGGCCTCAACCGGCGTGTAGCGCTTGTCGCGCATGGTGTCGAGCATGACCACGTCATCGCTCAACAGCTGCATCAGGTCCTTGTCCGCGCTCACGATGCACACCTTCCAGCCAAGCTCGCGGGCTTGGCGGGTGAGCGTCGCGATCACGTCGTCGGCCTCCACGCCCGATTGGATCAGCACGGGGATGTTCATCGCCCGCACGATCTGCTCAAAGAACGGCACCTGCAAGCGCAGGTCATCGGGCATGGTGTCGCGGTTGGCCTTGTACTGGTCGTAGAGCGCGTGGCGAAACGAGCGCTGCTCATCCTCCTCGTCGTAGCGATCGAAGGTGATGGCCAGGTGCTCGGGGTCCTCCTGCTCGATGAGCTTCTTGAGCATCTGCACGAAGCCGTAGAGCGCGTTGGTGGGGAACCCCTTGCTGTTGGCGAGGCGTCGGATCGCGAAGAAGGCCCGATAGATATAGGCCGAGCCATCCACGATATAGAGGGTCTTAGGGGTCTCACCCATGCGCATCTCCTGGCGTCGTTCAGGCCCTGCGCGTGAGGCTTGTGGCGGGGCGCATCTGTTCAGCGCCTACCCTGTGACGCTTCGCGCCCTAGGTCAACCCCTCTGATGCGCGTGGGATGCATCGCTCGTCCAGGCCGTGTTATCATCCAGGGCGCGCCCTCACCCTGTGACGAGGTGACCCAGACCATGCGTGATGACGAGCAGAGCCCACAATCCCCCGCAGACCACCTCCACGCGCAGCTCGGCGAGCCTGTGGAGGTGGGGGGTGAGCCGGTGTTTGCGCCAGATGGGACGGCTCTGACGCAGATTCGCTGGATGCTCTCGTTGAGCTACGAGCAGCGCTTGGCCGTGCTCCAGAGTCAGGTCAACAGCCTAAACGCGCTGCGCGAGGCGATGCGACATGGCACCTCAAAGCCTTGACCAAGTGCGCGCCTAGCCAATGATGTGTCAGCCCAACAAGCTCGCTTAGACAGGTCTAATTTAAGCGATGCAGCGCGCCTCTTGAGGGGCGGCGGCTCAGGAGCCATCCCCGGTAGAAGCGATCGATAAGTCAAAGATCGCTTTGGCGCTTCGATGGGCGTCAGTCAGGATGGATGGGCGCCTAAAACCCAGCCTAATTTAAGCGATGCAGCGCCCTCGACAAGATGCATCGCGCCTACACAACCTCCAAAGCCGTGCCTCGCAAGCTCAGATTTTAGGCGAGGATCGTCCACATTGGGCGTTCGCTTGCAGGTTGCAAGCGGCGCGCATCTTGACCAAGGCGCGCCGCTCGCGAGCGCTCACTTCTTCTTGGGCTTGGCCTTGCGCTGGATCGTCTCCACGACGCCGTGCTTGTAGTCGTGCGCGGGCTTGCCATCGCGACCGTAGCTGTTGCGCACGATGAAGTAGGGCAGGGGGCCGGTCCACAGGCCGCCCTCGCGCTTGAGCTGGGTGACGAGCGGCTGCGCGGCGCAGGCGGCCTCAAGCTGCTTGTCTTGGTCCGCGCTGCACAGGTTGGTCGCGTGGGTGGGCGCGCCGTGGAGCACCAGCTCACTGGCCGTGTCTGTGCCTAAGCGCTGCGCCTTCAGCGGTGAGAAGTGCCCCAGGCCGTCGGGGATGACCAAGAAGGTGTCGCCGCCCTGCTCGATCACCTGACAGTCACGCACGCCAGACGAGCCCATGCGGCGCTGACAATCACCGGGAGGCGAGCGCTTGGAGGGGGGTGTTGTCGCCCATCGCGGTCGTCGCGTGAGATAAGAGACATACAGCTGACCGTGAGGAGCGCGACGATCGTGAGCGGACGCTCCCTAAGGAGAGGCCTCGTGGGGTAGGGCGCGGCGAGGGCGCGGGGCATGAGCTGACGCAAAGAGCGCAAGGCGTGTGCGCTCTAGAGGGCTCGGACGAGGGGCGCCGTCAAGCTTGCATCGCGCTCGCTTGAGGAGCGTTGAGCGCCTGCGTGTAGTCGCTGAGGTAGTGTGCCAGCGCGTCGAACACCAAGCGCACGCGCGCGCTGGTGTGGACCTCCCGATGCGCCACGAGCCAGCCCCGCAGCGGGGGCAGCTTGATCATGGGGAGCACCCGCTCAAGCCCCAGCGCCTCGGGCGACCCAGCCAAGCTCAAGACGCCCACGCCGAGGCCCTGTCGGACCGCCTCGCGCTGCGCCAGCAGGCTGTCCGAGCGAAAGCAGAAGTCGCCGCGCTCGAACGAGAAGCCCAGCTGGCGCGCCACGCGCAAGAACGTCTCATCGCGATCGAAGCCGACCCAGCGGTGCTGCTCTAAGGTGCTGGGCGTCGGCGCGCCGAAGCGCGCCAGATACCTCGGCGCCGCGTAGAACCCGAGCGGCACATCACCGAAGCGGCGCGTCACCAGATCGAGCTGCGCGGGCTTGAACATGCGCAGCGCGACGTCGGCCTCGCGCAGCAGCAGGTTGCTCGGGCTGTTATCCACCACCCACTCCAGCTCAATGTTGGGCTGCTCACGGCAGAACTGGCCAAGCCAAGGCCCCATCACATCGGCGCTGATGGACTCTGAGACGGACACCCGCACGACCCCCTCGACCCGCTCCGACAGCCCCCGCGCCGCGCGAAAGAACGCCCCGACCTGCTCCCCGACCCCCTGCGCGCGCTCCCACAGCAGCTCGCCCTGCGGCGTCAGGCGCACCCCATGCGGGCCGCGATCAAACAGCTGCACGCCAAGCTGCGCCTCCAGCTCGGCGATGTGACGGCTCAGCGTGGGCTGGCTCATGTGGGCGTCACGCGCGGCCTGGGTCAAGCTGCCCGCGCGCGCGACCAGCGTGAAGCTCTCTAACAGCGCCCAGCTCGGCTCGTGAGGCATGATGGCTCGCTTTTGTTATTCATAAATGAATCGATGATATTGAGCTTTAGCTAAACTCATCCGATTTTGAATAGGCTAGCTTAGCTCGTAAGCCCGCACAAGCGGGATGACCGTCATCAGGAGCGCTCATGCTTCGCCGCTTGCTCGACCCCCTCAAAGCTGACCTCACCTCTGCCTCACGCGGGCGTCGCGCCTATCAGAAGCTCGGCGCGATAGGGCTCGTGGCGCTCGTGGTGGCGCTTGCGATCTTCGCCATGACGCGCGCGGACGCGCCAAGCGCGCCAGGCGCGCCTGGCGCCAGCAACCCGCACTTGAGCGCGCGGCGCTATGACCCGCTCGATCTGCCGACGTATCGCGCGACGGTGAAGCAGGTCTTGCGCGCGGGCAGCTACCGCTACCTGCTGCTGGACGGCGCGCCCGGCGGCGCGCCGGGGCAGGCGTGGGTGGTGGTCATGGGCCAGGACGCGGCCCCTGGCGAGCGCGTGGAGGCGACGCTGTGGGCGCAGCTTGACGACTTCTCCTCTCCTAAGCTTGGCCGACGCTTCGCGCCGCTCCAGCTCGCCACGATCACCTCTGTGACCCCAAGGAACACCCCATGAAGACCCTCTCACTGTCTGTTTGCCTGCTGCTGAGCCTGATGGCCGTCGCCTGCGGCGAGGAGGATCCCGCGAGCGATCCTCCCGTTGATCCGCGCGCCGAGCCGATGCCCGAGCTGTATCCGAGCTGCAAGAACACGCGCGTTGAGCCAGACGCGATCTACGAGCAGCCCGCGATGGGGCCAGCGGTGAACCCCAACACGGGTGCGATCGAGCCGCCGGCTGGCGCGATCGTGAGCATCACCTATCTGGCCTTGAAGCCGAGCGACGCCGCCGCCATGCGGTTTGGCCAGCTCGTCGGCGGCATCAGCCAGCAGCTCGGCGTCAGCCAGGGGCTGTTGGCGGTCCACACCTCTTATTCGCCCAGCTGCAACACGGCGCGCACGCTGACGGTGTGGCAGGATCAGGCGGCGATGATGGCGTTCGTGACCTCCGCGCCGCACATGGAGGCGATCGCGGCGACAGCGCAGGTGAGCCGTGGCTCCTCGATCACGCAGAGCTGGCCTCACACGGGCGGCGCGGTCACTTGGTCGGAGGCGGTGGCGCGCCTTGAGACGCACCGTGGCATGGTGTATTGAGCGCAGGCCTCAGGCGCCCTCAGGGGGCGTCACGAGAGGAGGGCTTGAGGCTTGGGGCACAAAGGCGCGAGCGTCCTCGCCGTGCAGCTCAGCCACAAGCTCCATGCCAGCCTCGCTGGCGCCGATGACGAGGGTGCGCGAGGCGACCTGGATGACCATCATGGAGCGGCGCGGCTCGACGGGCAGGCGCGCCAGCACGCGGATGGGCTGATCATCGCGCTTGCCCATCAAGGCGCGCTGCAAGCCCCACTTGAGCGCGATGAAGGCGATGGCGCACACGGCGCCCAGGCCTAAGATCATGCGCATCAGGATGCCCCCATAAGCGGCGGGCTTGGGCGGCGCGACCTTAGGTCGCGTCGCGCGCGCTTCGCGCGATGAGGGCGTCGCCGTGGCGGCGTCTGCTTGGGGCGTCGCCGTGGCGGCGTCTGCTTGGGGCGTCGCCGTGGCGGCGTCTGGATGGACATGTAGCGCCGCTGGCGCGTCGTCGCTGGCGCCTTGCGCGCTCACATTGAGCGGCGCGCAGTTCAGCAGGAGCGCGCACAGGGCGGCGGCGCGGGGCGTGGCGAGTCGATGCATCGGGGATAACCTCAGGCGATGGCGCATGATCGGGCGCGCTGGTGGTAGCGCGCGGGCGTCGCGCGGGTCAAGCCGTGCGACACACCTCGCTAGGGTTATCGGCGCGAGGCGCTCAGATCGTGCGCGTGATCTGACGCGCTTTAACGTTGTTTCACGTGAAACATGGCGAAGCAGTGTGTTAGCTCAGGCTAGGGGCGTGACTTTTACAGCGCGTGTGCATCCTCAGTGAGGGCATGCACCACAGCTTGAGGAGCGAGGATGAGCGCGATCGTGTCGATCGAGGGGGTCACCAAAGACTACCCGCTGGGGAAGGTCACCGTGCAGGCGCTGCGCGGCATCGACGTGTCGATCCGGCGCGGTGAGTTCACCACCATCGCGGGGCCCTCGGGCAGCGGCAAGACCACCTTGTTGAACCTCATCGGCTGCGTGGATGTGCCCACCGTGGGGACCGTGCGCATCGACGGGCAGGCCACAAGTGATCTGTCAGATCGGGCGCTCACAGCGCTGCGCCTGCACAAGCTAGGGTTCATCTTCCAGAGCTTCAACCTCATCGCCGTGCTTGATGTGGCGCAGAACGTGGAGTTCCCGTTGCTGTTGCAAGGGCAGCTGTCGGCCAAGGAGCGGCGCGCGCGCGTGGATGAGGTCTTGGCGCGCGTGGGCCTTGAGGCTCAGGTGCGTCAGCGCCCCATGGAGCTGTCCGGCGGTCAGCGCCAGCGCGTCGCCATCGCCCGCGCCCTCGTCACGCGCCCCCAGATCGTGCTGGCTGATGAGCCCACCGCGAACCTCGACTCGGTGACGGGTGATGCCATCATCGATCTGATGAAGGAGATGAACGCGGCCCAAGAAACGACGTTCATCTTCTCTACCCACGATCCGCGCGTGATGCGCCAAGCCACGCGCATCATCAAGATGGCCGATGGCGTGATCACGGGCGATGAGGCGCGCGTCGCCAGCCACC
>CAYXWB010000017.1:0-32765 GCA_964468515.1 uncultured Bradymonadales bacterium | reverse complement strand
GCGGCCCGCGCTGCGCGCGGGCCGCGCGACGTGGCAAGGACGTGGCAAGGACGTGGCAAGGAGTGGTAAGGACGTGGCACGTCTCATGCAATGTATGGCAGCGTCACCCCTCCTTAGAGGGATCTCACCTGTGTGTGGAGTTAGGCTGATGACAGAAGCGCGTGCGAGTGAAGCAGAGAAGGCCAAGCAGGTGCGCCGCGTGGTCGCGGGCTCAAAGCGAAGCCCCGCCGCCTGGGCTGTGCTGGCGCTCGTCGCCGTGGCCGCCATCGCGCTTGGGATCTACTGGTGGAAGAGGCCCCCCGAGCAGACGATGACGTGGCGCACGGAGGCCGTCGATCGCGGCGACATCTTGATGACCGCCACCGCCACAGGCAACCTCAAGCCGCGCAGTCAGATCGCCATCGGCGCCGAGGTCTCAGGGCGCATTGAGGAGGTCCTGGTGACCTTCAATGACGTGGTTGACGAGGGTCAGCTGCTGGCGACCTTCGACACCGAGGCGCTCGACAACGCGCTGGAGCAAGCGCAGCTCGGGCTCACCGTCGCGAGCGCCGATTTGCGCCGCGCGCGCGCCACGCTACAAGAGGCCAAGGCCTCGCTCGCGCGCACCGAGCAGCTGGCGGGCCAAGGCTCGGCGGCCGCCAACACGCTCGACACCGCCCGCGCACAGTCCGCGCGCGCGGAGGCTGATGTGGCCGCGAGCAGCGCTCAATATCGCATCGCGCAGACCCGCGTGGACCTCGCCAAGACCAACCTCTCGCGCGCCCGCATCCTCTCCCCCATCAAGGGCGTCGTGCTGGAGCGCAACGTCGAGCCTGGCAACACGGTCGCCGCATCGCTGCAAACCCCCCAGCTCTTCTTGCTCGCCGAAGACCTCACCAAGATGGAGCTGCACGTCGCCATTGATGAGGCCGATGTGGGCCTCGTCAAGAGCGGACAGAGCGCCACATTCACCGTCGACGCGTGGCCCGAACAGCGCTTCAACGCCACCGTGCAGACCGTCTACCTGGCCCACACGCTCACTGGCAGCGTCATCACTTATACCGCCGTGTTGCAGGTCGATAACCCCGACCAGCTGCTGCGCCCCGGCATGACGGCCATGACGACCATCACCACCATCACGCGCGAAGACGCCCTGCGCGTGCCCAACGCCGCGCTGCGCTATGCCCCGCCGCGTCCCGAGACAGGCGGCGCCCTCTCACTGGGACGCGCGCCTCGTATGCGCGGCATGGGCGGGCGACGCGGCGGTGGTGATGAGGCAAGCTCCACCGTGTGGGTGCTGCGCGGCGCAGAGCCCGAGCGCGTCAACGTGCGCGTCGGCCGCTCAGATGGTCGATTCTCTGAGATCTTGGGCGGTGAGCTCAAGGAGGGCGACCTCCTCGTGGTCGGACAGCGCCCCGTGAAAGAGGCGAATGAGGGGGATGAGCCCAAGGCCGGGGCGCGCGGTGAGGGCGCGCGAGGGCTGAGCGCCGCGCAAGCCTCACCGCGTGAGCGAAGCCCTGAGGCCGACGCAGCGCCTGCCACGGCGCCTGCCACGGCGCCTGCCACCGCCCCCACGCCTGCGGAGGCGACGCCATGAGCGCCGATCGCGTCATCCGCTTGTCAGACATTCGCAAGATCTATGGCCATGGCGCCACCGAGGTCCGCGCGCTTGATGGCATCGACCTGACCATCTGCGAGGGTGAGTTTATCGCGGTGATGGGCTCCAGCGGCTCGGGCAAGTCCACCTGCATGAACATCCTGGGCTGCCTGGACGTGCCAACCTCGGGGGAGTACCTGTTCCAAGGCGTCGACATCGGCCAGCTCGGCCGCGATCAGCTCGCCATGCTGCGCCGCCACTACATCGGCTTCGTGTTCCAGAGCTTCAACCTGCTGGCGCGCACCAGCGCGGTCGAGAACGTGGAGCTGCCGCTCATCTATAAAGGGGTGCGCGGGCGCGCGCGCCGCGCGCAGGCGCTCGAAGCGCTCGATCGTGTGGGCTTAGGCGATCGCGCGGACCACACCCCCTCGCAGCTCTCGGGCGGCCAGCAGCAGCGCGTGGCCATCGCGCGCGCGCTCGTCACCAAGCCCTCGCTGCTGTTGGCTGATGAGCCCACTGGCAACCTCGACTCCGCGCGCAGCGCCGAGATCATGAACCTGCTCGGGGAGCTCAACCGCACGCTCGGCATCACCATCGTCATGGTCACCCACGAGCCTGAGATCGCCAAGTTCACGCGCCGCGTGCTGATCTTTCGTGATGGCCAGATCATCGAGGATGGCGCCCCCGAGGAGGTGCTGACTTGAAATGGCTAGACATCATCCGCATGGCCTTATGGGCCATCAGCAAGAACAAGATCCGCTCCGTGCTCACCGCGCTCGGCGTGGTGATCGGCGTAGCCAGCGTCATCGCGATGGTCCACATGGGCCAAGCCGCCACGCGCAGCGTCACCGCCCAGATCGCCAGCATGGGCTCCAACCTGCTCATCGTGCGCCCAGGCATGGTCGTGCAAAGCGGCGGCAGGCGCGAGCGCGCCGACGGCTTCAAAGACTCCGACATCACCACCCTGAGCGAGCAGCTGGAGCGCGTGCTCGTCGCCCCCATGGTCACCGCCAACGCCACCATGGTCTACGGCAACGCCAACCACACCTCCGCCGTCACCGGCACCAACAATGAGCTGATGACCATCCGCGCCTGGGACTTAGCCCAAGGGCGCCAGTTCGACGAGCGCGAGCTGCGAGCGGGCGCCTCCGTCTGCATCCTGGGCCAGACCGTGGCGCGCAACATCTATGGGCGCCAAGACCCGCTCGGCACCTCGCTGCGCGTGGGGCTGGCCTCATGTCAGGTCATCGGCGTGCTCAGCGCCAAGGGCGAGTCGATGGGCCAAGATCAGGATGACACCGTGCTGATGCCGCTCAAGGCGGTGCAGCGGCGCCTGCTCGGCAGCATGACCATCTCGAACATCTACGTCTCCGCGCTTGATGATGGCACCACACCGCAGGTCCAGCAGGACCTCACGCTCTTGCTGCGCGAGCTGCGCAGGCTGCGCCCCAACCAAGAAGATGACTTCGACGTGCGCGACATGCAAGAGATCGCGCAGACCTTGGAGCAGACCACCGGCACCCTCACCGCGCTCTTGGGCGCCATCGCCGCCGTGAGCCTGTTGGTGGGCGGCATCGGCATCATGAACATCATGCTGGTGTCCGTCACCGAGCGCACCCGCGAGATCGGCATCCGGCTGGCCATCGGCGCGCTCGCGCGTGATGTGCTCGTGCAGTTCTTGGTCGAGGCCATCGTCGTCTCCACCCTCGGCGGCGCGCTCGGCGTCGCGCTGGGCGTCGGCGCCTCCATCCTCATCACCAGCAAGATGGGCCTGCCGTTCGCCCTCGATCCCACCACCGTCTTGCTCGCCTTCTCCTTCTCCGCCGCCATCGGCGTGATCTTTGGCTATGTGCCCGCGCGCAAGGCCGCGCACCTCAACCCCATCGACTCTCTGCGCCATGAGTGATGCCATGACTTCAAGACGCGCGCTGTTCATCGCGCTGCTGCTGACGCTGAGCGTCCCCGCGCAAGCCCGCGCTCAGGGCTGGGAGCCAGACGCGACCCCGATGACGCTCGATCAGGCGCTGCGCGCCGCCCAAAGCAAGAACCCCTCGCTGCGCGCGGCGCTGCTCGACGCCAAGAGCGCGCGCCTCGCGCTAGCGCGTGAGGAGGCCCAGTTCACCCCGATGCTCAGCGCCGAGGTCGGCTACCGACGCGGCGCACGCCCCGCGCTCAACCGCGCGGGCGTCACCCTGCTCACCCAAGACTCGACCTCGATCACCGCGCAGGGTGACTACACCTTCGCCACCACGGGCACCTCGCTCAGCGTCAGCACCGGCCTAAGCCGCGAGTTTCAAGACTCCGCAGCCCTCGGGCGCTTGGGGCCTGCTTACAACCTCAGCCTGCTGATGTCCGTCACACAGCCGCTGCTTCGCGGCTTCGGCAAGGACGCCACCCAGGCCGCGATCAGCGCCGCGCGCTTGCAGCGCGACGCCAGCGAGCAGGCGCGCTTGCAGACCGCCAGCGCCCTGCTTCGCGACGTCATCGTCGCCTATTGGGAGCTGTGGTACGCCGCCCAAGCCATTGAGATTCAACGCCAAGACCTCGACCTCGCTAAGTCTCTGCTCGCCGACGGTGAGCTGCGCGTCAGCGCTGGCACGCTCGCCCCCGATGAGGTGCTGACGTTGCAGGCGGACACCGCCCGCAGCGAGGAGTCGCTCGTCGCCGCTGAGGTCGCGTGGCGCGAGCGCGCCCTCAACTTGAGCCAGCTCACAGGCATGCCCCCCGCCGCAGCCCCACCCGATGATGCGCCCCCCGAGGCCACCAGCTCGCCAGGGCTGAACCTCATCTGGGAGCAGGTCCTCGAGTCCTCCGTGACGCTGCGTCAGATCAAGTCCGA
Organism: uncultured Bradymonadales bacterium; assembly: GCA_964468515.1. Lineage (GTDB taxonomy): Bacteria > Myxococcota_A > Bradymonadia > Bradymonadales > Bradymonadaceae > CAYXWB01. Next base: position 28,350 of record CAYXWB010000017.1, on the reverse strand, counting down.
GATCGAGATCGCCCGCGTTAACGCAGCCCTCGCCCGCGACACCCAGCAGGTGCGCCTCGACGCCATCGGCTGGATGCAGCTCGCGGGCTTGGGCGACAGCTTGGGCAGCACCGCGCAGCAGTTCGCCTCAGCCAACACCATCAGCGGGTATATCGGCATGCGCGTCGCGCTGCCCGCCAACAACGCCGCCGCGCGCGCTGACACCGAGCGCGCCGAGATCGCCGTCACTACCGCGCAGCTTCGCTATGAGGCTGAGGTCCAGCGCCTGCGCCGCACCTTGAGCGTCCAGCACGACGCGTGGCGCACCACCGCCACGCGCCTCACCCTCGCCCAGCGCACCGCCGACCTCGCCAGCCAGAGCGCCGACGCACAGCGACGCCGCTTTGACGCGGGCGCAGCCACCGCGCTCGACATCGTGCGCGCTCAACAGCAAGAGCGCGAGGCAGCGCTTCGCGTCGCACGCGCACGCGCTGACATCGCCATCTCGCGCGTCACCCTCGACGACCTCAGCGGCGCGCTGCTCGACAGCGTGGCTGAGCTTGAGTCATCCCCATGAGCGCGTCGAGCTGGCGCATCTTACGCGCCCCGCTGGCCACGGGCCTCGCCCTCATGCTGCTGCTCGCCGCATGGGGCTACAGCGAGGCGACGCAGATGCACCACAGCCGTCAAGAGCGGGTGCGACGCCACGGTGAGCTGTTCACGCTGTTTGTGGCCGCCGCGCTGACGCGCGAGCTGACGCACGGCTTGGATGGCCTCGATCCTGAGCGCGCGCACGCCGTCTTGAGCGCCATGCAGCAGCGCTCCCCCGGCGTGCGCGGCGTCGCCCTCTCACTGCCCGGCCATGACCTCGTGCAGCTCGGTGAACCTGTGCCCGAGGATGACGCGCTGCGCGCACACGGTGAATCCCTGCACCCCGTGCGCCTCGCGCTGTGTCGCCGCTTGAGCGCTGACGCGCCCACGCTCGCCATCAGGCCGCCCGAGCCCGACACCGCCCTCACGCAGCCCTGTCAGCCCGACGCGCCCGCGCTCTTGTTAAGCATGGATCGCGCCGCACCTCCCTGGCACCAGACCGTGCGCGGGCGCGGCCTGCTCGTGCGCCTCGCCCTGAGCCTCGCCGTCATCCTCACCATGATGTGGAGCTGGGCCATGGGCCTTCGCCACCGCGAGGTCGCCTCGGCCCTCGCCGTCGAGCGCGGCCGACGCGCCCACTTGGAGGAGCTGAGCGTCGCCGCTGCGGGGCTTGCCCACGAGACGCGCAACCCCTTAGGCATCATCCGTGGCCTCGCACAGCGCATCCTGCACGGCCCTGACGCCGCGACCACCGCGCGGCTGGCCGAGCAGATCGTCGACGCCGCCGACATCGCGCAAGCTAGGCTAGGAGAGTTCCTCAACTTCGCCCGCCTGCAACAACCTCAGCGCGTCATCGTCTCACCGCAGCAGCTCACGCGCGAGGTCATTGAGGCGCTGCGCTATGATTTTGATGAGGCAAAAGTGCCCATCAGCTCACGCGGTGAGTGTCCTGAGGTGTGGGCCGACGCCATCATGCTCAAGCAAGCGCTCGTGAACCTGCTCTTGAACAGCTTGGCCGCGTCGGCGCCAGGACAACCCGTTGAGCTCGTATGGCGCTGCCAACATCAGCTCGCCAGCGTCGAGGTCATCGACGCCGGGCGCGGCGTGCCGCCAGAGATTCGCGAGGATGTGTTCAAACCTTATGTGACAGGCCGCGAGGATGGTCACGGCCTCGGCCTCGCCATCGTGCGACGCATCGCCGAGGCCCACGACTGGACCCTCACCCTCGACGACCGCCAGCCCCAAGGCACCGTCGTGCGCCTGGGCGAGCTGCGCGTCGCCACACCCCACGAGGAGGACGCATGAGCCGCCCGCGCATCTTGGTCGTCGATGATGAGCCACAATATGGTGAGCTGTACGCGCACACCCTCACGCGCGCGGGCTTTGAGGTCGAGGCCGTCACCTCCGCCCACGCCGCCCACGCCGCCATCGCGCGCGCGCGCCCCGCCTTGGTCATCTCCGATGTGCGCATGCCCGGTGAGAGCGGCCTGACGCTCTTGGAGCGCGCCCGCGCCCGCGACCCTGAGCTGCCCTTCCTGCTCGTCACCGCCTACGCCGATGTGCGCGACGCCGTCGCCTCGCTCAAGCTCGGCGCCATTGATTATCTCGCCAAGCCCGTCGATCTCGACGAGCTGATCGCGGTCGCGCGCGACCTGCTCGGGCGCGACGCGCACAGCGCAGCGCCTGATGAGCTGCCCCACGACGCGCTGCGCGGCATCGTCGCTGAGAGCCCTGCCATGCGCGCCGCCCTGCGCGACGCGTGGCGCGTCGCCCCCAGCGACGCCACCGTCCTCATCACCGGGGAGAGCGGCGCGGGCAAGGAGGTCATCGCGCAGTTCATCCACAAGCACAGCGGGCGCGCGAGCCAGCCGCTCATCAGCGTCAACTGCGCCGCCTTGCCAAGCGAGCTGCTGTTGAGCGAGCTGTTCGGACACACGCGCGGCGCCTTCTCCGGCGCCGTGAGCGCGCGCACCGGGCGCTTTCGCGAGGCCGATGGCGCCACCTTGCTGCTCGATGAGATCGGCGACATGCCGCTTGAGCATCAGCCCGCGCTGCTTCGGGCCCTGGAGACGCGCGAGATCACCCCCGTCGGCAGCGACCGCCCCACCCGCATCGACACGCGCATCATCGCCGCCACGCATCAGTCGCTGGAGGATCGCATCAGCCAAGGCGCGTTCCGCAGCGACCTGTACTATCGCCTCAACGTCATCGCCATCGAGGTCCCCCCCTTACGCGAGCGCCGAGCCGATATCTTACCGCTCGCTCGCCACATGCTCGCCGCATCGGGCGCCGACGGCCTGCGCCTCTCCAGCGCGGTGTCGCGCGCCTTGGAGGCTTACCCGTGGCCAGGCAACGTGCGCGAGCTGGCCAACGCCATGACCCGCGCAGCCCTCATGGCGCGCGGCGGCGTCGTCATGCCCGAGCACCTGCCCGCGCCGCTTCGCGCCGCGCAGCCGAGCGCCGCGCTCGCCACAGACGACGCCACGCAGACGCTGCTCGACGCCGAGATCGCCACCATCCGACGCGCCCTTGAGGAGACAGACGGCAACCGCACCCACGCCGCCACCCTGCTCGGCATCACGCGCCGAGGCCTCATCAAGAAGCTCAAGCGGCTAGAGCTTGACGTGTGAGCGGGTGCGCGCGCACAACCTCGACTCCTCACCCCCTCAGCTCCGCCACACATGCGCTCTTGCGCGGTGTTCAGCCCTCAGACGCACCACACACAAGCGCGTCGCTTCGCGACCTCGCTGCGCTCGTGATCACGTCGCGCGCTGTAAGCGCGCGGCCCGCGCGCACAGCGCGGGCGGCTCACCCCTCGTCGTCCACTGGCGTGATGTCGTGCTTGGCGAGCAGGCGATAGAAGTGGCGGCGATCAATGCCCGCTTGGCGCGCCGCGCGTGAGATGTTCATGCCCGCGCGATCGAGCAAGAGCGCGATGTACTGACGCTCAAACGAGGAGATCAGCTCCTCCTTGATGTCCTTAAACGGGATGATCTTGCCCTGCGCGTCGAGCATCGGCGCCTGCAGCGAGGCCACCTGCGGAGCTGGTGTTGCGGACGCAGCCACAGGCTGCGCCACACCGAGAGGCGCGCCCTGGGGCTGCGCCCCAGGCGCGCTGACGCGCCCGGGCGCTCGCGCCCCCAGCGCGCCCACGCGTCCGGGCGCGCTGGTGAGTTCTTGGCGAAAATAATCAGCGCTGATGACGCCATCGCGACACATCGCCACGGCCTTCTCAATGGCGTTGCGCAGCTGTCGGATGTTGCCCGGCCACGGGTAGCCTTGCAGCACCGCGAACGCCTCTTGATCGATCATCGGGCGACGGCCCGTGCGCGCGGCCTGCTGATCTAGAAAGTGGGTGATGAGCAGCGGGATGTCCTCCAGCCGCTCGCGCAAGGGCGGCAGCCAGAAGCGCACCTGGGCTAAGCGATAGAACAGATCGGAGCGAAAGGCGCGCTGCTGCACCATCTGCTCTAAGTCGCGGTTGGTGGCCGACACCATCCGCACGTCCACGTTGATGGTCTTCTCACCACCCACGCGGCGCAGCTCACCGGTCTCCAGCACGCGCAAGAACTTGGCCTGAAACTCCATGTCCAGCTCGCCAAGCTCATCAAAGAACAGCGTGCCGCCGTGCGCGCGCTCGAACACGCCGACATGACGCCCCACCGCGCCAGTGAACGCGCCCTTCTCATGGCCAAACAGCTCGCTCTCAAGCAAGGAGGGCGGGAAAGAGGAGCAGTCGAACACCACGAACGGGCCTTTCTTGCGGTCGCTGTGCGTGTGCAGGGCCTGCGCGATCAGCTCCTTGCCGCTGCCCGTCTCACCCTCGATCACGACGCTCAGCTCGCTGGGCGCGACGCGATCAAGGATGCTGAAGATCTCACGCAGCGCGCGCGAGCCGCCGATGATGTTGTCGTAGTGCGTCTGCTTGGTGGTCTCAATGGAGACCTTCTCAAGCTTCACGTCAAAGCGCAGCTTCGTGCGACCCAAGCGAAACACGGTGCCAGGCGCCAGCGCCACGTTGTCGACGCGGACATTGTTCAGATAAGTGCCATTGGTGCTGCCCAGGTCAGTGAGCGCGTAGGCGGGCCCGCGCTGGCGCAGCTCGGCGTGGTTGCGTGAGACGGTCGGATCAGACAGCACCACATCACACAGCGGATCGGCGCCAAAGCGGATGTTGGGCGACTCGATCGTATGAACCTTACCGGCGTCGGGACCATCCAGCACGATGATCAGCAATCGACGCATCGGGAAGCCCTCAGATAGCGGCATGCCATCGACCTCGACCGTGGGCCGAGGCTGCTCAATGGGGCGCGCGCTGGGGTCTTGATGCGTCGTCATGGGCCATCCCTCAGGGGTCGGTCAGTCAGGCGGTGGCGCGGCGCTCAGCAGCGCGGCGCGTGAGCGACGCTGCAGCGGCTCGCTCAAGTAGAGCGTCGCGCGGCGGCGCTGAACGGGCACAGGCTCCAGCCACAGCAGCGCGCCACGCTCACCGGGCCACGCCTCGGGGATACGGTTCAGCCACTCCACGCACACGAGCGCTTCTGGATCTTCGACATAATCCCAGTAACCGATCCCCTCCAGATCGTCAAAGCGCTCTAGACGATAGAGATCGATATGCACCAAGCGCCGACGCTTCTTGCCATGGTGCAGGTTCACCAGCGCGTAGGTCGGGCTAGAGACGGCCCCCTCGACCTGAAAGCCGCTGGCGAGGCCTCGCGTGAGCGAGGTCTTGCCTGCGCCCAACGTGCCGATGAGGCCCAAGAAATCACCCGGCTCAAGCCACGCGCCGAGCGCGTGACCCAAGCGCTCGGTCGCCGCCACATCAGGCAGCGTCCAGACCAGCGCTGGCTCAAGCCCGAGCCCGAAGCGCTCGGGCTCACAGCGGACCTCCTCCATGCTCAGCTCCTGTGGGGGGGCGCGTCAGCTCAGCGGAAGAAGCCAGGGCGCTTCTCAGCGGCCTCGCTTGGATCGGCGCCGCGCAGGCCGATCACCGTGTCAAACGACAGAAAATAGCGCTCCTCAGCCACCAGCTCAAAGTACTCCCCGAGCTGACGCACGCGACGCACGCGCGACACCTGGAGCGTCTGGCCACCTGCCAGCGCGATGAGGAACGTCAGGCGACGATCGTCGGCCACCACCAGCGCGTCACCATCACGCGTGGCGTCAAACTGCTCGGTGAGGATCTGCTCTATCATCTTCGGGCTTAACATGAACGATGCTCCTGCAAGGGATCAACTGGCGAGCGATGCGACGATCGCGCGCGGCGGTCACTGTACCATCAACGGGAAGGTCACGCCTCGGTTGAAGCCGCCATGCTCGGGGAACTTCATCAAGCGAAAGCGGCTGACCATGCAGCGGCCCACGGGACGATCGCCCAACGCCCCCTCCTTGATCTTGACGCCGCCCGTGGTGCCCGTGGGGCGGATGAAGAACTGCACCGACAGGCCCTTGAAGCTTGGGTTCGACGACATCTCCTGCTGCACGCAGCGGCGCAGCGAGGGGAAGTCTTGCATGATGACCTCGTAGATCTCATGATCTGACAAGATCTTATCACTGCCCCCCGCGCTCAGATCGACCTCAGTGATGTTCTCATCATCCCCCGCGCCCGCGCCTGCGGGCTTGCGGCTGGCGGCGGGCTTGCGCTTGATCTTCTTGAGCTGCTTGGCGATCTCCTCCTCGCTGGCCTTCGGATCAAAGATGTTCTTGATGAGGTCTTGGTTGACCGCCACTGGGGCGAAGTCTTTGGGCGGCGGCAACAGCTTGTAGTCCATCGCGGCGAACGCCTGCTCCATCGGCAGCGGCTTAGGCTCGGGCTGCAACGCGACGATGATGAGCATGCCCGCGAGCACCACCAAGCCCACCGCGATGCCCACCACGAACACGGCCGTGCCGCCCTTCTTGACCTTGCGCTGAAGCTCGGCGCGCGCGGCGGCCTCACGGCGCAGCCGCTCCTCACGCACGGGGATGTGCGCCTCGACCTTCGCCCGAAACACGTCCATCTCAATGAGCGCCACGCGCTCTTGCGTCAGGCGATCGAGCACCTGCGTGTGCTCATCGATCTCATCTGCGTGGAGCTGCTCGATCACTTGGTCTTGTGTGAACGGGCCATAATCGAGCCCATTCTTCTGCACCAAGTAGCGCCCATCGTCCTCGTCATCCATGAACGCGGCGAAAGTGCCCGTGAGGCCAGCGTGGTCCCCGGTCAGCTCAGGCAGGTTGAACAGGTCCTCCTCGGGCGCCTTCTGGGCGGGGCCAGACTTGAGCGTCTGACGCAGCACGGGCGAGATGGGCAGCTCATCACCGGAGGGCATCGCGCTCAGATCGACGCCTAGCTCGCGCGCGATCTCCTCGAACGCCTTGCGCAGCCGATCGATGGAGCGCGGGCGCTGCTGCGGATCGGCGTCGAGCATGCTCAACAACAGCTGCGTCAGGCGCGGCGGATAGCTCGCCAGCACCTGAGACACCGCGCGCGAGGCCTGCGCGCGGTCAGCCGGCAGCCCATCAGGCTTGAGCATCTCCACGGCCACCATGCCCAAGCTGTAGAGATCGGCCGCAGGCGTCAGCGCGGTGGGATCGCGATGCAGCTCAGGCGCCACATAGATGCTGTCTTGATAGGGGCCCTTGCCGCGGGGATGTAGCATGCGCGCGGCCCAGCTGCCAAAGGCGAGGTTCGCCAGCTTGAGCTGGCCTCGCCGCGTGACATACACATTATAAGGTGTGAGCACGCCGTGGGCGGCGCGCTGGCCGTGGACGCCATCGAGCGCAGCGCACAAGAGCGTGAGCACGGTGAACACGTCGCGCAGTGAGATCGGCTTGTTCAGCTCGCGCTTGCGCGCGATGAGGCGCGACAGCGATGAGCCATCCACAAACTCCATCGCCACGAACGTCTGCCCCTGCCCCACCTGGCCCATGCCATAGACGCCGGTGAGGTTGGGGCGTTGGGCGAGCATGGCGGCGCGCTTGACGTCCTCGGTGAGCAGCGCGAGCTGCTGCGGGGTGGCCTCGCTGGTGTCGAGGATCTTGACCACGACCTCGCGCGGCTGGCGCACATCCTCGCACAAGTAGTTGATCGCGCCATCGGAGCTGCCCAGATAGCGCGTCACCTTAAACTTGCCGCCGATGACCTCGCCACCTTGCAAGGTCGGCCCCTCGGGCGCCTCGCGCGCGCCTTTGACGCCGGGCGCCTGACGCGCCAGCGCCGGGATCGGGGGGGCCACAGGAGAGGGGGGATTCCCAGCTTGTTCATCACTCATGGGGCGTCTTCAGCGGGCAATCGACGGCGTGAGCCGTCGCATCCATCTTAACTTGCGGCGAGGGCTTAAGGGGCGGCGCGCTCAAGGCCAAGCGCGAGCTTCCAGGAGGCGTCCTCCCAGACGAGCTGGGCCTGACCTTGACGACCATCCAAGAACTCCAGCGCCAAGGTGGCGCGATCGCCGGGCGCAGGCGGCGCGGTGAGCGGGGGGGTGACCTCGATCTTCTTGAAGTCATACGGGGTCGCCACCGCGCTGCCTACTAGGATCGCATCAGGCGCTGGCGCGGCGTCGCCGAGCTTGGCCTTGAGCGCGTCGCTCGTCTGCGCCAGCGCCGCCCGATCCGCCGCGCTCAACAGCGCGAAGGCCTCAGCGGGTCGCCCCATAAACCAGTGCATCAAGAACGCGCGAAACGGCTCCTGGGGTTTCGCCCAAGCCTCGCTCGACTCGCCGCAACCCGCCAGCGCGACAGCGCCGATGAGCGCGAACCGCGCCAGACGCCCTCGCCAGCTTCGCTCTTGCATCGCTCAACCTCGCCAGCGTCATCAGCGCCAAAGCTTTTGCGCGCTGCCCCGGCGTCAGTCATGCTCATCATGAGCCCGGGCGTCCTCGTCATCACGAGCGCTAGCCTACAAGCGGCGCGCGCGCCGCGTCAAGCGCTCCCTTACGCCCGATCGCACACAGCGCGCGTGCGCCCTCTCTGACAGAGAGGGCGCACGCGCGTGCCCCTCACGCCCCCTTCAATCGGAGCCATGCTCAAGCTCACGCAGGACCTGGCGCCCCAGCGCCTCGCGCTGCGCTGAGAGCTGGCGGCGCAGGCGGCGCCAGTGAGCGCGCGGGGGTTGATGTCGGGTGCGCAGCACGACGCCGAGCGCCGCCATGAACATCAGCGGCTGCTTGTCATGGAGCCAGCGCTGCGCCGCCTCGCTGAGCGCACGATCCACGCTCAGCTCAGCGTCAATGATCGCGTGGAACAGCTCGTAGACCAAGCGCCAGCTGCCACGCTCACAGATCATCACGAGCGCGGGGCTGACCTGCTCAGGAGCTTGAGCGAGCCCCTCGCCGACCAGCCGCCCGATGGCCTCATGCTCAGGCGCGTCGCCAAGCGCGATCAGCGCCTGCGCCAGCGCCTGCCAGCGCTCACTCGCCGCTGCATCATCTCGTGCATCACTCAAACCTTCACCTCGCGCATGCGATTTGAGCGCAGCGCAACCTTCACCGCGCGGTGAAGCTGCCCTGGCCCCGCGTGTGGCCTGCTCATGTCATGGTCGCTGGGTGCTGACGCTAGAACCATAACCACGCGAGGCGCTGCGTTCATCCCAGGCACGACGCGAGCGCGTGTTGGGGCTTGTCAGCGGCGCGATGCATGATCCATGCTGGCGACCGCCGCGGGCTGGGCGCGCCAATGGAGGGCGCGCCCGCGCGAGCAGGAGGCAGGCATGGAGGAGCTGATTCGAGCGGCGCTCGCGCCAGGAAAGTCGCTGCGTAAGACCATCTTAGAGGATGTGCCCAAGCTGCACGCCCAGCGCTTGAGCGACTTCAGCCAAGTCGTCAAGGCGCCCGTGGTGGTGAGCCTGTGGATGCCCGATACGAAGGAGCGCTACACGGCGCGTCTGAGCGAGACGGGCTGTGAGGTCGAGGATGACGAGCTGGTCGACTTCCCGGTGGCGACGCTCGTGGGTCAGGGCAAGCTGTGGGAGGCGTTCAAGCCCGCGCTGCTGACGCTGTCGCTGGCAGCCGAGGGCAACCGCGCGGCGCTGCAAGGTCAGCTCAAGGCGCCCATCACCGCTGAGGCGCTCGCACGCTTTGAGCGCATTGAGGGCGTGATCGTGGTGACGCTTGATGACGTGCCGGGCGTGGGGCAGCCGGTGGTGCTGGAGGTGGTGCTCAATGATTACACCGCGCCCGCAGGGGCGCCGCGCCTGGAGGTGCGGCTGAGCTACGCGCTGGTGTTAGAGGTCGCCAGCGGCGCGCTCGATCCGCGCAAGGTGGACACAAGCCGGGTGAAGCTGTCGGGCAAGGCGGCGCTCGGCGTGGAGCTCGCGGGCTTCTTCTCGGGCTTGAGCGGGGGCAAGCGATGATCCTGCAGCCGCACGACGTCGGGTGGATCGAGGTCATCTGCGGGCCGATGTTCTCAGGCAAGACGGAGGAGCTGATCCGACGCCTCAAGCGCGCGCAGTATGCGCGTCAGGTGGTGCAGATCTTCAAGCCCGGCGTGGATGATCGTTATCATGAGAGCGCGATCATGACGCACGATCGCCAGGGGCTGCCGGGCCACGCCGCGCGCGACGTGGCGCAGCTGCGAGAGCTGATCGATCCTCACGTGCGGGTGGTGGGGATCGATGAGGTGCAGTTCTTCGGGCCTGAGGTGGGGGCGCTGTGTGAGGCGCTGGCGGACAAGGGCTGCCGGGTGATCGTGGCGGGGCTTGATCAGGACTACCGAGGGCAGCCCTTTGGGCCGATGCCAGGGCTGATGGTGAGCGCGGAGTATGTGACCAAGCTGCTGTCCATCTGCGTGAAGTGTGGCAACCCGGCGCACCGCAGCTACCGGCTCGCCAGCGATCCGCAGCAGGTCTTGGTGGGCTCGGATCAGGTGTATGAGGCGCGCTGCCGGCGATGCTTTCGCGAGGGCGGCGGCGGCGAGTGAGGCGGCCGCTGGCGCGCCAAAACGCTTGCGAGCGTGGCAGGCGCGCGGTAGTCTGGCGAGCGAGTGAGCAGGGTGACGCAGCGGCGCACGAGTCAGGCGCGCCCGACTATGACGGCATGCCCGAGCGCGTCCTGGCGCCGTCCACCACATCATTTCATCGAGAGGTGCCCCATTATTTCCCTCGACCAGATCGACGTGCTCATCAGCGAGCAGGAGATTCAGGATCGCATCGCCGAGCTAGGGGCTGAGATCACGCGCGACTTCAAGGGCCAGCCGCTCCATGTGATCGGCGTGCTCAAGGGTTGCTTTGTGTTCATGTCAGACCTCGTGCGCAAGATCGAGCTGGACTGCTCCATGGACTTCCTTGGGCTCTCCAGCTACGGCTCGCGCACCTCGTCGAGCGGCGTGGTGCGCATGACGCAGGATCTGTCGACGCCGATCGAGGGCAAGCACGTCTTGCTCGTCGAGGACATCGTGGACACAGGCCTGACCATGAAGTACCTCATCGACAACCTCCAGACGCGCCGCCCCGAGTCTATCTCGGTGTGCAGCCTCTTGCACAAGCCGGACAATCAGCACATTGAGGTGCCGCTGCATTATGTCGGCTTCACCATCCCCAACAAGTTCGTGATCGGCTATGGCTTAGACTACGCCGAGCTGTATCGCAACCTGCCCTACATCGGACACGTGCGCCAAGGCGACGCCGACGCGGGCTGAGGACGAGCGAGCGGGGGCGACGCGCGGCCTTGGGGATGAGCCCCCGTAAGCGGCGCGTCGCCCCCGCTCGCTCGCAAGCCCCCGTCTGCCGCCTCGCATCGCCTCAATCAGGAGCGCCCATGCCATCACGACAGCACCTCTGGACCGCGCGCGCGGTCGCCTGCTTGCTCTGCACCCTCACCTTGTTCGGCTGCGAGCAGCCTAAGTGGGACGACCCCGCTTATGTCAGCGCCCAGCTCAACGACGAGGATCCCAACCGCCGCAAGGCCGCGCTGGAGCGGATCAAGGAGCTGCCGCTGGCCGAGCGCCAAGCCATGGTCAAGGCCACTGTCCCCGCGCTCACGAACCTCTACAAGCGCAAGGACAGCAACCAGCGCGACGTGCTGGACATGCTGCTGCCGCTGCGCGATGCCGCCGCCGTGGAGGTCTACGTCGATGAGCTCAAGAACAACAGCTTCAAGCAAGCGGGCAACGCCGCAGAGCTGTTGGGCGAGCTGAAGCATCAAGCCGCGCTGCCCGACATGCTGAAGCTGTTGGAGAGCAGCGATGACCCGGATGTCAAGCAGGGCATCCTGCGCGGCTTCAAGCACATGCCCGACGCCTCGCTCGTCGCCCCCTTGACCACCGTGCTCAAGCTCGACGCCGATGACCACCCCATCGCCCTGCACGCCTACTCGTGCGAGGTCTTGGGTGAGGTCGCGCTCATCGCCCCCGAGGCCTTCGACGCCGACGCCAAGAAGACGCTCGTGCGCAGCGTGTTCTTGGCCAACAACCTACGCCAAGACGTCAGCCGCCAGTGCGGCTTGGCGGTGCAGAAGCTCGGCGATCCGGTCATCCCCGAGCTGATCGCGCTGTTCAAGGGCGAGAACGAGGGCGTGCAGCGGCTGATGATGGCGTACAAGTTCCCGCCCAATCGCTCGCGCGGTGTGGCCACCAATCGCCTGACCTCGCTGCGGGCCAAGGAGGCTGGCCCACTGTTCATCGAGGCGCTCAACGTCAAGGTCGCGGTGCCTGATGACATCGCTCGTGACCAGCGCCTGCCGTGGGTCCAGATCGAGGCGCAGGTCTTCGGTGAGATGATCCTGGGCTTGGGCGATCTGCGCGCGACCGAGGCGCGCCCGCTGCTGGAGAGCGTGCTCCAAGGCCAGAAGAACGCCGACTGGGAGCCCATCCGCGACTACGCCGTGGAGGCGCAGCTTCGCCAAGACGCCGCGCGCGCGCTGAACCTCATCGGCGATCGGGCGGCGGCGCCCACGCTGCTTGCCGTGGCCAAGACGGGCAAGATCGAGGATCTGGAGAAGCTCGCGGAGGCGACCGCCAAGCAAGGCCAGCCCATGGCCGACTTGGAGCGCTACACGCTCAACTACACCGTCGCGCAGGCCTATGTGAACCTCGCGGGCGCCGACGCTGAAGCTGGCCTCAATGAGATCATCGCGGCCAGCAAGGGCGAAGGGCTCAAGGCGGCGCTTGAGAAGCTGCGCCCGGCCGCCAAGCTGCACGCGAGCTGCACCGCGCGCGGTGACCAAGCCGCGCAGGCCACCTGCTACGGAGAGCAGCTCAAGGACGCGGAGCCCGCCACGCGCACCAAGGCCGTCCACGAGCTGAGCCGGCTCGCGGCCGCGATCTCAAGCCCCGTGCTCGCCGCGAACATCGCCACTGACAGCCTCGACACGCGCGAGCTGATCGGCAGCGCGCTGTATCACGCGCCCAGCCCCGAGGCGCTCAAGCAGGTCGAGGCGACGCTCACCAAGTCCGAGAGCAGCCGAGGCGACGCCGCGCGCTTGGATCGCAACCGCCTGGAGCTGCTGCGCGCGTTCCTCAAGAACAAGGTCAAGGGCTGATCTTTGACGCGCGCGCAGATGAAAGTCTGCGCGCGCGTCACGCCGAGGTCTCATGCAGTTTGAGCGTCTGTCTATTGAGCTGTGCCAGCCCTGCCTCACGGTGCGTCACCTGATGGTGGAGGCGCTGAGCGAGGCGGGCGCCGTGGTGCTTGGGGCGGAGCCTCTCACTGCCCCGCCGCGCGCGCCCGATCTGCTGGTGTTCGACGTCGACGCGCTGCATGACGCGGCGAGCCTCACGCGGCTGCGCATGCACGAGTCGCGCGGCAAGCCCGTGCTGTGCTGTGGGCTGCGTCATCTGCGCGAGGACGCGCAGCATCGGCCCTGGCTTGAGCGCCCCTTCACCACCAGCGCGCTGCTGTATCAGTGCGCGGAGCTGTTAGGGATTGGCGCCCCTGGCGCCCCCCCGCAAGGCCAAGATGAGCCCATCACGCGCGACGCGCTGCCTGACGCGGACTCGCTCTCTGAGGCGTCCCTGCTGGAGGAGGCCTTCGGCTTAGAGCCAGGGATCTTGGGCGGCGCGGAGGTCGATCTGAGCGAGGTGGATGACGCGCTTGATATCATGGTCATCGGAGATGATGAGGCGGACCTGATCGTGGGGGTTGATGAGGCGCTGGAGACTGGCCATGACGCGCCCAGCGAGGCGGAAGATGAGCACCCCTTCGGGGTCGGCGCGCTCATCGGGCAGGTCCAAGCGCGCTCGGTCGACCTGTCACAGCTGAGCGCGCCTCAGCTGAGCCTCGCGCCGCCTGTGCGCGGGGACACCTTGGCGCCTACCACCCAGCCCGATCGCCCCATCGCCCCTGAGCCCGGCGCGCCGAGCACGCCGCTCGATCCTGAGGCCTCCTTGGAGCTGCAGAGCTTCGCTCGGATGATCGCCGAGGCGTGGGATCGGCTGAGCTTGTCAGCGCGCGTGGAAGATCGCAGCGATCGGCTCAACCGCGTCATGCACGCGCTGTTTGAGCGCGGCCTTGAGGGCGCGAGCGAGGCGCTGCGGCGCGTGCCAGGCTCACAAGGCTTCAGCGGCAGCCTGCGCACGCTCACGCTCGTCGGCCTGTTTCGCACCATCCGCGACCGCAAGCTGCGCGGCAGGCTGGAGCTCGCCCTCCAAGATCAAGCCTATGTGCTCTATGTCGATCAAGGCGTCCTGGCCGAGATCGACGAGCTGACCGGGGACAGCGACCAGCTCGTGATCAGCCTGCTGTGCGAGCATGGGCTTTTGGACCCGCGCCTGGCGCAGCCGCTGCTGTCACAAGCTGACGACTTGGAGCTTGGTCCCCCGGCGCTGATGCAGCTGCGCCAGCGCGGCCTCGTCGATGACGCCACGTTGGCCCACGCCCAGCAGCTGCGCGCGCGCGCGCTGTTTCGCAGGCTCTGCGGCGCGCGTGATGGCAGCTTCGCCTTCATTGAGATCAACCAAGGCGATGACCACGCGTGGCCGCGCCAAGAACTGCGCCTGAGCGTGGAGGAGCTGCTGCTGGAGGTGCTGCGTGAGGCGAGCATTGAGACGGGGGACTCGCGCGCGAACAGCCGCGCGATGCTCCAGACCGATGCTACCCGCGTCGCATCCCTCGACGCCTCGCGCCTGACCCCGTCTGAGCAGCGCATCTTGGACTTCTTTCGCCAAGGTGGCACGCTCCAGCAAGCGCGCGAGCGCTTTGGCGAGGAGCGCTCTGGCGAGGTGTCGCGCGTGGTCAACCTGCTCAAGCGCGCGGAGCTGATCAAGCGCACCGATCCGCAGCGCGTGGCGCTCAAGCATGAGGAGCGCACTGTCATCACGGGCATGTCCGCCGAGTTTGAGGCGCTGCGCGAGGAGTCCGCCCTGCCCCAGCTGCCTCAAGCCCCCTACCTGCCTCAGAGCGCCTTACCTGTCCAGCACGCTTACGCGCACCCTGCGCGCGTCCCCCCCCCTGATCTGGAGCGGCCCTCGCTTGATGATGATGAGGTCACCGTCACGCCCGCGCGCACGCTCGAAGACGAGCTGGACGCGCTCTTGCGCGGCGAGCTTGGCGCCGAGACGGACGATGCTCTGCCCCATCGCGCTGAGCCGGACACCTGGGACAAATAAGCGTGCTCAGCCTTCGACGCGGGCCTCGCGGCGCGCGCGATTGATCGCGTAAGTGACCTGGCTGAAGATCCCGTGCCAGATGGCGATCTCACGATCATCAAGCGCCGCTTGCGTGAGCATGCGGCGCATGGTGGCGACCATGTGCGCGTGGGAGGTGGGCTTCAAAAACTCGATCTCCGTGAGCACGCGCTCGGCGTGGGCCATGAGGCGATCGAGGTCTGCGCCCGTGGCGGGCGCGGCCTCACTCGACGCGCGCACCAGCTCCACGGCAGGCGCGCGCACGGCCTCGGGCTTGAGCGCGCGCGTGACCTCCCACACCGCCAGCAGCACCGCTTGGCCGAGGTTCAGCGAGGCGTAGTCAGGCTGGGTGGGGAACGTGATGAGCGCGTGGCAACGATCAAGCGCCTCATTGGGCAGGCCGTGATCCTCGCGACCGAACATCAGCGCTGCGCGCCCATGCGCCATCGCGTCGACGAGCTGGAGCGCGCCGCCTTGAGGATCAAGCACGATGCGACGATCCACGCGCACGCGCGCGCTGGTGCCGACCACGAGCGCGCAGTCCGCGAGCGCCTCATCGATCGTGTCAAAGCGCCTGAGGCTGCCCACGACATCCTCAGCGCGCGGCGCGCTGATCAGCACGCGCGCCGGATCGGCGCTCGCCGGGCGGATGAGGCGGATGTCATGCACGCCAAAGTTCTTGCACGCGCGCACGACGGTCCCGATGTTGATGTCGTCTTGGGGCTCATAGAGCACGACGCACAGGCGGTTGAGAGGATCATGTGGCATGAGGTTCGCGGCGCCTGTCACGGGGGATGAGAGCGCACGCGCGTAGCGCGGGCGCGATACTCAGCAGCGTCGAGGTGGGCGCACGCGCGTATCGCGTGCGCCCACCTGGGGCGCTGTCACGAGTCCTTGTGGTTGCGTCGACGCAAGAAGGCGGGCACCTCGACGGCCTCCTCCTCAGCGGGCGACAAGCCGCTGGAGGCAGGGCGCACGACGGGATGTCCCCCTGAGGTCGTGGTGGTGCGCATGACGCGGCGCGACGCGGGCGTCACAGGCTGCGGCTGCTCCTCGACCTCAGCGGTGTGCTGCGGCTGGGTTGTGTGCTGGCGGATGAACGGGCTCGACTCTTGCGGCGCCTGGGCGGGGAAGCGGCCCTCGGGCTCAAAGTCAGCGCGCACGGGGGAGCGGACCACGGGCTGGCGCGTGGGATAGCGGCCGGCGGCGCTCGTGCGGCCGGGCTGCTGTGCCTCAGCGCGGTGCGTGTTCACGGGCTGCTGGTAGACGTAGTCAAAGCCCGTGGCGATGACGGTGATCTTGACCTCATCGCGCAGCGACTCATCAATGACGTTACCAAAGATGATGTTCGCGTCCTCGTGCGCGGCCTGCTCGATGAGCGAGAGCGCCTCGTTCAGCTCCGCGAGGGTCACATCGACGCCGCCGGTGAGGTTGACGAGGATGCCGGTGGCGCCCTCGATCGAGACATCTTCAAGCAGCGGCGAGGAGATGGCCATCTCGGCGGCGTCCACGGCGCGTGAGGGGCCGGTGGCTTGGCCGGTGCCCATCAGCGCTAAGCCCTTGCCGCTCATGATGGTGCGCACGTCGGCGAAGTCGACGTTGATGAGGCCAGGCACGGTGATGAGGTTGGAGATGCCTTGCACGGCATGAAGCAGCACCTCATCGGCCTTCTTGAAGGCCTCCAAGATGGTCGTCTGCTCGCCGCTGACCATCAGCAAGCGCTGATTGGGGATGATGATGAGGGTGTCGACCGCATCGGCGAGCGCGCGGATGCCCTCCTCCGCTTGCTTCATGCGGCGGCGGCCCTCAAACTGGAAGGGCTTGGTGACGACGCCGACGGTGAGCGCGCCTTGCTCGCGCGCGATGTTGGCGATGACCGGGGCTGCGCCCGTGCCCGTGCCACCGCCCATCCCAGCGGTGACAAACACCATATCAGCGCCCTGCAAGGTCTCCGCGATGCGGGCCTTATCTTCGAGCGCGGACTCGCGGCCCTTCTCGGGATCGGCGCCCGCGCCGAGGCCCTTGGTCAGCGCGTGGCCGAGCTGGATCTTGGTGGCGGCGAGGTTGTTCTCAAGCGCCTGCAAGTCGGTGTTGGCGGCGATGAACTCGACGTTGCGGATACCCTCGGCGATCATCGTGTTGATGGCGTTACCGCCACCGCCGCCTACGCCGAAGACCTTGATCCTGGCGGAAGGGGGGAGATCTTTCTCATCAAACTCAAGCATGGGAGGGTCCATCCTGGCAACAACGGCGCAACATCAAGAGACCACGGGGGAGCGACGCCCATCAAGCGCACCTCAAGGGGTGAGGGCTGCGAACGCGCCAGCGCCTCCCGCGGCGGCGCCCAGACGATAACATCGTGAGGGCGAGGGTTACAAGCATCTTGGGGGGGCGCGCTGCGCCTATCCTGGGGCTGGGACGCGCGCGTGTGGAGGATCAGAAGAAGTCAGTGAACCACTGGCGCATGCGCGCGGCGACGCGCTGGTGCAAGCGCTCATCACGACCGCGCGACAGGTCGCGATCAGCGTGAGTGGCGCCGTAGCGCACGAGGCCCACGCCAGTGGCGAAGCGCGGGTGACGCACCACATCCACTAAGCCGCCCACCCCATGCGGCATGCCGCGGCGCACCGGGATGCCTAAGACCTCCTCGGCAAGCTCCGGCATATCATCCATGATCGTGGAGCCGCCCGTGATGACCACGCCTCCTGCGATCAGCTCATCATAACCGGAGGTGATCAGCTCGCGGCCCACGAAGGCGAAGATCTCCTCCACGCGCGGCTCGACGATCTCAGCCAGGATCTGTCGGCTCAAGATGCGCGGCGGACGACCGCCGACGCTTGGCACCTCGATCGTCTCCTCGGCGCTGACGCGGCCGGTCATAGCGCAGCCATACGCGTGCTTGATGCGCTCGGCCTCGGCCATCGGCGTGCGCAGCCCCACGGCGATGTCGTTGGTGAGGTGGTTGCCGCCGATGGAGAGCACGGCCGTGTGCACGATCGCGCCCTGGTAATAGATGGCGATGTCGGTGGTTCCGCCGCCGATGTCGACCACGGCCACGCCTAGCTCCTTCTCATCGTCGCACAGCACGGCCTCGGAGCTTGCGATCTGCTCCAGCACGATGTCAGCGACGTGCAAGCCGCACAGCTGGGCGCACTTGATGATGTTCTGGGCGCTGGTGACGGACGCGGTCACGATGTGGACGTTCGCCTCCAGGCGCACGCCGCTCATGCCGATCGGATCGCGGATGCCGTCTTGGCCATCAAGCACGAACTCTTGGGGGATGACGTGCAGGACCTCGCGGTCCATGGGGATGGCGACAGCGCGGGCGGCGTCGACCACGCGCGCGATGTCTTGCGCGGTGATCTCCTTGTTCTTGATCGCGACGATGCCATTGGAGTTAAACCCCATGACGTGGCCGCCCGCGATCCCGGCATAGACGGTGTTGACCTCGACGCCGGCCATCAGCTCGGCCTCTTCGACGGCCTTACGGATGGAGCTGACGGTGGCGTCGATGTTGATCACGACGCCTTTACGCAGCCCACACGAGGGGTGCGTGCCGATCCCGATGATGTCGATCCCATCGGGCGTGATCTCGCCGATGATGCAGGCGATCTTGGTGGTCCCGATGTCGAGGCCGACGATGATGTCATCTTTACGAGGCATACGCTTGACCTTCCTTGGCTTGGCGCGCCCTGGTGAGAGGGACGAGTGAGCGATGAGAGGAGGAGAGAGTGGTCACTGACGGGGGCTGCCTTCCTTGGCTGCGTCCATCAAGCCAACCGCGACACGGCTGAGATCTTCTTGTTGATCAACGAGGATATAGTCCACCCCGACGCCTCTGTCTACCAGTGACGTGTAGACGACGCGAAAGCGAGACAGGCGCTCCTCGTAGCGTCCCCAACCCAGGCGCACCTCGGCGCCGCAGTCGAGCAGGATGAGGCTGATACCCATGACAGGATCAATATGCACCTCGCTCAGCGCGGCAAGCGCGTCGAGCTGCAAGCGCTGATACGTGGTGAGCAGGTCGAAGGCTTGGCGCATGTGCGCGCGGGCCTGCTCACCCGGATCACCCTCGGCGCTAAGCGCCTCGGGATCAAGCCCTGACACGAGCGGGAGCATGTCGGTGAGCGTGTCCACCGGATCGCGCTCAGGATCGAGCGTCTTAAAGGGCATGCCCTGCGCGTCCACGAGCCACATGGTGCCATCACCCGAGAGCAAGGCGTAGGGCTGATGCTCGACGATCTCCACGATGACGCGATCAGGCAGCGCGCGCAGCACCTGGGCGCTTGCGACCCAGGGGTGAGCGCGCAGGCGCTCGCTCGCGCCCTGCTCGTCCACGTCGAAGATGTTGACGCCTGTGGCGAGCTGCGCGTGCGTCAGCGCCTCTTGGCGGCTCATCCACTGCGCTCCCGTCACATCGATCGTCTGCACGCTGAAGTGCGGGCTGGAGACGGTGAACAGGTAGCCTTGATAGACCAAGGTGGGCAATCCGAGCGCGATGAGCGCGACCAAGAGCCAGGGCGCCAGCCGCCACGCGCGCTCGCGCGCGGTGTCGACCACGTCGCTCAGCTGGTAGCGGCGATCTTGGCGTCTCTTGTTGCTGCGTCGTCGTGATGCCATGGCCTGTGTCCTCATCCTTGAGGTCGCGCTCAACGTGTTCTACGACACCAAGCGCGTCAGCCCCGCTGCGGGGGCGGTGGTTGTAGCGATCCTCGATCAGCCGCGCAAGCCCGAAAGGCGCGCCTGTGCGTCTGTCGTCGCGGTCGCGACCATGAGCGCGGCGAAGCGCACGAAGTCGATCCCATGCGATGCGGCGAGCTTGGGGACGATGCTCGTGGCGGTCATGCCGGGGACCGTGTTGGCCTCAAGCACGACGAGGCGATCCTCGTGACCCAAGACGTCCACGCGCCCCACCCCACGACATCCCAACGCGCGCCACGCCTGGGCCGCGATCGCGGCGATCCGCTCGCCGAGCGCGCCGCCAATCGGCTCATAGCGCGTCGTGCCGCTGAGGTACTTGGCCTGATAATCATAGAGCCCCTGCGCGGGGGTGATGCGGATCACGCCCAAGCAGGCGTCATCAAAGAAGCCGACGCTGTACTCTGGGCCCTCAATGAACGCCTCAATGAGCGCGCTGCTGGCTTGCCCACGCGCGATAAGGTCGCGCGCCTCAGCGAGCGCGGGCTCAAGCTCGTGGTCCTCGCGCACCAGGTGCACGCCGCAGCTTGAGCCGCTGTCATTGGGCTTCATGATGACCGGCAAGCTCAGGCCCTGGCGCGTCATGGCGGCCTGCGCGGCCTCGACGCTCAGCGCCTCGGGGCCAAGCCACAGCCCAGGCGCGAGCGGGCAGCCCGCCTCGCGCATCACCGCCTTGGCGCGCGCCTTGTCCATGGCCAGCGCCGTGGCCAGCACGCCGCTGCCGGTGTAGGGGAGCTGCAAGACCTCCAAGAAGCCTTGCAGTGAGCCATCCTCACCGATGCCGCTGTGCATCGCGATCACGACCACCGCGGGGCGCTGCGCGACGAGCCGCGACAGCTCCGACGGCAGGTCGTAAGTGGCGACCTCGTGACCGCCATCGCGCAGCGCCTGCGCCAGCGCCTGCCCTGTCTTGAGGCTGATGTCGCGCTCGGCGCTCTCACCGCCCAACACCACGCCCACGCGCTGCCCCGCGAACTTGCTGAGATCGACCGACTCAAAACCGAAGGCGCTCATCCGTGCTGCTCCTCATGACGCTCAAGCTCGTCCAACGCGGCCCATCCATCAAACCCGACAAACTGCACCTCGGGGCGCAGCGTGACGCCAAACCGTTGACGCACACGCACACGCGCGCGCGCCATCAAACGCAAGAAGTCTTGGGCGGTGGCGCCCTCGCGGTTGATCAAGAAGTTGGCGTGAAGCGCGCTGACCTGCGCGCCGCCGATGGCATGACCCTTGAGGCCGACGGCCTCAATGAGCCTGCCCGCGTAGTCGCCTGGCGGGTTAGCGAAGGTCGAGCCGACGCTCGCCAGCCGGTAAGGCTGCGTGAGGTTGCGCCGCTCCTTGTCAGCGCGCACGCGCTCGCGCGCGGCGTCTGCGTCGCCCACAGCGAGCGCGATGACGCCGCCCACGACCAGCGCCCCTTCGGGCAAAGCGGCGTGGCGGTAGCTGAGCTGGAGGGCCTCAGCGGGGTGCTCCTCATAGGACCAACCCTTGGCGCTCGGCACGAGCAAGCTCACGCGGCGCAGGATCGAGGCGATTTCTTGCGCTCTGGTGCCCGCGTTGGTGACCACCGCGCCGCCGAAGGTGCCAGGGATGAGCGACAAGAACTCCGCGCCCACGAGCCCGCGCGCGAGCAGCGTGCGCACCACATGGGCGTTGACCGCGCCCGCGCCGACGCGCGCCTCGATCACGTCGGCCTCACCGCTCGCCAAGACCTCCACCTGTGCGAGCGCGCCGCTTAGGCGCAGCGTCAGCCCGGTTAAGCCAGCGTCTGAGAACAGCGCGTTGCTGCCAAGCCCCACCACATGCGTGTGCTGGTCTGCGTCGCGGGCGATGGTCAGCGCCCGCGTGAGCTGTGTGAGGTCGTCGGGCTGCGCCCAGCACGCCGCAGGGCCGCCCACGCGCCATGTGCCACGGCGCGACAGCGGCTCATCGCTGCTACAAAAGATCCCCGCAGCTGTGATCGCTGGCGACAGGCTCAACATTTTGCTTAGAACGCGCGCTGCGTCGCGCGCGCCTCCTCAACCGTCGTGGTCGTCTTGGACATCCTTGTCCCGCAGCGCGGCATGGCGCGTCTGCCGTCGGCAGCTTACATCATCTGCGTTCGGCGACAAGTTCACCCTCGCGTCTTCATGAGCTACATCCGTAAGGATAGGGCCCAACATCAAGACGTCACAAAAATTTGACGCTTTTTTCAGCAGCTCGACCGACGACAAGCACCCACACCCTGAACATTTGAATTGCACACAAGCCGACGTGGCCTCACCGCTCGCTTGACACAAGATGTGGGCAGCGCGGCCCGCGCACGCGCAGAGCACTGAATAAAGGGTGGGCGATCGCTGCGACGCGAGGTCATGTGGGGCCGCCAGAGGGTGTTGATGGGGGCAAACTGAGTCGGCGAGCTGCGCCGAAGCGCGGCTGGTCCCAAGGCCCTCGGCGCAGGGAGCGCTCAATCGCTTAGCTTATCGGGCAGGCGCCTCAGCGACAGGCGACGGCGGCGGCGGAGCCGCTTGAGCGGCGCCTGGTGTCGCGCGGTCCAGGCCACGCGCCGAGGCACCCAGTGAGAGGAGCAGCGCGCCAAACAGGAGCACGATCGTGGCGATGAGCACGCGCTGACGACGCCGCACGCGCGCAAGCTCGCCCTCTAAGCGCGCCGTCTCTTGCGCGCTCTGACGCAGCGCGCGCGCCTCGGCGCTGGGGGAGGTCTGCGAGGAGCCCTGCACCGTCACGGGCGTGCGCTCGCGCAGCTTGGGTGAGGCGTCCGCCATGCGGCGCAGATCCTCGCGGACCTGCTCACCATCAAGCTCAAGCGTGGCCTCATCGTTGGGCTCGAAGGCGTCACTGACGACCGACGCCTCAGGCGCGCTCGGCGCGTCGGGCGCGCCGAGCGCGCCTGAGGCGTCAGTGGGCTGAGGCAGGCGCGGCTGGGAGAACGCGGCGCTCAGCACCTGCGCGATCTCCCCACGCTCGGCGTCAAACAGCGCGGCCACATACTCGCCGAGCGCGTCGCGATCGCCCGCGCGGGCGAACATCGCCAAGAGCTGGTGCAGCTCATCGCGCATCATGGCCGCCGACGCGTAGCGCTTGGACAGGTCGCGATCGAGCGCGCGCATGATGATCTGCTCAAGCATCGGCGGGATGTCTGCGCGCAGGCTGCGCGGCGCGGGGATGTCATCCTCCATCACCGCCTTGATCACCTCAGGCTGGCTGTTGCGCCGAAACAGCCGATAGCCCGTGCACAGCTCAAACAGGATGATCCCCAAGCTGAAGATGTCACTGCGCGCGTCCACAGGCGCGCCGCTGAGCTGCTCCGGGCTCATATAAGCGTACTTGCCGCCCACCGCGATCGGGTCGTTCGCGTCCTCGTAGCCGGGGATGTGCGCGATGCCGAAGTCGAACACCTTGGTGACGCCTTGGTAGGTCACCATGAGGTTCTGCGGGCTGATGTCGCAGTGGACGATCGAATAAGAGGAGTCGTCGAGGTCGCGAAAGCGGTGCGCGTAGTGCAGGCCGTCGCAGGCGTCGGCGATGATCTGGACCGCGTGCATCAGCGACAGCGGCTGGCCATTCTTGAAGCCGCGCTGCGCCAGGTCTGAGACGGTCTGCCCCGCCACGAAGTCCATGATGAGGCAGAACTCGCCATCGACCAAGCGCGCGTCGTGGATCGTGATGACGTTGTGATGCGCGAAACGCGAGGAGACGAACGCCTCTTTGAAGAACAGCTTGAGGTACTTCTCATCCTCGCGAAACTTCGCGGGCAGGATCTTGATGGCCACCGGGCGCACGAAGTCCTTAGGCCCGACCTTGATGGCGAGGAAGACCTCCGACTGGCCGCCGATGGCCAAGCGCTTCAACAAGATGTAGTCCCCAAAGGGGCGATCAATGAGCATCGGCGATCCGACACGAGGGCCACGCCCTGGCTGCGACCAGACGCGACCAAGCGTAGTGATGAGGAGGCGGCGCCTGAGCGAGCGGCGCCGCCGAGTGTAGGGGCGCGCTCGCGCGGATGTCAACGATCCTGACAGGGGGCGCCCATCCGTCAAGAAAATGCGCGCCGCGCCCACCCAAGCGGCCCGTCGCGCGCGCGATTGGCATGGCGCGCGCAGGCGCGCTACACTAGGCGCGCTAGACCGAGCACAGCGCGCCGCATCGAACGCGCCGCCTCCCCTACGGACACCTCCGCTGATGTTGCACCTCTCGCGCCGCGCCGCTCGCACGACGACCACCGCCGCCCTGCTCCTGCTGCTTGGCGTCTGGGGCTGCGGCGGCGACACGACCGCTCCTGAGCCCGACGCGGCGCTGCGACGCTGCGTCGAGGAGGCCGACTGTCGCTCCGGTGAGGTCTGCTTGCAGGGGCGCTGCGTGCGGCGCGCGGTCATCACGCCAGACGCTGGCCCCGTGACCCCAGACGCGCCCGCCGATATGCCCGACCTGCCCGATGAGGACCTCCCCCCGGATCAGGTCGCGCTGCTCGATCGCGACAATGATGGCGCGCCTGACGTGCTTGACAACTGCCCCAGCGCGTTCAACCCCAACCAGCGTGACAGCGACCGCGATGGCATCGGCGACGCCTGTGATAACTGCCCCACCATCGCCAACGCCGCGCAGACCGATCAAGACGATGATGGCGTCGGCGACGCCTGCGACAACTGCCGCTTGCCCAACCTCGACCAGCGCGTCAACGCGCAAGGCGTGGCCATCGCTTGCCTCGACACGACCACCGACACAGACGGCGATGGCGTGCCGGACCTGCTCGATCTGTGCCCGCTCGTCTTCGAGCTGACGCAGCGTGATGGTGACCACGACGGCATCGGCGACGCCTGTGATAACTGCCCCGCGCTAGCCAACGCCGACCAGCGCGACATTGACAATGATGGTGTCGGCGACGCCTGCCAGCGCGGCGGCGCGCGCGACTTCGACCGCGACGGCTGGGGTGACAGCGTCGACCCCTGCCCCACGCTCGCGCAGGCCTCCCTCATCGACAGCGACGGCGACGGCATCGGCGACGCGTGTGACCCCTGCCCCAGCGTCGCGGGCGCGCAGTCTTGCCCCATGGACGATGATCCCGACGGCGACAACCTCCCCACACGTGAGGACAACTGCCCCTTCGTCTTCAACCCTGGCCAAGAGGATCGCGACGGCGATGGCATCGGCGACGCCTGCCAAGGCAAGCACTGGCGCGGCGATCGCGACAATGACGGCGTCATCGACCTGCTGGATAACTGCCCCCTCACCTTCAACCCTAGCCAGCTCGACGATGACAATGATGGCATCGGTAACGCCTGCAGCGCCAGCGGCGCGCCCGCCGACCAGCGCGACACCGACCAGGACGGCGTCCCCGACGCCATCGACAGCTGCATCTGGCGCCCCAACCCCGACCAATCCGACCTCGACGGCGACGGCGTGGGCGACGTCTGCGACGTCTGCCCGCTGGTGCACGACCCCGACCAAGCCATCGAGCCCACCACCCGCTTGGGCCTAGCCTGCCTGGGCGACGAGGACGGCGACACCATCCCCGACGCGCTGGACAACTGCCCGCTGGTGGTCAACCCTGACCAGCGCGACAGCGACGGCGACGGCATCGGTGACGCCTGCGTGACGACCACAGGGGCGCCCGATCGTGACGGCGACGCCACCCCCGACGCGCTGGATAACTGCCCGCGCTGGCCCATCGCCCCCACGATCGCAGGCTGCGGCTCAGACAGCGATGGCGATGGCGTCCCCGATCTTGAGGACAACTGCCCCTTCGTGCCCAACCCCGATCAGCGCGATGGCGACCACGATGGCTTGGGCGACGCCTGCGATCTGTGCACCACCATCAGCGATCCTTGGAACCTGGATCTCAACGGCGATGGCATCGGCGACGCGTGCGCGGGCGATCGCGACGGAGACGGCGTCCCCGACCTCGCCGACAACTGCCCCGACTTTCCCAACCCCTATCAGGTGGACACGGACGGCGACGGCATCGGCGATCTGTGCGATCTGTGCCCGCTGGTCGCCAACGCCCTCGACCCGCAAGGCGCGCGCTGCGCCAATGATTATGACGGCGATGGCGTGCCCGACGCGCTGGATAACTGCCCCCAGGTCGCCAACCCCTTACAAGAGGATCGCGACAACGACGGCATCGGCGACGCGTGCGAAGGCGACCTTGATGGCGACGGGGTCCCCGACCTGTGGGACAGCTGCCCGATGCTGCCCAACCCGGAGCAGCTCGACAGCACGGGCGATGGCGTTGGCGACGCCTGCTGGTATGACACCGATCGCGACGGCGTCCCTGACCTGCTGGATCGCTGCCCGATGCGCCACGACGCGCTCGGCTGCCCCTAGGGCGAGGCAGCGCGAGCGCGCGGCTTATTGGATGGTGGTGGGCGTCGCGTCGAACGTCGCGCTCAGGCGCCACGCGTCGTTGGTGCCATCACCGTCTGAGTCGAAGTTAGGCTCGGCCCTGTCGAGGTTCTTGAACACCACGGCGAGGCTGGAGTTAATCAGGGGGGTGACAATCTGGACCGCCTCAGCTTGTGTTACCGTGATGTAACCCTCCAAGGCGCCGCCCTTGATCTCCACCCCCGCGTCACCCACGGCCAGCTTGCCCGTGAAGGTGAGGTCATTGATCGGGATCACCACGCGCAGCGGCTCTGTCTCCGTCACGAGCGTCGCCACAAACTGGAAGTCTGCGATGATGCCCTCAATCTCACCAGTGGCGGCGGTGAGGGTCCCTGGTGAGTAGCTATCCGCCGTCTCAGGGTCCCATGCGAAGGTCGTCGGGTTCGCGGTCGTCTGACCCGCGCCGCCCTTGAGCTGGAAGGTGCCCGCTTCGGCGTTGATGTCCTTCAAGTCCACCAACACCAGGGCGGGATACTCCAGGCTCAAGTCGAAGTTCTGCGCCAAGATCCCGTTGAGCGAGTTGCCTGGGGTGCCGCGCTGGGCGGGCACAAACCTCAGCGAGGTGAAGCGCAGCTGATAGCGCGACTCATAAGGATCGGGAGGGTTCACCTCCTCCACCACCATGTCCGGCGTCATGTCCACGACAGGCGGCGCCGTGGTGGTCGTGTTGTTCGGGGCGGGATCTTCACTGTCCGAGCAGGCGCACAAGCTCAAGCAGAGCCCGAGCAGCGCCAGCGCGAGGGGCGCGCGTCGCATCATCATGTCGATGTCTTCCTCTGGAGTCAGCCGCGCTGGGTTGTGCGGCTGTGGCGTCATGGACTCATCCGCCTGGTGTCGGGCGATGATAAGCGCGAGGTTAGCACAGGGCCTGGCGCTGCGCCAAACCTGCACGATGTGATTCGCTTAGAGCCTGTTGAAAAAGTCGTTCATGTAGCTACCTTTAGTGTCTGACACAATGCACGAAAGGAGCCAATTATGAACTATCCTAGTGACTTAACCGACCATGATTGGTCTATCATAGAGCCTCTTCTTCCCCCTGCTAACCACATGGGTCGCCCCAGAGAAGTGGATTTTCGAGAGCTGCTCAACGCGCTCTTTTACATCGACCGAACCGGCTGCCAATGGCGCTATCTGCCGACTGAATTTCCAAAATGGACCACCGTTTACTACTACTCGCGCAAGTGGAGCTTGGATGGCACGCTCCAACGCATTCATGAGGCACTGCACCGTCAAGTCCGCTTAGCAAGCGGGCGAAACCCTGAGCCTAGCGCCGCCATCATCGACTCTCAATCGGTCAAGACTTCGCAAAAAGGGGGAGTAAAAAAAAACCAACTTAGACAAGATGATAGGGTTCGACGGCAACAAGAAGGTCAAGGGGAGAAAACGGCATATCCTAGTGGATAGTATGGGCTTTTTGCTCGCAGCCCAGGTTCATTCTGCGGAGATTCAAGACCGCACGGCTGCCCGAGAATTCGTCAAACGAGTGACCCACCTTCCCGGACGGCTGAAGGTGGTTTGGGCCGATCTGGGGTATGAGAGTCAGCCCCTAGCGGAATTGATGAAAAAGCATTGGGGAGCACGGCTGGAGCTTAAGAAACACCCCTGGCAAGGAAAGCAACGCGTCTGGGTCAAGGTAGGAGAGAAGCCTCCCGCTGCACCTAGAAAGCCAAAAGGATTCAGGGTCTTACCTAATCGCTGGGTGGTAGAGAGGAGCTTCGCATGGCTCACTCTGCATCGGCGCCATAGCAAAGACTATGAGACGCTGCCCGAACAAAGCGAGTTCTTCATTTGGCTTTCTATGACCCGTAACATGCTGCGTCGACTTGATGTCTGAACGACTTTTTCAACAGGCTCTTACAGCGGCCATCGTTGCAGTTGACTAAGCAGCAAGCAGCCCAAATACTTTAGAATCAACAACTTAGGCCCACTGCGAATTTATCAAGCGCTGCGCAGCCTGCTGTATCCTCCGCCACTCCAAAGCCTCACCTTTGAGAAGCACTGCATAATTAATCATCCACATTCCCAACTACAAGAGCGAAGCTATCCAAAATCACCCTCGCCCAACAGCCCTCCCCTCGCGCTACCCGCGAGGCAGCTCCGAAAGCGACTGTAGTTAAGGTGGGATAAAGTAGGAGAATGTAGGCATAGCGATGGCCCAAA
>CAYXWB010000016.1:0-34004 GCA_964468515.1 uncultured Bradymonadales bacterium | reverse complement strand
GCGGCGGCCAAACCCAAGGTTTGCCCGCCGCTTCGGCGTCTCGGTCACAGGCTACGCGCGCTCACATCCCCTCAAACACCGCAGCCTCATCAGCCACCAAGATGATGCGCTCCAGCACAACCTCCAGCTGATCAGGATCGAGCGCGTCAACCCGCGCCTCGCGCCCCTGCGCCTCGCCAAACTTCACCCTGAGATGTTTGTGCACCAGCGCGCGCATCGACATCACGCGACCCTGCTCTCGACCCTGCTCCAAGCCTTGCTCCAAGCCTTGCTCCAAGCCTTGCTCTCGACCTTGCTCCAAGCCCTGAGCTAAGAATTCTGCCTTCCAACGATCGATGTTCTCCGCCAACATATCCTTCACCTCCAAGATCGTGTTGCGCTGCGCACCGCTCATCTGCACACCCTTCGCCTTGAGCACCTCAAACACCCAGCGCGCGATATCGCGCCGAAGCGCCATGAAGGCCTCGCCTCGCAGCACCTCGTCCAAGCGATCTAGGATCGCATCAGCCTGCTGGGGCGTGGCGCGTTCCATCTGAAACAGCAGCGCCACCGCGTCCTCTTCCTCGCTCACCTCAACATCAGGTAAGCGTGAGATCTCAATGACATCATACTTGATGGTGGCCTGATAGGCGAGCAGCGGGGAGCTGTCTGGTAAGCCGTAGTGGAGGCGCAGCTCGGTGGGAACGCTCCAGGGCGACGCGCCGTTATAGACCACCACAGGCAGCACCGGCATCAGCCGCCTCGCAGCTGCCTCGACCGCCTGATCGCTGGCGCTGTCATGCAGCAGCGACACATAATTCAGCACGCGCACTGGCATCTTCTGATCGACGCCTGATTGAAACTCCAACATCAGATACAACCCCACCGTGTCGTCGCTGGCGCGGTCGATCTGCCAGATCCTGTCGCTGTCTCGCGCGCCAAACGCGGCGGTGATAAAGGCCGCATCCGCGCGATCGATCGTGTCAAAGCGCAGGCCCGCCATCAGCTCCGCTGAGATAAAACGTCTGGCGAGCTGGCGCACCAAGACAGGATGCTGAAACAACCGCTTGTAGCTCGGATCGTGGGCGCGATCGTCACCGCGTGCGCGCGCACCTCGCCTCCGCTTGCTCATAGGCTCCTCCCTCATTGTATAGGCTGCGCCGCGCGGTGAGCGCCGGGCGCGTTGTCGTGCCAAGGTTATCGGCCCAACCCTGGGTGAGGATGCGGCGCGACGCGCCTAAAAACGCACAAGCCGTGACCTCGCGAGGTCACGCCTTGTGCGTTTTGAATGGGGTGCGTTGTGATGAGGCGCTAAGCCCGCGCTAGTCGTCATCGCCCCCGAACGAGAACAGCGCGTCGAGCTTAGCGCGCGCGTCGTCCTTGGCGCGCGTGGCGCTGCCGCTGCCGCCCTGACCGGGGCTAAAATAGACGCAGAAGTTCGCGCGATCTTTCACCGAGATGCGCTCCGCCATCGGCTCGCGACACTGGTGGGCCGCGCGCTCCTCAAAGTGGACGCAGCCGCGACAGCAGCGCAGATCGGCGAGGCACTTGTCGCACTCGGCAGATCGCGGCACCACGTCGCGAAATCGCGCGATGTGACCGCACGCGTGGCAGGGGACGTCGATGTCGGGCATGGCGTGCGCTCCGCTCAGTCGTCGAGGTGGACGATCCCGACGTAATCCTCGGGTCGAAAGGGCAGATCCAGCAGCGGCGCGCGCGGCGCAGGCTCGGCGTACAGGCAAGGCCTCGCGCTAAAGCGCGTCGGGTAATAGTTCATCGCGAAGATCGTATCAACGGCGCG
Organism: uncultured Bradymonadales bacterium; assembly: GCA_964468515.1. GTDB lineage: Bacteria > Myxococcota_A > Bradymonadia > Bradymonadales > Bradymonadaceae > CAYXWB01. Next base: position 32,224 of record CAYXWB010000016.1, on the reverse strand, counting down.
CTGATCGACGCCCTCCACTTGGCGCAGTGTGCGCGCCAGCGCAGGATCAAGGCACGCGTCGATGGCCGCTTCGAGCGCGTCAAGCGCCCAGGCCGTCTCGGGGAAGACGTCATCAAGCGGCCCTTGATAGGGCACAGGCTCATTGCCATGGCGCCACAGCGGCAGCTCGCCCGGTGGCGCGAACGGGTCCACAGGGAGCCCATTGAGCCACGTATTGTAGTGGACGTGGGGGCAGCTCCAGGGGAAGGCGCCGACCATATCAACCCCTGAGCCGCCGCCAAGCGCCACGGGCTCACCGCGCGCCACGCGCTGCCCCACCTGCACCAGCGCGCGCCCCAAGTGATTGGAGGTGGTGATCACGCCGTGGCCATGATCGATCACGACCTTGAGGCCGCCGCGATGAAACTCGCTGGAGACGCGACGCACCACGCCCGGCGCCGCTGCGGTCACGATCGTGCCCACAGGGATCGCGAAGTCCGTGCCGTTGTGGCTGTCATAGGTGTTGCGCTTGCCGCGAAAGTCGCGCACCTGCGTGAAGCGCACTGACCAGCCCTCCTCCACAGGCGTCTGCGTGTGATTGAAGAGATTGTAGATAGGCAACCGCCGATCGGGCCTGCGCCATCCCAGCCAAGTCAGCACGCTGAGCGAGGGCTTGAGGATGTTGAGGCTGGAGCGATCAAAGCGCGAGGGCGGCGTGTACGGATCGCCCTTGAGCATGAGCGCGACCTCGCTCATGCGCACCTTGAGCGGTGAGAGGCCGAAGACCTCCGCCAAGCTCAGCGGCGGATAGTGTGACATCGCGTCCTCCTGAGGGGTCTATCAATTACACGCGCAGCGCACGTTAGGGCGCGCGCGCTCATGCAAGAAAGCGCATAATATGCTATGCAGCAGAGAGCATGTCACGCGACTAAAGTGAAGCGCAGACGAGGTCCCTCGTGACGACAAGAGCTTCTGGCGAGGAGACGACAGGTGAGCTGCGCGCGCGCATCGCGCAGGCCCGAGCGGCATTGGGGCTTGAGGCGTATGACGCGCAGGCGCTGGCGAGCGCGTGCGAGGGCGTGCCTCAAGCCGCAACGCTAGCCGCGCTGCTGCACGATCTGTTGACGCTCACCCAGCGCCAGCACGCCCTGCTCAACGCGCTGCCTGATGGGCTGCTCCACGCCTCCGCGGATGGGGCGCTGCTGGAGGTCAACGCACAGATGGCGTCGATGATGGGGACCTCCCCTGAGCGGCTGCTGACGCGCAGCGCCCAGTCCCTGATCGCGCCTGAGGCCCATCTCCAGCGCCCGCCTCAAGTGGGCGAGGTGCAGGCGGGTCGGCTGCCATGTCGCAGGCGCACGTTCTTGCGCGAGGATGGTGGCGAGCTGCCTGTTGAGCTGCACATGCGAGGCCTGCCCGATGGGACCATCGTGGCGCTCGCGCGGGATATGAGCCAGCGCCTAGGCATTGAGCGCGATCTAGAGGCCATCTCACAGACGCTCACCCTGCACGACGCCAGTGAGCTGTTCAGCACGCTCGCTACGGCGCTCGCCCAGACGACAGGCGCCGACGCGCTCCTCATCGCTCGCGTTGATGGCGCTGATGCACAGATCATCGCGCAGCACGGCCTGCCTGATGCGACAGCCCCGCGCTACGCGCTGGCGGGGACGCCGTGCGAGCATGTGGCCCAAGGGGCGCTGTGCAGCTACCTGGGCGACGCGCTGACACGCTTCCCCCATGACGCGTTGTTGCAGCAGCTTGGGTTCGCGCATTACATCGGCGCCCCGATGATGAACGCCGCCCGTGAGCCCATCGGCTTCATCTCGCTCATGAAAAAACAGGCCCTCAGCGATCCTGTCAAAGCCGAGACGCTGCTGAGGATCTACAGCGCGCGCGCCGCCACGGAGCTGGATCGCAGCCGCGCTATCGTGGACTTGGAGCGCACCCGCCAGTGGCTCACCGCGCTCGTGCGCGCGAGCCCCGATCTGATCTTCGTGGTGGATGATCAGATGCGCTTTGTTGAGGCGCTCAGCGCGCGCAGCGAGCTGTTCTATCACGCTGACCTGGAGACGCTGCGCGGACAACATATCGCCACGGCCTTGCCCCCTGAGGTCAGCGACCCCATGATCGAGACGCTGCAGCGCACCCTCCATGATGGCCAGAGCCACACCATCCACTATACCCTTGAGGTGCCGCTCGGGCGCCGCCACTTTGAGGGCCGCACCGCCCTGCTGCCCATGTCAAATCAGGCACACCGCGCGGTCATCGTCACCATCCGCGATGTCACTGAGCGTGAGGTCAGCGCGATGGCGGTGCGCGAGCGCGAGCAGAAGCTGCGGCTGCTGGTAGAGCACCTGCCCATCGGCGCCATCTATGTCAGCGACGCGGAGATCAGCTTCAACGCAGCCGCCGAGGCGATCACCGGCTACTCGCGCGACACGCAGTGGGACATCACGCGCTGGTTTGATGTCCTCTATGGTGAGCGCGCTGATGAGGTGCGCGTTCAGTGGGAGCGCGATCGCGCGATCGGCTACCCTGAGCCTCGCCAGGTCTTGCTGCGACGCAGCGATGGCGCCTGGCGCGAGATTGAGTTTCATGGGGGCATCATGCCAGGCGGCGACGCCGAGGTGTGGCTCATCCAAGACGTCAGCGCCCAGCGCCGTCAGGAGCTGCTGCTCGCGCGCACCCAAGAGATCGCGCGTGTGGGCGGCTGGGAGCTTGAGCTCAAGCATCTGACGCTTCACTTCACGCCCCTCGTCGCGGAGCTGCTGGAGCTCGCCCCGCAACAGCCTATGCCCACCAACGCGCAGATGCTGCGCTTCTATAAGCCCCACGAGCACGCCAAGCTGCGCGAGGCCATGCTGCGCGCCATCAAGCATGGGGAGCGCTTTGATCTGGAGGTAGAGCTCATCACCGCGCGTGGGCAAGAGCGCTGGATGCGCATCACGGGCGCGCCCGTGCGCCCCGAGGGCGAGCACACCACGCGCGTCATCGGCGCCGCCCAAGACATCACCGACAGCAAGCGCGCGCGCGAGGAGCTGCTGAGCACGCAGCAGCAGCTCTTGCACTCGCAGAAGATGGAGGCGCTCGGGCGCTTGGCGGGCAGCGTCGCTCACGACTTTAACAACCTCTTAGGGGTCATCATCGCCTATGCCGAGCTGCTGCGCCAAGACCCCGCCCTGCATGAGGGCGCGATGCAAGACCTCGACGAGGTGCGCCGCGCCGCGCTGCGCGCCGCCGAGCTGACCACCCAGCTGCTCACCTTCGGACGCCGCCCCAGCGAGCAGCCCAGCCAGTGCGATCCCATCGGCGTGATGCTCGGCGCGCGCCGCCTGCTCGCCCCCCTGATGAGCGAGGCCATCACCCTCATCATCGAACACCCCGACGCCCTGCCCCACGTCCAGCTCCAAGAAAGTCACCTGGAGCAGATCCTCATCAACCTCGCCCTCAACGCCCACGCCGCCATGCCCCGCGGCGGCACCCTGCGCATCGACGCCTCAGCGCTCACGCTGCTGCAAGCGCAAGCGTCGCTCCACGGCGAGCTGGAGCCGGGTGATTATGTGCTGCTTCGCGTCTGTGATGAGGGCGCGGGCATGAGCCCTGAGGTGTTGGAGCGCGCCCTAGAGCCCTTCTTCACCACCAAGGCCGCCGGGCGCGGCACAGGCCTCGGCCTGCCCATCGTCTATGGCATCGTCAAGCAGGTCCATGGCGGCATGCGCCTTGAGAGCGCGCTGGGACAAGGCACCCGCGCGCTGCTCTATCTGCCCGTCGCGCTTGAGGCGCCCAAACCCCACGTCGCCCCACGCGTCGCGCGTCCCATCGGCGGCCATGAGACGATCCTGCTGGCCGAGGACGACCCCGCCCTCGCCAACCTCATGGTCCGCATCCTCCAAGAAAGCGGCTATCACGTGCTGCTGGCACGCGACGGCGATCAAGCCCTCGCCATCGCCGCCGCACACGAGGGGACGATCGATCTGCTCGTGAGCGACGTCATGATGCCTGGGCGCAATGGCCTGGAGGTCGCCCGCGCCATCGTCCAAGCTCACCGCGGCCTGAAGACCCTGTTCGTGTCCGGCTATACCGCCGATGTGCTCAGCGAGCGCGGGGTGCTGGATGACCACGACGCCGCCCTGCTCTACAAGCCCTTTGGCCCCGACGCCCTGCTGCGTGAGGTCCGCGCCCGCTTGGGCAGTGACAAATAGTGACTGACCGGTCGCTTTGCGAGTGAGCCGCGCTTGACTTGCGCGCGCGCCCGAGCCAAGGTGTGCGCCTGTGTGAATCACCCGCGCGCACAGCGCGCATCCTGTTCCAGCGTGGAGGCAGCTCGATGGCTCAAGAGCACGGCGGCGCGATCATCGCGGAGCGCTTAGCGCGCCGCGGCGTCCAGTTCATGTTCACCCTGTGCGGCGGTCACATCTCGCCCATCCTCACCGGCGCCAAGGCCCACGGCATCCGCGTCATCGACGTGCGCCACGAGGTCTCCGCCGTGTTCGCCGCCGACGCCGTGGCTCGTATGACCGGCATCCCCGGCGTGGCCGCTGTGACCGCCGGCCCCGGCGTGACCAACACCATCACCGCGATCAAGAACGCCCAGATGGCGCAGTCGCCGCTGCTGCTGCTCGGCGGCACCACGCCCACCCTCATGAAGGGCCGCGGCGCGCTCCAAGACATCGACCAGATCACCCTCATGAAGCCCCTCACCAAGTGGGCGACCTCCGTGCGTCGCATCAATGATCTTGGCCCCGCCATCGATCGCGCCCTGGAGATCGCATGCGAGGGGGTGCCTGGCCCCGTGTTCGTCGAGGTCCCCGTTGACGTCCTCTACCCCGAGGCCGTCGTGCGCGAGTGGTTCATCAAGGAGAGCGGCGTCGATAAGATGACCGGCTTCGCCGCCAAGGCCCTGGGCTTCTACCTACAAGGCCACCTGCTCCAGCAGTTCAAGGCCCCTCACATCCCCGTGCAAGAGGCGCTCGACGCGCTGCCGCGCCCCAGCGAGGTGCTGCCCGGCGGTGCCGACCTCGACGCACAGCTCGATGAGGTCGTGCGCAAGCTGCGACAAGCCAGAAAGCCCGTGCTCGTGCTCGGCAGCCAAGCCCTCGTCAACTTCGACCCCGCGCGCGCCGCCTCACTCGCTGAGGCCGTCAACGCCCTCGGCATCCCCACCTTCCTCGGCGGCACCGCGCGTGGCCTGCTCGGGCGTCACAGCGAGCTGCAGTTTCGCCACAAGCGCGGCAAGGCCCTCAAGGACGCCGACCTCGCCATCATCGCCGGCTTCCCCTTCGACTTCCGCCTGGGCTACGGCCGCGCCTTTGGCAAGAACACCCAGGTCGTCTCCGCCAACTTGAGCGACGAGGACCTGCGCAAGAACCGCAAGCCCGAGGTCGCCCTGTTGCAACACCCTGGCGAGTTTGTCATGGCGCTGGCGCGCGCCGCAGGCAAGCTCGGCGCCTTGCAGCCCTGGTTTGACGAGCTGCGCAAGCGCGAGGACGCACGCGACGCTGAGATCGTCGAGCAGTCCAATGCCGAGGGTGAGCTGGTCAACCCCATGCACTTCTTCCTCAAGCTGGAGGAGGCGCTGCCCGATGACGCCGTGCTCGTCGTCGATGGCGGCGACTTCGTCGGCACCGGCGCCTACATCCTGCGCCCGCGCGCGCCGCTGTCCTGGCTTGATCCGGGCGTCTTCGGCACCCTCGGCGTGGGCGGCGGCTTCGCCGTCGGCGCCGCCGCCTGTCGCCCAGGCGCTGAGCTCTGGCTCATCTACGGCGACGGCTCCAGCGCCTACAGCCTGGCCGAGTTTGACACCTGCGTGCGTCACGGCTTAGCCCCCATCGCCGTCATCGGCACCGACGCCTCTTGGGCGCAGATCGCCCGCGATCAGATCGAGATCCTGGGCGATGATGTCGCCACCACCTTGCTACGCAGCGACTATCACATCGTCGGAAAAGGCTACGGCGCAGAGGGCATCTTGGTCACCTCCCATGACCAGATCGACGACGCCATCGCTCAAGCCCAAGCCCACGCCGCAGCCGGCAGACCCGTCGTGATCAACGTCCACCTCGCGGCGAGCGACTTCCGCAAGGGCTCCATCTCGATGTGAGCGGGCTCAGACGCCGCTTGACGCGGCGCCCTGCGCGCGCAAGATGACGAGGCGCGGCCAAAATGGCCGCGCCTCGTCACGTCGGAGCGTCTTCGCGCCATGTCTGAGCAGCCCTGTGAGACGGGCGGCATCGTGCGCCCCGCGCGACGCCCCCCAGGCTTCATCGCCCCTGGCCCCGCCCCCGCTGGCCCTGGCGACGACCCCACGCTGTGGCCAGGCCCCGGCGAGGATCTGTGCTATCTCACAGGCGATTGGCGGATCTTTCAGAAGGTCGTCGGGCATCGCTGGTCGATGGATGACCTCGTGACCGCGTGGTACGCGCTCACGCACGCGCCACCCCTCGCCACCACCGCCTTCGACATGGGCTGCGGCGTCGGCTCCGTGCTGATGATGGTCGCCTGGGGGCTGCCACAGCTTCGCAGCGTCGGCGTCGAGGCGCAGCCCGAGAGCGCGGCGCTGGCGCGCCGCTCGCTGCGCTACAACGGCTGCGACGCGCGCGTCATTGTGCGCGATGGCGATCTGCGCGATCCCGCGCTGTTTGAGCCCGGCACCACCTTCGATCTCATCACCGGCACCCCGCCCTATAAGCCCCCCTCTGAGGGCGTCGTGAGCACCCTGCCGCAGCGCGGGCCGTGTCGCTTCGAGTTTCGCGGCGGCGTCGAGGCCTACTGCGAGGTCGCCAAGCGCTGGCTCGCACCCCAAGGCCGCTTCGTCGTGTGCGAGGGGTGGAACCCCGACCAGCGTACGCTCGATGCGATCGAGGCCGCGGGCCTCGTCACCGTCGCGTGGCGCCCGATCATCCCGCGCGAGGGCAAGGCGCCGCTGTTGTCGGTGTTCGTGGCCGCCCATCCAGGCGACGCACCAGCCGCCACACAGCCCGATCCACCGCTCACCATCCGCGATCGCGCGGGCCAGCGCACGCCCGAGTTTCAGGCAGTGCGCGCGCGCATGGGCATCCCCCCTTGACCACGAGCATACCTCATGAACCTCACCAAGCTCCCCACGCTCGCCGCGCTCACCCTCATCGCCGCGTGCCAGAGCGCGCCCGAACCCCAAGCTGACCAAGCCATGCATGACGACGCACACAGCCAGCACGCACGCCAAGAGCACGCCCACGGCGAGGGCCACCAGCACCGCTTTGAAGATCCTGAGCAGTATGCGACGCGCTGGAACGATCCGGCGCGCGATGACTGGCAGCGCCCCGATCTGATCCTCCAGGCCATGAGCTTGCAGCCGGGCCAGACGGTCGCGGACCTTGGCGCGGGCACGGGCTACCTCATGCCTCATCTGGCCAGCGCGGTGGGCGAGGATGGGCGCGTGCTGGCGCTGGATGTGGAGCCCGCGATGGTGAGCTACCTTCAAAAGCGCGCCTCGTCGCTGTCCTTGTCCCAGGTCCACGCCCAGGCCGTCGCCCCAGACGCGAGTGACCTCACGCCCGACAGCCTCGACGCCATCGTCACGCTCAACACCTGGCATCACTTCGAGGATCGCGCAAGCTACGCGGCGACGCTCAAGCGCGCCCTGCGCCCAGGCGCCGCCGTGTTCGTCGTCGACTACAAGCCCGACGCCCCCGAGGGGCCGCCAAAGGCCATGCGCCTGAGCGCCGAGACCGTCATGGAGGAGCTGCGCCAGGGCGGCCTAGAGGTCACGCTCTCCCCCCTTGAGCTGCCTCGGCACTACCTCGTCATCGGGCGCCGCGCGGCGGCTCAATAGCTGGAGCCAACGAGCTTGTTGACACCTTGCGCTACGGCCTCCGTGGCGGCTGTTTCAGCGAGGAGCGCGGAGACCTCTTTGAAGGTCTCCGCCGCCTCGTCGCTGTATCTGAGGCCCGACAAGACCGCACCAGCGACCGCCAGCCAAACGGCCGCGTCACGCTTGCCCTCATAAGCCGCTGCGGTCCAGTTGGAGTTAGAGCCCGCGAAGGCGCCCGCGTGTGCCGCGTTCATCTCACTCTGCGCGACCAGCACCCCCGGCGCGCTCCCTGCTGCAGAGACGCCTACTGCCGCGATCGCACCGGCCCCAGGCACCGCGAGGCTCGCCATCGCCATCACCACGCCGCTCGCGATCGCGTCATTGCGATCATGGCGTTGGCGCCTATCAATGTGAGCGTGGATGCGCGCGTCCAAGGGTGTACCTCCTTCCTTACGTGGCACGATCCCGTGCTTGGAGAAGACATCATCCCTGGCTGCCTTGAACAGATCGTTGGTAAAGAGCGCGTCTCCTCTTGATCTCTCATTGCTGAGCTTCTCATCCAGCTGTGTGAGGCTCTTGGCCATCTTCTCGAATGCGCCTTGAACCTTCTCATCAAAGTTACGAACTGACCCATCAATGAGCGTAGTGCTCTTCCAAAAGTTATTGGTGAAATCCCCTTTGCCTCCCGCGATAAGCGCCTGCCGGAAGACAGCACTATCACTGTTCCTTGAGAGATCAAGGGCGATGCTTTTAGCATCGCCAGGTGGCATACCAACTGATTGTAAGCGCTCAGCGATCTGGTCTGAGGAGAGCGGAGGTGTCCAAGTCGCTAAACCCATCATTGTTAAGATGCGATCGCGCGCGAGGTCGCCGCACATTGGCGCGAGCTTGGCCTGCGCGTCGCTGATCTGGCCTCGCACTTGACTCGCTATGTCGCGCTGTAAGATCCCACAGAGCTTATCTCCCATACGATCGAGAATCATGCTGGCAGCAGCGTCACGTTGTGCTGGAGGCAGATGAGAGAGCGCGGCGCTGAACGCCGCCTTCGTCTGCTCGGGCGAGTTAAGTAGCCCCTTGAGCCCCTGAACTAAGCTCGCCTCATTGTTACTATAATTCTTGTAAACGCTCTCCTGAAGCTGAAGCCCTAAGCCCGGCGCGCTCGAACCAAAGAGGAGGCCACCTTTGAAGTCGTCCTCGCCAAACGCCTTTGGATTAGCGAGCGCAGAGGTCATGGTGTTGAGGAGCTGCTGTGTGGCAGGATCCGCCTTGGGCTTGGACGCCTCGGTGGCGCTGACCGCGCTCTGTTGGGCGAGCTGGCCTGCGGTCATCGCGGGCATCGACGCGCTCGCGAGCTTGGGGTGAGGTGCGGCGTCGCGAGGCGCGGCTTGCTTCATGAACAGGTCGGCGGCGCTAGGACCGCCGCACTGGCCGAACGCGTCGCTGGCGAAAGGATCACGCGGTGGCGGCGGCTCAGGTCCGATCATTGGGGCCGCCTTGGCGGTCACGGGCGCGGCAGGGGCGCTGGCTGCGGTGGTCTGTGGGGTGGCGAGGGCTTGAGGCTGGCTTGAGCCGTTGATCTTGGTCATGGACGACCTCCTGATGGTTGAAGGACCAGGAGGTTTTCGGACCAAGCGCGCGCGATGATGCGTCGCACCAAGAGAAATCTAACAGCTTGTCACTGGGAGGCGCCCAGCGGCAGCGCCTCATCCTGCTCAAGCGGCGTCAGTTGCGCGGGGATGCTGCTGGCGAGCATGTCCCAGGTGGCGCGCACGCGCGGCAAGCGCAGCGCGTCGGCGTGGGCCGCAAGCCACAGGCTCAAGGTGGGTCCGGCGATGGGCTCGCGCGGGTGCGGTGAGAGGCTGGGGTCGATGCGGCACAGGCTCTGAGCCAGCATCCCCACCCCCACGCCGCGACGCACCAGCTCGCTCTGCGCGATGTAGCTGCTCACGCGCATCGGCTCGATCTGCCAGCCGCGCGCCTCAAACCACGCCTCCTCAGGCTGGGGTAAGCCCGGCACGCTGACTACGATCCAGCGCGCTTGTGACAGCGGCGCACCCTCGGGCAGCGAGGCCCAATACGACGCGCTCGCCAGCGGCGCCGTGTGCAGCTCCCCCAGCTTGCGGCTCACCAGCGCGCCGCGCGTGGGGCGCATAAAGCGCACCGCAAGCTCTGCCTCGCGTCGGCGCAGATCGACCAAGCGCGGGTCAGTCAGCACCTCAAGCGACAGCTTGGGGTGCGCCTCGGCGAGCGCGATGAGTGCGGGCGCGAGCAGGTACGCCGCCACCGAGTCCGTCGTGGCGAGGCGCACCACCCCCTCGATCTGGCCGCCTCGCGACGCCACATCCTGCATGGCGATGAGGCTCGCCTCAATCTGCTCTGCATGAGGCGCAAGCTGCCTGGCGAGCGCGGTCTGGCGCAGGCCCGCTGGGGTGCGCTCAAAGAGCTGGGCGTTGAGCCCTGCCTCCAGGCGCGCGATGCGCCGACTCACCGTGGACTGCTCTACGCCTAAGCGCTGGGCGGCCAGCGTGAAGCTGCCCGCGCGCAGCACGGCCAAGAGGTAGCGGGCGTCATCCCAGTCGAGCAGGTCATGCATTTTTAAGGCTCACTCATGCAAAGACGAGGAAGTGACAACAATCCTCACATGACTAACCTCCACCACGCAACCCCGCGCGCTACCCAGGAGGCCGCCCATGTCACTGCTCATCTTGCAAGGTCACCCCACCCCAGGCTCATTCAACGACCAGCTCGCACAAGCCTATGCGCGCGGCGCGCGTGAGGCCGGGGCGCAGGTCCACGAGATCGCGCTCGGCGCCCTTCGCTTTGATCCTGTGCTGCGCAGCGCCACGCAGGCGCTTGAGCCGGACCTCATCGCGCTGCAAGAACAGATCATCGGCGCGCGCCACATCGCGCTGTTCTTGCCCACCTGGTGGGCGGGGCCGCCCGCGCTGGTGAAGGGGGTGGTCGATCGGGTGATGCTGCCGGGCTGGGCGTATCGGTATCGGGCGAACAACCCGCTGCCTGAGGGGCTCTTGCGAGGGCGCAGCGCGCGGCTGATCACCACAATGGACAGCCCGCGCTGGTGGTACTGGCTGATGCATCGGGGCGCACTGCACGCGGCGATGATCCCCGCGACGCTCAAGTTTGTGGGCATCAAGCCTGTCGCGAAGACGACGATCTACGAGGTCCGCACGATGCGTGAGCAGGCGCGCATGCGCTGGCTCGCCGCGCTCACCCGCCAGGGGCGCGATGATGCGCGACGTCTGCGCTGAGGGCGATCATTTGGCGAACGTTGAGCTCGTTGTGGTTTGGGCGCACGTTGGCATAGGTTGTGTTATCCTGTCGTCGTCTCATGTCCGCAGGTCAACCGATGACGCTCCTCTCCAAGCTCAACCGCCGACAGTTCACCTTATCCAGCATCACCGCAGGGATCGCGCTGCTCGGCGCACCCGCTGTGGCGCTGGGACAGGGAGACGAGGCCGCGCGCGCTGCGAGGCCTCACTTACCGTTGAAGATGCAGGTGAGCGCTGAGGCCTTCGCCTCTTACTTGGCGTTCGAGATCGTCTTTTTGAACCCTGACACCCGACCACAATCCCTCTCCCAAGACATCAGCAGCTCGCTGCAGCTGAGCCCCGAGCGCGCGACGCTGTTGATGGGCGCGGCGCGCTTTGAGCTAGAGACGCGCCCCCATCATGACGACCTGATGTTCCCCACATCGCGCCTCTTGCGTCCCAATCACCTGCGCGTGATGCCGGCAGGCGCTGCGGGTCACACGACCCCTTACGGGCGCTTCATCAGCCCCTGGCCCGAGGCGCTGCTCAAGGCGCGCGGTGACGATGCGCGGCGCGTGAGCTTGATGTTGGCGCTGACCCTGCGGCGCTACGACGAGCACGCGGGCACCTATGACGAGGCGACGCACACGTTTGAGGCGCGCGCCGAGTCACTGCTGCTGCCGCGCGCGCTGCGCCCCTATGAGCATGGCTGATGGAGGCGGCGCGGCTGCTGTCATTGCTGCTGGCTGATGCCGCGCTCGACGCGCTTGATGAGGACGGGCGCCCGCTCGGGGAGCAGGCGTCGCCCGTGTTGTATCGGGCTTCAAGCGTGGATGAGCGGCCCTGCCCTTATGAGGATGGGCGCGCGCGGGCGAGGATGCCTATGAACGTCGCCGCGCTACGGCAAGCTAACACCTGCTGGCGCGAGGTCTTGGCGCAGCTCTCCAGGCTCGCCGCGCTGCACGCCACGAGCGAGGGTCCGCTGAGCGGCCATCAGGTGTGGCAAGCGCACTTGGCCGTGATGTGCGCGCCGCTGCTGTGGTGGCGCGCGCACGACGCGCCGCTGCCACGCGCGCTCAGCGCGCTCTATAAGCTCTCGCTAGGCTTCGCCACCGCGCTGCCGATGCTGCTGTTGAGCCAGCCCGGTGTGGGCGACGCGCCGCTTGGCGAGGCGCTGTCTGGCGAAGAGTTCTTCGCGTTGAACGACGCGCAGGGCTGGCTCATCGGCCAGATGCAGGTGTGCGCTGGCCCTAAGCGTTTGATAACACAAAGCTATGAGACGATATGCTGGGCGAACCTCAGCGCGCCGCCCGCGCACCCGTGCTTTGAGCGCGATGAGCTGACGCGCCTGAGCGCGGCGATGGCGCGCGCGCATCGCGACCTGATGCACGCCGCGCTCCTCGCGCGCGAGGGTCTAGAGGGGGAAGACGCGCTCACGCTGTGCCCTGGGCTAGAGCTGGCGCCTTGGGCGCGCAACATGCGCGCGTGGCCGCTGAGCGCGAGGCTGTATCACAGCCTACAGCCGCTGCGCCCATTCGCGCTGGTGCGCGCCTTGCCGGGGCTCAAGCACGACCACCTCGACCGGCTGTGGCCCGCGCCGCAGGCGCCGCTCACTAGCGCCGAGCCGCACCCGCTGCGCCGCGCGGACGCGCTCCTGGAGCGCGCCATCCTCACGCTCAGCGAGGCGCTGGCGCTGCCAGCGCCTCCCGACGCGAGCACGATCTTTGAGGCCCGACCGCGCGCGTGATCGGCGCGGCTCAGGCGCCGCCGAGCATCACGGCGCGCGCGACGCGCTCGATCTGGTCCACAGACGCCTCAAGCTGCGCTTGCTCTAGGTGTGCGACGTCATCTGTGGGCCAGTGATAGTGGCGCGGCGCGCCGATCTCTGTGTCCACGCAGCCAAAGCTGATGGCGTCGAAGCCGCGCACCAAGAACGCCAGTGAGTCCGTGGCCCCTGAGGGGATCTCAAACGGCGCGACCGTGGGGGCGAGCTGGTTGATCAGCGCGACCAGACGCGGCGGCGGCGGCTGCGTCAGCAGCTCGCCCTCGACAAAATAATGCAGCGCGCCGTTGCTCAAGCTGTCGATGCCAAAGAGGGTGGTCTTGTCAGCCTCCCAGACGCCTTGACGCTGCTGCGCCAGCGCCCAGGAGCCGCCCGTGCCAGCCTCCTCACAGCCCGTGGCGACGAACACCAGCTCGACATCCTCGGGGCAGTCGGGCATCAGGCGGCGCGCAAGCTCCAGCGCGCTCCAGCAGCCCGAGAGGTTGTCATTGGCGCCTGGGACGACCTCGTTGTTGAGGGCGACCTGCGCGTTGAAGGCGAAGGTCAAGAAGGCCGGGATCGTCAGCAGCAGCGCCGCGACCCAGAGGATCGTGTTGAGCCCGATCACGAGCGCCACCAAGTCAACCAGCGCCAACCCAAAGACCGCCAAGGTCGCCACAAACATGGACTTTCGCATAAACGCGAGCGCCTTGATGGGCGGCGGCGCGGTGGCCAGCTTGATCATCTTGGGGTGAAAGATGAAGCCCGTGAAGGCGGCGTCGATGTGCGCGATGAACACCAGCCTGTGGCGCAGCGGCGCGGTGGCGGGCTTGGTGGCGACGAGGTTCTGGGAGTCGTGGAACGGGAACAGCCGCCGCAACACCATCGCCTTCTTGTTGGCGTCAAGCCAGTAAGAGACGCCCACCAGCAGGTGTATGCCGAGCGCGGCGGTGGGGGAGACGGCCAAGAGCGCCGTCGCCAAGCTCGCGATCAAGAAGTGCAGGGCCATGTTGGCGTAGATGCTGCGATTGAAGCGAAAGGGCTCAAGCGTTGTCGTGAGCCCGAGCGCCTGCGCGTCGGCCGCCATCAGCGCGTGGGCATTGCGCTCAGAGTCACTGCCCGCCACGCGGCGCGGGCAAGCCTGGATGATGTGGTCAATCCACTGGTGAGCGGGCGTCAACATGCGCGTCTCTGAAGCATAGCGTGGGCTCAGCCGAGCGCGTTGCGCCCGTCCTCACCGAACGTGGCGGCGGGATCTTCCAGGATGCGCGCGATGTCCTTGATGGCGCGACCCGCGTTGAGGCCATCCTCGACGCGCTCATCGTAGGTGAAGCGCATGGGCAAGACGGGCCTGCGCGCGTAGGTGCCATCGGGCAGCTGAAGCTCGCGCTCGGTGAGCTGGCCGACCATCACGAACAGCGGGCAGGTGCCCCACTCATAGAGGTGGTGAAAGCCTGGGTCCATCCCCAGCGACCCCAGGTTGGCGATGAACGCCCCCGTGAACATGCTGTCATTGCGGATGAAGCTTTCTGGCAGCAGGTGATGATCGTTGGCCCAGAACAAGAGCCGCGCCCCGAGCCGGATGACCACATGCGGCAGCCTCAAGAACAGCGAGATCTCCTTATCCAGGTAGGTCTCCTCGCCGGAGCGCTCCCGATTGATCTGCGCGTTGACCGCCTCGCATAAGGAGGCGAACGACATCTGCGCGGGGATCTCGAGCTTGACGGTCGCGAGCTTCGCGGCCGCGTTGAGCTTCTCACGCGTCATGCTGAACGACAGCCAGACGCCGTGGCGCTGGTAGATGCGCTGCCCCGCGATGAAGCGGTTGAGCTTGGGGTGGCGGTGAAACCCAGCGCCGATCGTGGCCACCATCAGGTGGCTGATGTTGCACCCGAGCGCCTCGCGGTGCTGCTCCAAGTAGGCCTGGATCGCGGTGGCGTCGACCAGATGCTCAAAGTACACCACCGACTCGTCTCGCGTCGGCATGATGATGGGCATCATCTGGCGATAGGGGTGAACCTTAGCGAGCTCGCCATCGGGGCGGCTGGTCTTGAGCTGGAGCGCGAGCCACAAGACAAAGAGCACCCCCAAGACGAGCGCGGCGATAAGCCAAGTCATAGTCACATCAGCGAGAGAGAGCGCGTGCCATCATCTGCTCTACATACTTGAAATGTAGCTCGCCCGCTAGCCTTAAGGGCGCGTCACCGAGGCGGCAGTCCGCACAGCGGGGCGCTTGAGCCCTCCCCCACTTTTGAGCCATGCGGCGCGCTGTCACAGGGCGATGGCTCACACACAACCTCTCGCGCGGTGCGTCGATGAGGCTGATGACAAGCGGGGATCGTCCAAGTCACGCCTTCACTTGCGCGCCGACTGGCGCCTCCGGCGCCAGAGGCGCGAGCGCGCCTGCTGAGGGAGCGCCCACACGATGAGACAGGGAGCAGGGGCCGGGGCGCAGCCGCATGAGGTGCGACTGACACAAGGCGCCTTTACGTTAAAAATTATCTTGACGTAAAAATTAACCCGTCTATCATCGCCCCCTCCAACCCCGAGGAGGAAGCTATGTCACTGAAGATCAAAGCACTATCCCTAGCTTTATTGTGCACCGCCTGCGCGACCCCTGCCCCGAAGGCTGCCGGATCGCCACCCGCAACCCCCAGCGCCACCAGCGAGGCGGATGACAGCAAGTTCACCGATGAGAGCAACACGTTGACCGTGCCGACGCAGCCGAGCTGGACGATGCGCCAGGAAGCAGGCGGCGTCGTCGCGGTCGACGTGGACGGGCAGCTCACGCTGTTCCTCACCCGACGCGATGGCGACGACGCCACCCAGGCGATCGCCGACGCATGGGGCGCGCTCGGCGTGACGCCACCCAGAGTTGATGACACGAACAGCATCCCCGGCGATCACCTGTGGGAGCGCTCGGTCGTGGTGCGTTACGAGCAGGTGGCGAGCACGTTTGTGCAGGCCATCGGGAGGGTGCGTGATGGCAACGTCTACGTCGCGCTCATCCGCGGAGACCTCGCGACGCTGCAGAAGCGCAGCGCGCAGGTGAACATCATCGTGCAGGGGCTCAAACCGATCGGGATAGAGCGCCTGGATCTGTCGCGCGCCAAGGCCGAGCTGACGGACGAAGAGATCGCGCAGTGGGCTGAGTTTGCCCAGGCGCAGTTCGACGCATCGCAGGTGCCAGGTGCCGCCGTGGTGCTCATCCGGGACGGTGAGGTGGTGTGGAAGCAGGCCTTCGGCGTCACGCGGCTCGGGAGCGACGAGGCGATGACCACCACGACGCCGATGATGATCGGCTCCACCACAAAGCCGCTGACGACGCTGGTGTTAGCCGCGCTAGTCGACGCAGGAAAGCTCCAGTGGGAGCAGTCGGTTCAGGAGATCGTCCCGCAGTTTCGCATGCAGGATCTGGAGCGCTCCAAGCAGGTGCAAGTTCAACATCTCGCGTGCGCCTGTACTGGCGTACCGCGCCGCGATCTTGAGCTGTTCTTTGAGAATAGCCCCAAGACGGGCGAGGATATGGTCCATCAGCTGAAGAGCTTTCAGCTGCTGACAGGCTTCGGCGAGACGTTCCAATACAGCAATCAAATGGTCGCCATGGCGGGTTTCACGGCAGCCGTGGCCGATGGCGGGCGATGGGGTCAGCTCGACGAGAGCTATCGTGCGATGATGCAGCGTCGGCTGCTCGATCCGCTCGGGATGTCCCAGACCTCGCTCGACTTCGATCGGATGGCGAGCTCAAGCCGCGCCAGACCCCACGTGCGCGATCTGAGCGGCGCTTATGTGCCGTTGGACATCAGCAAAGAGCGCTTCGTGATGCCGGTCGCGCCAGCCGGGGCGATGTGGTCCACGGTCGAGGATCTCGCGAAGCTCGCGCAAGTCTTGCTCGACGCGGGGCGCCTGCCTGACGGCTCGCAGCTCGTGAGCGCAGCGGGGCTGCGGCGTCTGTGGACGCAGCTTGTGAAGCTCTCACCCACTCTAGGCTACGGCCTCGGCTGGTATCTCGAAGACTTCCACGGCGTACGCATGGTGCGTCATGGCGGCAACAACTTTGGCTTCACGTCAGGCTTCATGCTCGTGCCAGAGGCCAAGATCGGGGTCATCGTGCTGTCAAACGGCGCTAGCTCGAATCGGCTCGCATCCATGCTCGACGCGCGTCTGATGGAGCTGCTCTACGACCAGCCAGCGCGAACCCCCGAGCTGGCAGCGGTTGGTTGGGAGCGCGCCGCGAGGTCACGCGCCAAAGCGGCTGAGCAGGTTGGGCCTGTCGATATGAAGACGGCGCGCCCGTTTCTTGGCGCCTGGGAGAATGAGGCGCTCGGCACCATCCACCTGCGTGAGGCAGAGGGCGCGCTCGTGCTCGACGGTGGCACCATGAGCTCGAAGCTCGGGCGTGCGCTCAAAGGGCCCTATGCTGAGCATGGCTACCTGCTGACGCAAGGCCCCCTGATGATGCTTCCGTTGCGCCTACGTGAGGTCGAAAGTACACTGCAGGTTGTGCTTGGGGAGGGTGAAATGGAGTATATCTTTGTGCGAGACTAGCCTTGAAAGATGCCATCACGCTGAGCGACCTGGATGCGATTCGTGCGCTGTCAGATCCCCGACGCCTCGACCTCCTCAAAGCACTCGTTGAGGCGCCGTGTACCGCGAAGCAATTGGCCGAAGCGGTCGGCGAGGACAAGAGCCGCCTCTATTATCACATCAGCGAGCTGGAGCGGTGCGGCCTCATCGAGGTCGTCGAGGAGCGTCAAAAGCGCAACCTCATTGAGAAGGTGTATCGAGCGACGGCGAAGTTCTTCACCGTCGACCGCGCCATCTTTGCCAAGGAGCATGGGATGGAGGTGTTCTTCTCCACCGTGACCTCCATCCTTGATACGACCGCGTCGGATGTGCATCGGCTCATCGAGTCCGGTCGCGTCGATGCGCAGCGCGTCAACGATGTCAAGCGGGGCCATCTGGGCCTGCGCCTTACCGCCGACCGGCGCCGAGAGTTTGACGCGCGTCTTGGCGCGCTGCTCGCCGAGTTCAGCCAGGACAGCGAGGGCGACCCGGTCCTCATCTCGTTCGTGGTCTATCCCGGCCCTGCATGAAGACGCCTGAACCGCGCATCAAGGGGCGCTCAACAACATCTACAACAAAAAACATATCAATCGCACCATCTGCGCCTGTCACATTTCATTTACAAACAAAAATAAATAAAACGCGCCATTTGAACCCCTCACTCCGCGATCCAGGTGGGCCGGTCATCGCGCTGACTGGCGAGCGCCCGGATGGCGTCGGGGCGCGCGCGCCCCGACGCGTCCTGGAGCAAGCCCGCGCGAAGCGCGGGCGGCGCGATGAGGCGCGGGTCATCGGGCGCGGCCTCAAGGCGCGCTGGCAGCTCAAGCGCGCGCCACGAGGCGTCGCTGAGCTGTCGCACCGCCGCGTAAGGGTCGCGCCGCGTGGTGTCGAGCATCGGCGCCAGCGCGTGTACGGCGCTGGCCTCACGCGCTGGCGCCCAGCCCACGTGCCACGCGGCCAGCGCGCGCTGCGCCGCGTCGCCGGCGAGCAGCCACAGCGCGCCTGCGGCGATCTCGGCGCGCTCAGGGGGCAGCGCCTGGGGCGCTGCGCCTGAGCGCGCGGCTAGCGCGCGCGCCGTCCAGCCCAGCGATCGATCGAGGTGGCACAGGTTGCAGGCGTTGGGCCGATCGCTTGTGCCCACGCGCGCCACGGTGGGGCTGTCGATCTGGTGACTGCGCGTGGCCATGAGCAGGCCGTAGCTGGTGTAGGGCATGTGGCAGTTGAGGCAATCACTGCCCGCGCTGTCGGCCGCGTGGCGCGTGTGCGCGGGCACATCAGCGCCGATGCTCGCGTGGCAGCTCACACACGGCGCCTGCGGCGCGATCTGTGGGCGAAGCTGACGGTCGGGATCGCCCTGATGCATGCTGTGGCAGCTCATACATGACAGCCGCTGATCGGTGGCGCAGGCCGACGCGCGCATCCCCAGATACTCGCGCCCGGCCACCCGCACGGTGTGATCGGGCCAGAACGATCCTAGCAGCTCATCTTGCTGGTCGCTGAGGTCATCGGGGTTGACCACGGCGAGGGCGCCCTCAAGCAGCGGCTTGAGGGCGTCGAGGTCGATAAAATCAGCGAGTTCGTCGCCAGGGCGAAACGCGCCCAGCGGCGCGCGCTGAGGGGCGCTTGCGATCATGTGACAGCGCCCGCACACATCCGAGGCGCGCGCGGGGTCGGCGCGACCTGGGTTAAAGATCGTCGGATCAGGCCGCCCCGTGAGGTGCAGCAGGTAGCGGCGCGCAGGGTTGCGGTTGGCCGCTACGTGCGCCTGCCCTGGCCCATGACAAGCCTCACACGCGATGCCAAGCTCGCTCACAGGCGCCTCACCCAGCGGCGCAGACTCGGGCGACTGGCGCGGCGGCGCTTGCGGGCCTGTGCTGTGACACGAGACGCAGTTGTCGGACCAGACGAAGCGATCATAAGGTGCGTCGTGCTCTTCGGGGCCATCAGGCGGGTGCAAGAAGGAGTCCTCGTTGGAGAGCCAGCGCGCCTCGCGGATGAGGTACACAAAGGGCAGCTGCTCAAGCAGGCCATCCTCGCCGCGCGTCCAGTAGGCTTGCAGGTGATGCGAGCCGGTGGTCATGACGACGCGGCGCGGCGCAGGCCACGGCGCGAGGTCGGAGTCAGGGGCGGCGACGCGCTGCGCCAGCAGCGCGTCGCCCTCGCGCCAGACGCGCACCGCGCGCCCTGGCTCGCGCAGCGTGCGCCCGTCAAAGGGCGCGCGCACCACCTGGGGGCTTGCCACCTGCGTCATCGTCCGATGGTACGAGCGATGCCACGACGCGTGCTCGCCGGGGTGACACCCCTCACAGCTTGAGGAGGTCGTAAAGGGCTGTCCACCGCAGCGGGGGGCAGCGCCTCGCTGAGCGCGGGGTCAGGGTGTTGCATCGGGCCGACGCGCCACGCGATGACGCTGAGAGCTGCGACCAAGATCACGAGCGCGCCGATGTGTCGCGCGGCCCTCATGGCCCATCGCCTAAGGCGCTGGCGGTGAGGCCGATGGCGAGGAGCGCGGCGAGGGCGCCCACAGGCGCGAGCGCGACGCCGGGGCCAGGATCGCCGCCGTAGGTGGCGACGCCGCCGAGCCAGAACCCTAGCGGCAGGCTCACGCTCGCGCCCCTCAGCGCCACGCTCGCGTTCCTCGCGCGCCGCTCGTGCGTGAGCGCTGGCGAGGTCATGGCGAAGGCGACATGGAGCAGGCCCAAGAGCGCGCCGTGAGCGTGCGCGAGCGTCCACATGAGGCGGCGCGCCTCATCAGCGCGGCTCAAGTACCAGCCGATCTTGAGGCCGTGCAGCGTCTCCAGGCCGAGGCCGAGCGAGGCGAAGACGAGCAAGCTCCACCAACCCCAGCGCAGGTGCGTGAGCTTGAGCGAGGCTGGCGCTGAGGTGGGGACGGTCATGACGGTTCAGCCCGGTGCAATAGCGATGCAACGCTAGTATACAAGGAGAGGACCGCCCACACACTACCTGAGGAGCAGCAGCGATGACACAAGACCTCGGCCAATCGATCAGCCTCTATGACACGCGCGAGGGCGTGGTCGGCGCGGGCCTCGTGATCCGGCGCGCCCTGCCCTTGCGTGAGCGTCGCACCATCGGCCCGTGGTGCTTCTTGGATCACTTTGGTCCTGCGACCATCCCGGACCCGCGCGAGGGGATGTGGGTGGGGCCGCACCCGCACATCGGGCTGCAGACGGTGACGTGGCTGACCGATGGCGAGGTGTTGCACCGCGACAGCCTGGGAAGCGAGCAGATCATCCGCCCGGGCCAGCTCAACATCATGACCTCGGGCAGCGGCATCTCGCACACGGAGGAGACGCCACCTGAGCACTCGTCGCTCTTGCACGGGGTGCAGCTCTGGGTGGCGCTGCCCGAGGCTGACAGCGCGCGCGAGCCAGGCTTTGAGCACCACGCGGACCTGCCGCGCTGGCGCTCAGGCGACGTGCACATCACGCTCATCACCGGTCAAGCCGCCGGGGAGCGCTCCCCCGCGCGCGTCTACTCCCCGATGGTGGGGATGGAGCTGCTGGTGGGGCGCGCAGGCGCGCACCGCGTCGCGCTCGATCCGCGCTTTGAGCATGGCGTCATCGCGATGGAGGGTGAGGCGGTCGTAGCGGGCCAGGCGCTGCCCATTGGCAAGCTGATGTATCTGCCCCCAGGCCATGATCAGCTGCCTATTGAGACCAGCAGCACCGCGCGCTTGATCCTCATCGGCGGTGAGCCGTTTCGTGAGCAGATCATGCTGTGGTGGAACTTCGTGGGGCGCTCTGCTGAGGAGATCATGAAGGCGCGAGAGCAGTGGCTCAAGGCAGATCCGCGCTTTGGCGCGGTCCACGGCTTTGACGGCGATCCGCTGCCGCCGCCCGAGTGGGTGCCGCTGGTGGCGCCGCGCTGAACGCGGCGCTTGACGCGACGCGCTAGTAATAATAATGGACGCATTGTTATTACTGGCGCGTCGCGCCACCTCCTGCGCCCAAGCTGGCCTGCCATGCACCCCTTAAGGCTCACCTCGCTCTCACTGCTGCTCTTTGTAAGCTGCGCCGACGTCACAGAGGCGCCGCGCGTGACGCGCGAGGTGGTGAGCGATGGCGCGGCGATCATGCCCGTCGTGACGAACCTCGGCTACGAGGTGACGCTTGATGTGGCGCAGCTCGCGCTGAGCGAGGTGCAGTTCACGATCGCGGGTGAGGCGCACGCGTCAGGCGGCGCGAAGCCCTTAGCGTGGCTCATCCCGAGCGCGCACGCGCATCCTGGGCACAGTCAGGGCGGCGAGGTGACGGGGGAGCTGCCAGGGCGTCACGTCGTGGACTGGCTGGGGGAGGCGGGGCAGCGGCTCGGCGAGGCGACGCTCATCACGGGCGCCTACACGGCGGCAAACTTCACCTTCACGCGCGCGCGCGAGGAGGACGGCGTTGGCGCCGATGATCCGCTGCTCGGCCACACTGCGCGTTTGGCTGGCACGGCGCGCCTCGACGGCGCCACCGTGCGCTTTGAGGCGCTGATCGACGCGCCTGTGGGGCGCGTGCTTGTGGGCGCGCCGTTTGAGGCGCAGGTGCGCGAGGGCGACGGCCCCGCGATCGGGCTGCAGCTCGCGCCGCGCGCGCCCGGCCAGCAGACCACCTTGTTTGACGGCCTCGACTTCAGCGCGCTTGAGCCCGACACCGATGGCACGCTGCGGCTTCGCCCTGACGGCCCCACCGCCGACGCCTACAACCGGCTGCGGCGCGTCTTCATGACGCACGATCACTTCTTGTTCACCCCACAATAGCGCGCGCTAAGCGCGCAGGAGCAACTTATGATGATGAGACGAGCGCTCGCGCTCGGCGCGCTCGCGTCGATCGCTCTCACCACCGCTTGCAGCGATGACACGACGCCGACAGATGACGCTGGCGAGGGCGCGGTGAGCCTGCGCTTATATGGCGAGTCGTTTATTGAGGAGGGCATCCCGGCGGATGAGGTCGAGGATGGTTGGGCCGTGACCTTCAACACGTTCGAGGTGACGATCCCCGACATCGCCATCAGCGGCGAGCGCGTCGCGCCGGATCCTGCGAGCTACGACATCGCGGCGTTCAGTGATGGCGACACGATCGCCACGATGACGCTGCCCGCAGGCGCGCACCCGAGCGCGGCCTACACGATCAGCCGCGTGGTCGTGCGCGGCGTGGCGACGCGCGGCCAAGAAGAGAAGACCTTCGACTGGACCTTCACCAGCAGCACGCGCTACAGCGGCTGTGAGGCGAACATCAGCTTGGCAGATGGCCAGACGGCCAGCTTTGAGCTGACGATCCACGCCGACCACCTGCTCTACGACAGCCTCGTCTCAAGCGAGCCCGCGCTGCGCTTTGACCACTACGCCGCAGCTGACACCGACGCCGACGGCGCCATCAGCCAAGCGGAGCTTGAGGCGGCGAGCGTGGGCGCGCTGGACGTGGGCAACACGGGCGTGGAGACGCTGTGGGGTTATCTGGAGGCGCAGATCACGACGCTTGGCCACGCCAACGGAGAGGGCCATTGCGACACCGCAGCCCCTTGATCATGGCCCTGGCGGCGGCGCTCACCCTGTTTGCGGGCTCGACGCAGGCGGCGCAGGGTGAGGGCGACGCTGGCGAGGACGAGGCCGCCCGTGTCGTGACACGGGCGGCCTCGTCCTCGTCTGCGACGACCGCCTCGGCGCGCGATGTGGGCGCGGATGAGCTGGCGGCGGTGCCTGTGCGCGGCGCAGAAGACGCGCTGCGGCTGGTGCCGGGCTTGAGCGTGGTGCAGCACGGCGGTGAGGGCAAGGGGCCGCAGGTGTTCTTGCGCGGGTTCGACGCGGTGCATGGGCAGGACTTCGCGGTGAGCGTGGAGGGTTTGCCGCTCAATGAGTGGTCGAACATCCACGCGCAGGGGTATCTGGACTTGGGCGTGATCATCCCCGAGGTGATCCAGCGCGTGCGCGTGCGCAAGGGGCCGTTTGAGCGCGAGCAGGGGCTGTTCGCGGTGGCAGGGTCTGCGGACTATCAGCTGGGCCTCGATCCTGAGCTGGCCACGCGGCGCGTGGCCTACACGGCGGGCACCACGGGGCGCCACCGGCTGGTGGCGGTGCACGCGCTCGGCGAGGGCGGCGGCGATGGTCTTTTGGCCGCGTCGCTGCTGCATGACGCAGGCTACGGGCAGCAGCGCCAGATCGAGCGCGCGGCGCTCAACGCGCGGGTGGTGCTGGGGCGCACGCGCAGCGCGCGCTTGAGCGCGCTGGCGCTCGGACAAACGGCGCGCTTTGAGCTGCCCGGGCTGTTGCGCGCTGAGGATGTGCGCGCCGGGCGCGTCGGCTGGTATGACGCCTATGATCAAGCGGCGCGCGGCGCGTCAGCGCGCGCGATCGGCGCGCTGAGCTATGAGGATGAGGACGCCGCAGGCGGCGCCTTACGGGCGGTGAGCATGGTTGAGTGGCGCGCGCTCGATCTCTTAGAGAGCTTCACGGGGTTTGGACAAGACCCCGCGCTCGGCGATCGTCGCCAGCAGACCCAAGCGGGATGGCGCGTGGGCAGCCAGGTGAGCTACGCGCGCACCATAGCGCGCGCGCTGAGGCTTGATCTTGGCGCGAGCGCGCGCGCAGAGGCGCACACGCAGCGCGAGCGTCAGCGCGGACGCGCGCTGGAGGTGGGGCCGACGCGTCGCGAGGCGACGATCACCCAGCAGGCGCTGCACGCGCACGCGGGAGGGCGCGCCCAGCTCACGACGAGGCTGATGCTTGATGCAGGTGGGCGCGTGGACGCGCTGCACCTGAGCGCGCGCGACGCGCTGACGCAGTGGCGAGGTGGGGGGTGGCGTTATGCGCTCAGCCCGCGCGTGAGCGCGCGCTATGCGCTCAGCCCGAGCTGGCATTTGTTTGGCGCGTATGGTCGAGGCGTGCGGCCGCCTGAGGGGCGCGCGTTCACGCCATTTGCGCCCGCGCAGCAGGGCATCGGCCAAGAGGACGCCGCGCCAGCCCAAGCCGAGATCGTGGCGAGCGACGCGGCCGAGCTGGGCGCGCGCTGGGGTCGCGGGCGCGACTTAGAGCTGCGGGCTGCGGCGTTCTGGACGCGGATCGGGCGCGAGGCGATCTTTGATCATGTGTCAGGGCTCAACTTGGCGCTCAACAGCACGCGTCGGATGGGAGGTGAGCTGAGCGCGCGCGCGGCGTTGACCCGGTGGCTGACGCTGCACGCGGACCTCGCCTACACCGACGCGAGGTTCGAGGCGTCGGGGGCGACGGTGCCGCTGGCGCCGAGGCTGACGGCGGGCGCGCGCGCGATCGCGTCGCACCCGAGCGGCTGGCGCGCGGGCGCGCGGCTCTTGGCGCTGTCACCGAGGCCGCTGACGCACGGCGCGACGGGCTCCTCGTTCACGGGGCTAGACTTAAGCGCGGGGTACACGCGCGGGAGGATCGCGGTTGATCTGGCCGTGGAGAACGCGCTATCCAAGCAGCAGAGCGAGGGAGAGTATCACTTCGCGAGCGACTGGCGCCCGAGCTACGGCGGCGGCGCGCTGCCGGTGGTGCATCAGGTGGCGGGCGCGCCGCTGAACGCGCGGCTGACCTTGACGTTGTCATTTTAAGCGCGCCTCTTGCGCCTTATCACCTGTGGGAGTGAGCGGATGTCTGAGATCGAGCGCATCAGCCTGGCGATCGAGAAGGACCTGTTGAGCCAGTTTGATCAGTGGCTCAACGCGACGGGCCAGCCGAGCCGCTCGGAGGCGGTGCGCGATCTGATCCGCACGCGGCTGAGCGAGGCGCAGAGCCCGGATGAGACGATGAAGGTGGGGGCGCTGACGCTCTTATACGATCACACGCGCCGGGGCTTGAGCCACCACCTCAACGAGGAGGGGCACGCGCACACGGACATGGTGTTATCGACGCTGCACATCCACCTCGACGCGCATCTCTGCTTAGAGATCATGGCGCTGCGAGGCAGCGACGCGGCGCTACGTCACTTCGCAAGCCACCTCATCGGGGCCAAGGGGGTGCTCCACGGGGGCCTGACGTTATATGCGCCGCACAGCGTTTGACGCGCTGGCAGCGCTCACGCATGATAGCTGAGGAGAAGACAGAACACGTCGTCAAGGAGTGAGCGATGACGAGCCTGTGGATGATCCTGCTGGGTGTGGCGGTGGTCGCGCTGGTGGTAGGCCCGATGAGCCGCCCCGGCGGCCTGACGCGCGCCTTAGCGCGCGCGAAGGTGACGGGGGACTTGGAGGCGGTGGTGGCGCATGTCGAGCGGCTGACCCCGAGCGCCCAAGCAGACGCGTGGCATCAGGTGATGGCGCGGCTGTGGGAGCGCTATGATCGCGAGCTGGCGGCGCGCTTGATGGTCGAGGCTGCGCCACGCTGCGATGCGAAGATCGTGCAATATTGGATTCGCCAAGCGCTGGAGATCGAGCCTGAGATCGCGCAAGAGGTCTTCACGCCGATGTTCTTGGCCACCCACTTTCGAGCCGATGACGCGGCGCAGTGTGGCAAAGCCTCCTGTTGCGGGAGCAAGTGTGGCTAAGCCGCGCCAGCGTCGCACCAGAGCCTAGCGTCGAGGCATCTCTCATTGAGGAGCGTGAGGGCGAGCTCAGCTGCCGATTCATCTGTCACCCTACGGGGAGTGAGCATGGGCCAACAGCCTGAGCGAAGCGACGCGCTGCTCCACCACTTGCTGGAGAGCGCGCGCCTGATCGTGCGGGGAGCGTGGGCGTTACTGGTGCGCCAGCGCGACGACGCGGCGCTAGAGCTATGGCGAAGCGTGGGTGCCGCCCCAGCGCTCGCGCTACGCTCGCCAGGGCCGCTCAGCGCGCGCGCGATCCAGGAGGCGCGTCCTTGCCAAGGTGAGGCCTCGGAGCTTCACGGCCTGAGCGCGTTGGCGCTGCCAATCCAAGATCCTCAGCGCGTCGCGCTGCTGGTCGCGATGCCAGCCGATGAGCATGTCATCAGCGCGCTCCAAGCGATCGCCCAAGCGATCAGCGCTCACCTCGTCTCCCATGAGGCGACCCGGCTGTTTGAGCTGGCCCAAGACGTCCTGTTCGTGATCGACCCTGAGGGTCACTTCAAGCGCGCCAACCCCGCGCTATGTCAGCTGCTGGGGCGCGACGAGGCGCAGCTGCGCAGGCTGTCGGTAGACACCTGGATTCACCCCGACGATCTGCCTGAGCTGGTGCTGGCTTATTCAGGCGGCGAGCGACGTATCCGTGTGACCTTGCGCGTCAAGCGAGCGGATAAGACGTGGCGCTGGCTGGCGGTGACCGCCTATATGGATCTGCGCGCGCAGTGTTATTATTGCGTCGGGCACGACATCACGGCCACGCGTCGGGCCAGCGCGCTGGAGCAGCAGCAGCGCGAGATCATGGAGCAGGTGGCGAGCGACGTGAGCACGGCGAGCGTGCTGAGCCAGATCATGACGCTGATCCAAGAGCGCGACGCGAGCATGATGGCCACCGTCATGCGGCTTGACCCGACGCGCAGCGTCTTGACGCTGGCTCACAGCGTCGACGCGCTCGATCCGAGCTACCTGAGCGCGATCAATCGGCTGCCGATCGGCCCTCACCAGGGGGCGTGTGGGCGCGCGGCAGCGCTCAATGTGCCTGTGTTCGCGGCCGATCTGTTGACCGATCCCAACTGGGAGACGGTGCGCGAGCTGGTGCAGCGCTACGCGCTGCGCGCGTGCTGGTCGCTGCCGCTGACCTCGCGCGAGGGGGAGGTGCTAGGCACGCTGGCGGTGTACCGTGAGGAGCGCGGCTGCCCAACGCGCGAGCAGCGCCACATCATGGAGGAGGCGGCGTCGCTGGCGAGCATCGCGCTGGATCACGCGCACACGCGCGAGGCGCTGACGCTGCTCAAGCGGGCGCTCGATCAGAGCGGCGACATCATCTTCATCTTGCAGCGCGGCCCGCTGGCGCCAAGGCCGCACCTGCACTACGTCAACGCCACGTGGCGACGGCTGATGGGCTGGCAGCCTGATGAGGTGCTGGCGTTGCCCCTAGAGCAGCTCAGCACCCTCACGCTGCCTGACCGCCCCGATGACGGGCTGCGACGCACGACGCTTGAGCTGACCACGCGCACAGGCGAGTCGCTGTGGTTGGAGGCCGAGCTGTCGGCGCTGCCCCAAGAGGACGACGTGGCGCGCTGGGTGGGCGTGGCGCGCGATGTGCGCGACCGACGCGAGGCCCAAGAGGCGCTGCGCGCGAGCGAGGAGCGCTTTCGTTATATGGCGCGCGCCACCAGCGACGCCCTGTGGGATCTGGACACCATCACCAACGCGCTGTGGTGGAGCGATGGCTTTGAGCGGATCTTCGGCGCGCGCCCGCACGACAAGACGCTGGAGGGCTGGATCTCGCACATTCACCCCGCTGACCTCGAGCGCGTGTGGGAGAGCTTCAGCGGCGCGCTGCTCAGTGAGGCCGAGAGTTGGGAAGATGAGTATCGCTTCGTGCGTCAGGATGGCAGCGTGGCGTGGGTCGCCGATCGCAGCCAGATCATCCGCGACGCGACAGGCCAGCCGACGCGCGTGGTGGGCGGGATGACAGACATCAGCGGCAGGCGCCAAGCCGATGAGCGCATGCGCGAGCAAGCGGCGCTGCTGGAGCAGACCACGGATGCGATCTTGGTAGAGGAGCTCAGCGGCGCGCTGAGCTACTGGAATCAGGCCGCCGCCAAGCTCTATGGGCTCGCGTCGGACAACACGCAGGGGGTGGACGCGGCGTCGCTGATGCAAGACCAAGACCCTAGCCACGAGCGCCTCATCGCGCACGCGCTGGAGGAGGGGGGGTGGTCTGGCGAGGTGCGGTGGCGACCGCCAGGCACGCGTGAGCCGCTGCGCTTGGACACGCGCATGGTGCTGACGCATGATCGCGAGGGGACACCGCGCGCGATCCTCCTCACCCAGACCGACGTGACGGCGCGGCGTCAGAGCGAGGAGCACATCCTGCGCACGCAGCGCCTCGAGAGCTTGGGCACGCTGGCCGGTGGGATCGCGCACGATCTGAACAACATCCTCACGCCCATCCTCAGCAACGCGACGCTGCTGCGCGAGGAGGCGCTGGCGCCTGAGAGCGCGGCGCTGCTTGATGACATTGAGCAGGCCGCGCGGCGCAGCGCCGCGCTCGTGCGTCAGATCCTCACCTTCGCGCGCGGCGCTGAGGGCCAGCGCCAGCCCGTCGCCGTGGTGAAGGTGCTCGACGAGCTGCGCCGCTTCGCGGCCGAGTCGTTCCCGCGCACCATCACCATGGACATCACCTCAAGCGAGGCGCTGCCGCCGATCTGGGGCGATGAGACGCAGCTGCATCAGGTGCTGCTCAACCTCATGATCAACGCGCGCGACGCGATGCCCGCGGGGGGCCACCTGCGCGTCCACGCGCGGCTGAGCGACGCGCCACCGGGCCTGCTTGACGACGCTCGCCCTCAAGCGCAGCGCTACATCGCGGTTGACGTCGTAGACACTGGCGAGGGCGTCGCCCCTGAGCTTCAAGAGCGCATCTTTGAGCCCTTCTTCACCACCAAGCCGATGGGCAGCGGCACAGGGCTCGGGTTGTCCACGGTGATGGCGCTGGTGAAGGCGCATCATGGCATCACGCGCCTGTGCTCCACGCGAGGTGAAGGCAGCACGTTCACCATCTACCTGCCGGTGTTTGAAGGCGAGGAGTCTACCACCTCAAGCGAGCTGCGCGCCGCGCTGCGCGGCCAGGGGGAGCTTGTGCTGGTGGTCGAGGATGAGCTCGCCGTGCGCGAGGCGGTCGTGCGCGCGCTCAAGCGCGGGGGCTATCATGTGATGAGCGCCTCACAAGGCCATGAGGCGCTCGCGCTGTTTGAGCACCATCACGAGGCCATCGGCCTGGTGCTGACGGACCTGATGATGCCGATGATGAGCGGCTTAGAGCTAGCGCAAGCGCTGCGCCAGCATAAGCATCCCACGCGCATCGCCGCCATGAGTGGGTTGATCGATGCGTCCATTCAGAGCAAGCTGAGCAAGCTGCGCATTTATCACACGCTGCCCAAGCCCTTCTCAACCCGAGAGCTGCTCTCGCTCGTGCATCGCGCGCTTGACGCGACGCCTTGAGCTGAGCCGGGGCACACGCAGCGTCACAGCGCGGCGCGTCGTGAGCTGACGCGTCGTGTCAGGAGGAGATCACCGTGCAAGACAGGACCGCTGACCCGCTGCTTCAGCCGCTCAAGTTTGGCAACATGCTGCTGCCCAACCGCGTGTTGATGGCGCCGCTGACGCGCTCGCGCGCTCAGCATCATGACGACGCCCCTCACGCGCTCAACGCACACTACTATGCCCAGCGCGCCAGCGCGGGTCTCATCTTGTCCGAGGCGACGCAGATCTCGCCACAAGGCAAAGGTTACGCTTATACGCCCGGGATCTACAGCGAGGCCCAGCTGGCGGGCTGGCAGCGCGTCACCCAAGCCGTCCACGCCGCAGGCGGCCGCATCTTCGCGCAGCTGTGGCATGTCGGGCGCATCTCGCATGTCGCGCTGCAGCCTGAGGGCGACGACCCGGTGGCACCCTCAGCGCTGCGCGCCGAGGTGCACACCTACCTGGATGACGCCCGCGCCCGCGTGCCCGTGTCCACGCCGCGCGCGCTGCGCGAGGAGGAGCTTGGGCAGCTCGTGGAGGCTTACCATCAGGCGGCCAAGAACGCCCGCGCCGCTGGCTTTGATGGCGTCGAGCTACACGGCGCCAACGGCTACCTCATCCAGCAGTTCCTGAGCGCCACCGTCAACCAGCGCGAGGACGCCTATGGGGGCAGCGTCGCCAACCGCATCCGCTTGCCGCTGGCGATCGTCGAGGCGCTCATTGATGTCTGGGGCAGCGAGCGCGTAGGCGTGCGCATCTCGCCAGGGCTGCCTAGCAATGACATGAGCGAGCCCGACGCTGACAAGGTCTACCCTGCCCTCATCGACGGCTTCAATCATCTAGGCGTGCTGTTCATCGACGTCGTCGAGCGCATGGGCAAGGCCGAGGGGGATCCTGCGCTGCACGCCGCTTTGCGTGAGCAGTTCAACGGCTACTACCTCGCCAATGGCGGCTATGACGCCGACCTCGCCCGCGCTGCGCTGCGCGCTGATCGCGCCGACGCCGTGATCTTCGGGCGCCCCTTCATCGCGAACCCCGACCTGCCCGAGCGCATGCGTCGCGGCGGCCCCTACAACACGCCCGATCCGAGCACCTTCTACGGGGGTGACGCGCGCGGCTATACGGACTATCCGCCGCTGCCCTGGGAGGCCTGACGAGGCGCTGTGATGAGGCGCCCTCACGCGGCGCGCTGCGTCAGCTGCGCGCGCGCGGCGCGCTGCAGCTGACGCAGCGCGCCATCGCGCGGTGATGCCTCAGGGGCATCATGCGACAGCAGCACCTGCGCGACCTCATCACCACGCTTGACGAGCCAAGCCACCGCCACCTCGCGCTCCTCTCCAGCGCCCGCGCTCGCCAAGAGCGCGCACGCCAGCTCCGTCAGCGAGGGCGGCGGCGGCGCCCCCGCCGCCTCAAGCTGCGCACACCACCACGCTAAGCGCGCTTGCGCCGCCACCTGCTGGGCGATCTCTGCCTCCACATGCGCCAGCGCGCCCGTCCACGACCTCTCTTCGCACATGAATCCTCCTGCCTCATGTCTCGTCTCGCCACCACGCTGCGCCTTCGCTAGGGGTATTATCGGGCAAGAGGCGCGTGATCATTCGCGCCGCGCCTCTTTTTTCTTGAGGTGGCACACAGCGCACAGATAGCACCTTTCATGGTGCGCCTTGGCGCGCTACACTCGCGCCAGCACACGCCCAGGTGAACCGATGTCCGCCGAGCAAGACCCCGCCCCAGGCGCGCCCTCAACACCCGCGCCGCACGAACACGCGACGCCGCTCGATGAGGCCATCTTCTCTTGGGGATGGATGATCTTGAGCCTCATCAGCTTCTTCGCCGTCGAGCTGATCATCTATCACCAGCTCGGCCCTGCGCTGCGCCAGGCGATCGAGGGCGCTGATGATTGGGCGAGCGCGCTGCTGATGGTGGGGGTGGCTGGGTTTTGGTTGGTGGGGCTGCTCATCGGCTGGCTCTCACCCCAAGTGCGCGTGCTGGAGCCCGCGCTAGGCGCGTTCATCGCGGTCGTGTCCACCCACTGCTACATCTTCTATGACCCGACCTTGGGGCTGCCGCTGCGCTGGGCGATGCTGGCGGGCTCGTCTGCGTTCATCTTGTCGATCGTGGGCGCGGAGCTTGGCGAGCGGCTCGGGGCCGCGCGCGGTAATGAGGCGTCGAAGGCTTACCTGGGTTAATCAGGGGATGACAGCTGCTGCGCGTCCACGCACAGCGTGGGCGCGCGCCACGGCGGCAGCCCCTCCCCCGCCTCACCATAAGCGCGGACCTCGAAGCACAGCCGCGGACCTCGCAGCTTGGGCGCGCTGGTGAGCGCCAAGGGCGCGACGAGCTGGCCGATGGCCGCGCCATCGGGCGTGTAGAGCGTGGCCCCTGCGCGCGCGTGCGCGCGTGCTGAGGCTGCCCCCATGCCGCCGAGCCGGCGCGTGGGCCGCTCGCTCACCTCCTCGATCGCGCCCTGCACCGCGCGCAGCGTCCATGAGCCGCATGGTGACAAGGAGGAGACGACCACCCGCTTGCCGCGCTGGGCGACGCCGTGCACGCGCTGCTCCAGATAGGGCAGCTGCGGCATGATCTGATCCTTGTCGAGCCGCACGAGCCCGTGCGCCAGCGCCTCCGGCGTGAAGCGCACGCTCGTCTCTGGGACGTCAAAGCGCTGCGGGCGATGGTAGCCGGGGCCTATCTGTTCAGCGGGCAGCGCCAAGCGCCAACGGTAGCCGTCCACCTCAACCAGGACGTGGGGGTAGCCCCGCGCCGCGCTGACCACCCCCGGCAGGAAACCGCG
>CAYXWB010000015.1:0-34390 GCA_964468515.1 uncultured Bradymonadales bacterium | reverse complement strand
TTCGCGTGTCGGCGCCCTCCTCGGGCAGGCGGTGAGAGGATGTGGCGCTAGCGCGAGAGAGAGGGTGTGATGACGCAGCGACAGGGACAGTCCGAAGAGTTAAGCCAGCAAGAGCTGGAGGCGATGGCCGCGCTGCGCGCGCAGCTGATGCAAGCGGCCGAGCAGTTTTCCGGCGACAGCGCGGCGCTGAGCGCGCTGCTTGAGGGGATGGTCAGCGACGTCGAGCGCGCCTCAGCCGAGCCGCTTGAGATCGTGCCCGTGGCCCACCACTCGCCGTCATGCGCGCTGCACATGGTGCGCAGGCTGCGCCAGCGCGCGCCGCGCGTGATCTTCATGGAGGGCTGCGAGGACATGATGGGGCTGTTGCCCAAGCTCGCAGAGTGTCGCTTGCCGGTGGCGCTGCAAGCGTTCGCTTCGGAGAGCGACGCCTTCCCGGAGGACTGGGCGCCGCTGACGGTGGTGCTGCCGCTGACGCCGTTCTCCGCTGAGTTTCAGGCCATCGCGTACGCCCAGAGTCACGAGGGGGTGGCGCTGGTGTTCGTGGATCGCAGCGTCGATCACATCTTCCAGCAGCTCCCCAAGCGCGATGACGCGGTGCATGAGCTGGCGCCCGATGGCGAGGCGCTCGCGCCTGAGCTTGACGACGATGAGGATGACGAGGACGCGGCGAGCGCGGATGAGGCGCGCGGTGGCCCGCGCGTCTCGCATGGCTCGGCGCTGGGCGTGGAGCTTGGCAGCGTGGTGCCGACCTTTGAGGCGTTCGAGCAGTTCTTATTGCGCAACGCCAACGTGCGTCACTTCTCGGAGTGGTGGGATCAGTATGTGGAGCAGGCGCTCTTGAGCGCAGACTACGCGACGTTTCGCCGCGTGATGTTGCTCATCGGCAGCTTAATGCGTCGGCTGGGGCGTCGGCCCGAGGACATCGCGTCTGACCAGTGGCGCGAGCGCTACATGTGGAGCCGCATCAAGGACTACCTCGCGACCCACCAGATCGATCCTCGCGACGCGATGTATGTGTGCGGCGCGGTGCACGCGGTGAGCGATGTCGAGCAGTTTGGCGTGGCGAGCGAGGTTGGCTGGGAGGTGCCCGAGCGCACGAAGACGCCCTGGCTCTATGGGCTCGTGCCGTCGAGCTATTCTGCGATCGAGCGTCAGTTCAACCACCCCGCGGGCACCGTCTCACTGGCGGAGGCGACCTGGAAGAAGGGGTTAGAGGGCCTCAAGCTCAAGCCGTTCGCGCTGACCAAGAAGCCGAGCGCGCGCGTCACGGGCACGCGCGAGCTGGCGATCGACGGCGCCAGCGCCATGGTGTCGTTTATGACCCAGGCACCCGACATGTCGGGCTTGGATGAGGAGCAGCTGCTCAACTGGTGCGTGGACATCGTGAAGCTCGCGCGCAAGCACGGCTACTTGGCCAACACCGCCGACGCCATCGCCATCTATCAGACCGCGCAGCTCTTGGCGGGGATGCGCAATCGTCAGCATCCCAGCCCCAATGACTTCAAAGACGCGGCGGTCACGTGCTTGGAGAAGAACCGCGTGCCGAAGCGTCGCGACGTGGCGATGCTGTGCAACCTCCTGCTCGGCGGCGATCGGGTGGGGCGCGTGGGCTATGACGCGATGCCGCCGCTGGCGCGCGATGTGTATGATCAGCTGGCGGTGCTGCCGATCAACGTGCAAGGCTCGACGGTGCAGCGCGCGCTGATGGACTTCAAGCTCAACCCCGAGTACCTGCCCGCCTCGCAGCTCTTGTGGAAGCTGCACTACCTGCTGACCAACCGCGCGGTGGTGCGGCCCATCATGGGCGAGCGCGCGCTGGGGCAGCGGCCGATCCAGGAGTCGTGGGACATCGCGATTGGGCGCTATCAGTCGTCGGTCATTGAGCTTGGCTATGAGGGCGTGACGGTCGATCAGGTGTTGGAGCAGCGCTTGAAGAAGCGCGCCTTTGGCCCCAAGGCCAGCACCATCGACGCGCTAGAGGTGACTGAGGCGAGCATCCTGTACTTGAAGGGTCGCCGCCTCACCCAAGAGCTTGGCGAGCGGGCGGTGGACCTGCTGCGCTTGGAGCCGAGCGCGCATCATGCGCCCGACATCTTCGCGCGTGTGCGCAAGCTCGTGCACTATTACCGCGCCCAGCCCACAGGGCTCGCCCCATGGATCAAGGACTTCGTGCTGACGGGCTATCAGCACTTCGCGACCTTGCTGCCGCAGGCGTTTCAAGATGGTGACACGAGCCCGGAGGAGATCGCCGGGATGCTGGCTTTCGTCTTCACCTTGGAGAGCTTGGCGCTGTCATTGGGGTGTGATCGCAGCCAGCTGGTGATCGCGATTCGCCAGGCGTCACAGCTCGACGTGCCAGCGGACAAGCTCGGCTTGTTGTGGTCAGCGCAGTACCTGCTCGGGGAGCGCTCGCTGAGCTCGATCCGCGCTTTCTTTGACGAGGCGCTCGCCAACCCGCTGGTGGTGCGCGCGCTGCCGTCTTACATCAGCGGCTTTGTGCAGGCGCTGGCGTTCACGCCCCTGGTGGGGCGGCTGGTGGTGGAGCTGTTGAGCAAGGCGTTTGAGCGGCTGCCCGATCGGGTGCTGATGCCGTGGCTGCCAGGGCTCGTGATGACGCTCAAGCCGCTGGCCAATGAGCTCTTGCCGTCGCTGATCAAGGACGCGTCGAGCCTGTTCCCGGCGAAGGTGGCGGGCTTGCAGGGCTGGCAGGCGCCGTGGGACATGCTCGTGGCCGAGCCAGACGCGCCCGCTGACACGTCAGCGGGCGCGCCCCAGGTCGAGGTGCGCAGCGCCGAGGCGTTGGCCATCGGCGGGTTGTTGCGCGCGCATCGTGAGGTGACGCAGGCGCTCGCTGAGCGCTTGGGTGTTGAGGCGCCCGACGCGTGGCCTGAGCCCCAAGCCGAACCTCCGGCCGCTGCCTCTGCGCCGAGCACCCCAGCCGCCAGCGTCCCGATCGCCACGCTGCTCACCGCCCATCCGGAGGTGCTAACCGGGGTGTTTGCGCGGCTGTGCGCGCGGACGCGCGGGGTGCGACCCCCCGCGCGCGTCCCGAGCGAGCGGGGAGGGGCTAGCGCTCGCTAGCTGCGCAGGGCCTTGAGCTGATCAGCGAGGTCATCGAGCTGAGCGAGCAAGCACATGCCCTCGACGCAGGTGCCGACGGCGACGAAGGTGTGCGCCCAGCGCTCCATGAGGTCATTGCGCAGCCTGAGCCTGTCTTGCAGCTCGGTCATCTCCACGTTCATGGTGGTGACGAGCTGCTCAAGCGGGGACAGGTGCGTCTTGATGGCGTCGCACATGTCCGCGCACGACCAGGGGGCTTGCGCCTCGCGGGCGAAGGCGTAGGGGTGCGCGCGCAGCATGGTGATGGCATGGGAGGCATACTCAACCAGCGCGCGCCGCGCGCGCGGGGGTTCGAGCTGCAGGCCATAGAGCTGGAGCGTGTCAGGCGTCTCGGCGTGTAAGATCGCTTGGCGGATGGCGTCAAGGGTGAGCACCAGCTCAACGCTGGCGTCGGCGATCTGACCCCGCAGGATGACATCATCGTCTTGCTCGCTGGAGTAGGCCAGATCGGCCGCCTCGAGATCCTGCGTCAGGCGCTCGAGGTGGGCGACCTGGGCGAGCAAAAACAAGGATGTCTGCCGAGCGGAGAGGGCGGATGAGGTGCCGAGGATGGGGGCGAGCTGCGCGGCGATCGCGTCTGCGTGGTCGCGCGTGAGGCGGATGAGTCGCGCAGCTTGGTCCGTCCTGGCTGCCACCATGAGGCTCAGGGTCGGCATGGTCGTGTTCACTCAAAAATGTTCGAAGAAGTCGGTCATCTTACAGTCCAGGGCGATCGACAGCTTGTAGAGGCTAGAGACTGAGGCGCTGGACTCGGCGCGCTCTATCTGTGACAGCAGGCTCACGGACAAGCCCGTGCGACGGGCCATCTGCTTTAAGGTCAGATTGCGCGTCTTGCGCGCCTTGCGGATGTTGCTGCCGATCGTGGTCAGCAGCGTCTCCTCAGGGTCCGTCAGCAAGCCCTTCTCGCGCAGGATGCGCTCAAGGCTGGCGTTGAACTCATCAATGTCAAAAGGCTTACGAATATAATCCGCAACCTTGTAACGCAGTGAGGAGACGGCCGTGTCTACGGAGGGATACCCTGTAAAGATGATGATGGCAATATCCGTGTCGATCTTACGGATCTCATCCAACACCTCCATGCCATTGAGCTGGGGCATCATCAGATCCAAGATGACCACGTGGTA
The DNA here is from genome assembly GCA_964468515.1 of uncultured Bradymonadales bacterium. GTDB lineage: Bacteria > Myxococcota_A > Bradymonadia > Bradymonadales > Bradymonadaceae > CAYXWB01. The sequence continues at coordinate 30,146 of CAYXWB010000015.1, read as the reverse complement.
GTCATCTTGGCGCAGGGCCTCAAGCGCGTCGAGGGGCTCGGTGCGCGTCTCGACGTGATAACCGCCCCGGTTGAGCACCAGCTGCATGTAGTCACAGATGTCTGGATCATCATCGACGACCAGGATATTAATCGTGCGCACCGCGTCCTCCACACCGCTGGGGGCCTCGCGCTCGCGCGCTCGAACGCTCCCCGGCTATGATCTGCTAGGCGCTCGTGCGCCGCCACACGCGCGGCGCGTTTGCACCACACGCGACCGAACCTTCCTCGCGCCTGAGATTATCCTATAATACGCGAGCGGGCGCGACGCCAGCACGGATCACACCCGCCACCTCGCCACCTCGCCACCTCGCCACCTCGCCACCTCGCCACCTCGCCACCTCACGCTAGGTCCGCCCCATGACGCTGCGACTGAGCCAGACCTCGCTCGACACCATCTTGACGCTGCGCACGCGCGTCTTGCGCCCGACGCTGCCCGCAGGCCAGCTCGCGCGCTACGACGTCGACGCCCTCGCCACGACCACCCACTACGGCGCATGGCGCGATGACGCGCTGGTCGGCTGCGCCACGTTCATGCTTGATCCGAGCCCCACCGACCCGACCGCGCAGGCTGTGCGCCTGCGCGGCATGGCCGTCAGTGACAGCGCGCGCGATCAGGGCGTCGGCGCGCGCTTGCTTGACTTCGCCATGACTCAAGAGGCGCTGCTACGCGCGCCTGCGCGCTTGCTGTGGTGTAATGCGCGTGAGCGCGCCATCCCGTTTTATACGCGCATGGGCTTTGCGCGCTACGGGGAGCCCTTTGCGCTGCCGGAGATTGGCATGCACGAGGTCATGTGGCGCTTGTTGCCCGCGCTCCTCGCCTGAGCTAGCCGATCGCGCGGACCTGAAACACCGCCTCATCCTCAAGGCGAAACGCGGTGAGCTTGCGACCCCAGGTGCAGCCTGAGTCGAGCGCGATGATGTCCGCCTCGCGATGGTAGTCAAGCGCGGACCAGTGACCAAAGAGCACGCGCCCCGCCACGCGGCGCCGGCCCGGCACCCGAAACCAAGGCTCGAGGTCATGGGGCAGCTCCTCCAGCGAGCTCTTAAAGCGCAGCTCCAGCGCCCCATCGGGCTCGCAGGCGCGCATCCGCGTGGTGGCGTTGATGGTGAAGCGCAGCCGCTCAAGCGGCGTCTGCGCCTGGGCCCAGCGCGCGGGCTCATCGCCGTACATGTCACGCAGCGCGGTGGCGTAGTCGTCGCCGCGCAGCAGGGCCTCGGCCTCGCGGGCTGCCTCGCGCGCCTGCGCGACCGACCACTCAGGCGCGAGCCCCGCGTGGATCATCACGTCATCGCCGCGCTCGTGCATCAGCGGGCGATGGCGCAGCCACGTCATCAGCGCGTCGACGTCGGGCGCGTCGAGCACATCCGTGAAGGTGTCTTTGCGACGCAGCGGACGCACGCCAGCCCACGCGGCGAGCATGTGCAGGTCGTGGTTGCCCAAGACGACCACCGCGCGCTCGCCAAGGGACATCACCAGCCGCATCACCGCGAGGTTGCCGGTGCCATTGTTGACCAGATCGCCGACAAACCAGAGGTGGTCTTCGCGCGGGTCAAAGCTGATATGATCTAACAGCGCGCGCAGCGTGGCCGCGCAGCCGTGCACGTCACCGATGACGTAGGTCGCCATAATTGTGGTGCTCTCATGTCGTGGGGGAGACAGCGCGACGCGCTTCTTACGCGCCTTAGCGTGCCTTAGCGCGCCTCAGCGCGGCTCAGCGCGCCTCAGAGCGGCTCTAAGCAGGGCTCATTGGGGAGGCAGGGCTCAATCGGCATGCACAAGCACTGCGTGGTCGCGCCGCACGCGTTGGTGATCGGACCGCAATCTGTGGTCCGACAGCGAGGCATGGGGCAGACGCATTGATTGCCATTGCACAGCTCACCCCTCGCACAGCCGCCGATGGCCACGCTGCAGTCGACGACGCGCTCGGAGCCGCAGGCGTCAGTGGCGATGATCTCGCCGCAGACGGCATCTTCGCGCTGGCACAAGCTCACGTCACTCTCCGGGCGACACGCCAAGCACGCGTTGTGCTCAGCGTCGCAGACGCCCCCCTCACACTCACCGCACTGGATGACGCGCGCGTTGCCGCAGCCATCCATCACGCCGAGCGGGCCACACTGCGCGTTATATTGCGCGCACAAGGTGGCGTCATCTTCTGGTTCGCAGGCGCTGGCGCAGAGGTTGTCCGCGCAGGGCGCATCACCAGGGCAGGCGCCGCAGTCGAGCAGCCGCTCGCGGCCGCATGCGTCGACCGCCTCTGCCTCACCACACTGCCAGGCGTTGGCCTCACACAGCGCGGCGATCGTCTCGGGCGTGCAGTCAGGAGCGCTGTCACTGCCCGCAGGATCCTGATCCGGCGCATCGAGCTCTGGCGAGGCGTCGGGCGTCTCATCGGGCAGGGTGTGTGAGGCGCGCTGCCACGTGCCATTGGCGCAGATGAGCGCGCCGTTGAGCGCGCCCTCCACCTCACATGAGGCGCCTTGGCGCGCGCGGTACTCAGGTTCTTGGACGCTGTCGCTGAGGTTACACGCGCTCAACGACAGCGTGAGCAGCAAGGGGAGGGCTCGTGATTTACGCATGGTTCAATCTCACATTTAGTCTAAAGCGTCGGAGCAGCTTCAGCGTCACAGCGGCTCAGGGCAGAGGATCGGCTCAATGGGGCACGGGGGGCGAGTGCAGGGCTGGCATTGAGTCTGGCAGAGGTTGTTCACGCATGGTCCTGACGAACAGAAACCGCAATTGGCCGACGCACCGCACGCGTTTGTGATGGTACCACAAGCATTAATCAGACAGCGAGGGCTAGGACAATTGCACTGATTGGTGAGGCTGTTGCACACCTCGCCGCTGGGACATGGGCCGCGCGCGGTGGTGCAGTTGACCGTGCGGCTGGCGCCGCAGTTGTCCGCGCCAGTGTGCTCGCCGCAGCGCTTGCCCAGGCGCGTGCAGAAGGCGACGTCGCTCTCCGCGTTGCAGACGGCGCAGGTGTTGTTGGCCTCGCAGGTGCCACCGCCAGCGCAACCGCCGCAGGACTCCGTGCGCATGTTGCCGCAGTTATCCGCGCGCGTGAGCGAGCCGCACTGCGCGCCATAGCGACCGCAGAACGCGTCGCGCGATTCGGGCACGCAGGTGCAGTCATTGTTCACGCATGACAGCCCCTGCAAGCAGCCGCCACAGCTGGCCTCGCGGCTGACGCCGCAGTTGTCGAGCCCCGTGAGCGCGCCGCACGCCTTGCCCAAGCGAGCGCAGAAGGTGGTGTTGCCTTCAGGCACGCAGACGCACTGACCGTTGGTGCATGTCTCATCGCTTGCGCAGGCGCCGCACGAGGCCGAGCTGCCGCAGGCGTTGGCGACGGTGCCGCAGGTGCGCGCGCCACAGGAGGCGGCGGGGCAGACGCACTGGTTGGTGGCGCAGCTCTCATCTTGGCCGCAGCCGCCGGTGGCCAAGGTGCAGTCAACGGAGCGCGCGTTGCCGCAGTTATCTGTAGCGGATGAGGTGCCACACTGGCGGTTGAGGCGCGCGCACAGCTGGAGGTCGCTCTCGGGCTGACAGAGCTCGCAGGTGTTATCCGCGCGACAATCACCGCTGGCACACTCACCGCAGCGCTCCGTGCGCACGGCGCCACAGTTATCATTGGCCGTGACGCTGCCACACTGCGCGCTCTGGCGGCCGCAGAAGGCGGCCGCTGACTCGGGCACGCAAGCGCAAGTGTTGGTCGTCAGATCGCACAGCCGGCCGCTGGCGCAGCCACCGCACGAGGTGGTGCGCGCATCACCGCAGTTATCCGTGGCGGTGACCTCGCCACATTGGGCGCCGACGCGCGCACAGAAGGCGATGTCATCCTCCGCCACGCACGTGCACTGATTGTACGCATCGCAGGGCGCGTCGCCGGGGCAGTCGCCACATTGCACGCGGCGCGGCTTGCCGCAGGCGTCGATGACCCCGAGCGCGCCACATTGCAAGCTGTACGTCTCGCAGAGCGTGGCGTCAGACTGCTCGCAGCCTTGATCTTCAGGTGCGTCGCTGAGGTCGGGCCGCGCGTCTGCGCCTTCGCTCAGATCGAGCGGCGCGTCGGCGGGCCACTCAGGATCCTGAAGGCGCCACACGCCATCTTGGCAGACGAGCGCGCCGCTTGCGTCGCCCTCGACCTCACAAGGCGCGCCTTGACGCGCGCTGAAGCTCGGCGCCTCGACCGAGTCGCTGAGATTACAAGCGGCCACGCTCAAGAGCGCGAGCACGCCTAAAATGCGCGCTGTGTGACGCATGATGGTGCCTTCTGCGTGAAGATAACAAACCAACTCTTGGGTAGGTTATCATAGTCTGGCGCGAACACAACGTCCCCATCCCTGCGCGCTTTGCTAAACCGCTGTTAGACTTACACGGCGACGCCGCGCGCCCTCAGCGCAGCTGAAAGAGCATCACACGGCCGTCGGCGCTCGCGCTGGCCGCGAGGGTGTCACCTGCGACAGCTATCGCTTGTCCCAGCTTCGCGCCCGGGCGCGGGCCGAGCCTGCGCGTGGTCGCGCTGTAGGAGCCCAGGGGCTGCTCAACGCCGATCAGGAAGCCTCCCGCGGCGTCGCGCGGGGTGAGATCCTCGCGTGTGTGAGGCGTGCCCGCGATGACGCGATCCTCATGCCACGCGACGCTCTGCCCCATCCCAAGCCATAGCGGCTCGCTGTTGAGCAAGCGTGGCAAGGTCAGGCGAGCGCCATGCTCCTCAAGGGATAAGATCGTGTCGCTGCCGCTGGGGATGCGCTCGATGGGGATGATGTAGGTGCGACCTACATCTTCGCTGCTCTGCGGGGCGCCGATCGCCAGCAGCCCAGCCGCGCTGAGCGAGAGCGCGCTGCCCAATCGCCAAGCTGCTTGGGGGTCGAGGGTCATGACCGCTTGTCGGGTGAAGGCGCGCGTCTGCGCGCGCCCGTAAGCGACCACGGCGCCGTGGCGTATCCTGGTGCCGCTCAGGTCTGTCGTCGAGCGATTGGGCGCGCCGATGAACAGACGCTCCCCATCCAGGGCGAGTGACGCGCCGAACAGGTCGTTATTTTGAGAATCATTGAGCTTGGAGGTCGCGCAGATCGACAGATCCGCGTGGCAGTCGAAGATGATCGCGGCGCCAAAGTTCTCGCGTCCGGTGATGATGAAGTCGATGCCAGGATCGCCCACGACGAAGGTGTGCTCATGGAGCGCGACAGACAGGCCGAAGGTCAAGCGCCCCTCCTCATGCGTGAGCGTGCGCATGAAGAGCCACTGGCCCTGCTCATCGCGCTTGAACACGTGAGCGCCGCCCTTGAGCGCTTGCGCGTCAACGCGCTGAGGCTCACCGACCACCAGCATGTCACCGCGCATGGCCAAGGACGCGCCGAACAGCCCTGGGGTCTGGCTTGGCGGCGCCATGAGCGTCTGCGCGAGGCGCCACGCGCCCGTGGCGGGGTCACGCTGATACAAGCCCACGCTGTCGCTGGTGATCGTGGCGCGGTCGGTAGCGCTCGCCAGGGTGGCGGCGATCCAGTCGCCGTCTGCGGCGAGCGCATAGCCCAGCCGATTCGCGCCCTCGTGGCTGAGCTCGGGGATGATGCACTGATGCGCGATGCAGCTCTCGAGAGCGTCCTGACAGCCGCCCCCGCAGTCGGTCTCATTGCCACACGCGTTGCTGGCCACGCCGCACACGGCATCATCGGGGCAGGCTGGCGTATCACAGACGCAGGCGCCCGACTCAGGATCACAGGTGGTGTCCTCCTCACACGCGAGGATCTTCATGTCGCACGAGATCATGACCTGATCGCCGCACGCGTTGGTGTGAGCCAGCATGCCGCAAGCGCGACCTGCGGCCTCGCACAGCGCGGCGTCTGTCTCGGGCTGACAGGTGACGCACCTGCCATCGACGGGCTGACACGACTGCCCTGTCTCGCATGGCGAGTCACAAGCGATGGTGCGCCTGACGCCGCACGCGTCGGTGAGGGTGTGGGTGCCACAGGCGAGGTTGGCCTGTACGCAAAGCGCGTCATCGGCCTCAGGGGTGCAAGGGCCGCTTGTCTGGTTTGAGGTGTCGCCTTGGGCCTGCCACTGCCCCTCGCGGCAGATCAGCTCCCCGCGCCGCTGCCCCGCGCGCTCACAGGGCTCGCCATCGGCAGGGAAGTTGACGTCGTCATTGAGGTTACAGGCCATCATCGGTAACAACAGCGTGAGCATCCAGCCTGAGCGCATGACTCGACTCCTAAGACATAGAGGGGGGCGGGCATGCGCCAGGGCGCTGCATCCGACACGTAATGACAATACCTTGACAACCTATCACGGCACGTGAGCGTGATGCCAGATGAGACGCCCGCGGGGCGTGTAGGGCGACCATGCGAGGATCGACATAGTGCGTCATGCGATTAACGCAGAGCGTCATCCTAGGCCGCGCTCGAAGGCGCTTGAGCCGGACCTCTGTGCGGTGTTATGGAGAGGCATCGCAGCGCGGTCTTCAGGTCAGCTTGACCCCGCGCGCTATGGCGCGATCTCATGCGAGAGGACGATCTGATGATCAAGGCAGCCGAGAACATCCTGGAGCTGATCGGTGGCACGCCGCTGGTCAAGTGTCACACGCTTGCCAAGCACGTGAAGTCGAACATCTACCTCAAGCTGGAGTATCTCAACCCCGGCGGCAGCGTGAAGGATCGCCCCGCGCTTCAGATGATCTTGGAGGCCGAGCGTCGCGGTGAGCTGCGCCCTGGCGGCACGATCGTCGAGGCCACCAGCGGCAACACCGGCATGGGGCTGGCCATGGCCGCCGCCATCAAGGGCTACAAGTGCATCTTCGTCATGCCCGACAAGATGAGCGATGAGAAGATCAAGGCCCTGCGCGCCTGCGGCGCCAAGGTCGTGGTCTGCCCCACCGCCGTCGAGCCCGAGGACGAGCGCAGCTACTACCGCGTGGCCGAGCGCCTGTCGCGTGAGACCCCTGGCGGCTACCTCGCCAATCAGTATCACAACCAAGACAACCCCTTAGGTCACTACAACACCACAGGCCCCGAGCTGTGGGAGCAGACCGACGGCAAGATCGACGTGTTCGTCTCGGCCGCTGGCACGGGCGGCACCATCAGCGGCACCGGCCGCTACCTCAAAGAGAAGAACCCCAACGTCGTCATGCTCGCCGTCGATCCGGTCGGCTCGATCTATTACGACTACTTTCGCACGGGCAAGATCACCGAGGCCTCGACCTACCTGGTGGAGGGCTTCGGCGAGGACTTCTTGCCCACGGCGATGAACTTCGACTACGTCGATGAGATCGTGCGCGTGACCGACGCGGAGTGCTTCCACACGACCCGCGCGCTGGTGCGCCGCGAGGGCATCTTCGCGGGCGGCTCCTCGGGTGGCGCGCTCGCGGGCGCGATCAAGTACGCCGAGCGCTTCCCCGATCGCGAGCTGAACATCGTCGTCATCATGTGCGACAACGCGATGCGCTACCTGTCCAAGATCTTTGATGACGACTGGATGCGCGAGAACGGCTTCCTGTCGCAGACGCCGCAAGAGGCCACGGTGGCCGATCTGCTGCAGCGCAAGGGCGCGGGCGAGCTGTTCTCGGCGAGCTTGGGCGAGCCGATCGAGCAGGTCGTCTCCGTGATGAAGGGCCAAGGCATCAGCCAGCTGCCGGTGCTCGACGCGGGGCGCGTGGTGGGCGTCGTGAGCGAGTCTGCGGTCTTGAACCACATGCTCGCGGGCGGCTCACGCCAAGACGCCGTGGATAGCTTGGTCGAGACGCAGTTCGCGATCGTGGAGCCTGCCAACCGTGTCAGCTTGATGGGACAGTTCTTCCGTCAGAACAAGGTCGTGCTCGTGGTCGATGGCGATCGGCTGTGCGGCATCATCACCAAGATCGACTACATTGACTTCATGGGCGCGCGGCTCTGAGCGTCGCTGGAAATGCGCGCGCTGCGCGCGCTGTTGCACCGGGACGCGCCCTGGCCATGGGGCCAGGGCGCGTCTGCGCCATGAGGGTGAGGATGAGAGCAGGTCACACCATCGCGCTCTTGCTGCTCGCCAGCCTGCTCGCCAGCCCCTCAACAGGGCTGGCGGCGCCGCCTGGGAGCACGCATGAGATCAGCCTGCGGCTGACCGTGGAGGAGCACGCGCGCGAGGGCGACACACGCGAGGCGTCGCGCGTGCGCCGCGTCGCGCTGTTGGAGCTGGCGCGCGAGCGCCTGATGCGTCGCGTCGAAGCGGCGCGGATCAAAGACACCAAGCTCACCGTGGTGGGTGATCAGCTGCACATCACGCTGCGCACGCGCGAGACGCGCCAGTGGGCCGCGTCGCTGCTGCTGGCGCCCGGCGAGCTTGGCGTCCACCCCTTGATGCCCCAAGGCAAGCTCTGGAGCCAGCTCGCCGCGCAGCTGCCCGCAGGCGTCGAGCTGCGTCAGCCCGATGACTCGATGGATCCTGAGGACGCCTATCTGTGGAGCACGCAGTCCTCACTCTTAGAGCGCGTGGCCAAGCGCACGGCGCTGTCTCAGATCGCGCTCGGCGTCTCCCCTGACGCTGATGGCGGCTGGCGCTTGCTGGCCTATGGGCCAGCGCTGGCCACGCATCAGCACGTCACGCGCGTCTCACCCGAGTCAACCTCCGTCTCTGGCGAGCCGTTCGTCTCTCTGGGCCTCGCCTATAAGGCGAGCGCTGATACACCGCTGGCTGTCGTGCTGGATGGCGAGATCATCGCGCTGACGCGTGCCTCGGCGGAGCGCGAGGGGCTCCAGCTGGCGTGCCCTGTCCCTGGGGACATCGCCGCGCAGCGCGCGTGTGTGCAGCTCATGGCGGGGCGCTTAGGCGCGCACCTGCCCATCACCTTGAAGCTTGTCTCAGGAGCGCTGGATGACTGATCGTGTGTTCCCCGAGGCGATCCGTGGCGCCTGGTTCTGTTTGGCTGAGGGCGTCGACGCGTCGACCGCTTGGGAGGATGAGTCCTTTGAGGTCTTCGTGTTTCGCCTCGACAGCTCGTTTCATCGCGTCGTGATGCGCGATGGTTATCGGCGCGAGCAAGAAAGCGGCGAGTACACGTTCGACGGTGACTTCTTGATCACGCGCGGTCGCACGACCGAGACGTATCGGATCAAGGCGCAAGACGTGTGGCGCTGGGAGCTGGATGGCCGCAAGGAGGAGCACGCGCTGGTGCGCGGCTTGCTTGACCCGAGCGCGCGCCCGGAGCTTGACGCGCCGACCGCGCGCGATCTGCGCATCTTGCCTGTGCGCGCGTGGGCCGAGCCGCTGGTTGATAACGCCGCGGTGCAGCTCTACCGCCTGTTCTACAATGAGGGTGGTCAGGCGGACTGGGAGCAGGACTTGGCCGTGGTGGCCTTAGAGCGCGGCCCTCAAGGGGCAGTTTGGGCCGGGATCACGCGCTTGGTGAGCGGCCTGGATGACAACGCGTGGCGTCGCCTGATCGTGGAGGGTTTGCTCGGCACGCAGCTGGCCGATGCGCAGCCCGCGCCCACCTCGGTGGCGATCACCTTCTGCGACCATTGAGCGCGTCTCAATCGACGCACTCGCCAACGCTCGTGCATTGGCATTGATTATTACTGCAGTCGACCCGCTCGCTGCTGCACATGGTCCCTGCCTCGCGCAGGGACCAGTCGCGCTGGCTGAGGGTGGGGTCACAGTAGTGGCAGGTGTTGATGGAGGATGATGCATCGGCCATTCGACAGGCGCCAGCGATCAAGCAGCGGGTAGGGAGGATGATGGCGTCGGCGCGACACAGCCCCTCGCTGGTGCAGGCGCTCTGCGCGCAGCCCGCGCTCTCCTGAGGCGTCATGTTGAGCGTGCTATCACAAGGGGTGTCGGGCGGATCAAGCTGCCACTGATCAGGGGCTGCGGCGCTGGCATCGCAGCGCTGACAGGGCATGCCAGGGCGCCGAAAGCCATCGGGGTAGCACGTCTCATCGATCAGGCAGCCGCCCGGGCACATCTTGGTAGGGATGCAGAAGGGGGCGCAGCTCACGGTGCGCGAGCGGCCGCAGCTGTCAAAGCCGCTGAACAGCGAGCAGGCCTCCAGGCGCGCGCAGAAGGCGGCGTCAGTCTCGGAGGTACAAGAGGGGCTCGTGGTGGAGGGTCCAGGACCTGAACGCTCGCGCTGCCAGCGCCCATTACGACAGCGCAGCTCACCAGACAGCGCGCCCTCAGGCGCGCAAGGGTCGCCGAGCGTCCCGACCGGCGCCCTCTCCTCGTCGCCGCCACACCCGAGCAGCATCAAGAGGGGGAAGAGCATACAGCATGTCAGGGTTCGCATGGCGTCGCTCAAGGGATGGTGATGTAGACCTTGTTGCTGCCAGAGGCGCCGACAAAGCGATAGTTTGCGTTTAAAGTGACCGCCTCGCCATAGCTTAGCGCCGCCTCTGCGGTAGGCGGGATGAGCGTGAGGACAGGTGTCCATTGTGACGCTATATAATGGAGCAGATAGGACGCGCCGCGTCCAGAGGCTGCGCCAGGAGCGCCGATGAGGGCGACGTCGCCGCTCAACGCGACCGACTGACCCGCGAGGTCATTGGGGAGCTGGGTGAAGCCACCGCCATCGGTGAACAGGGCTTGGGTGTTCGTGTTTGTGCCAAGCGTCAGCGTGACGGGAGGGTTGCTGGGCGCCTCCTGATAGCTTCCTGTATAGACGCGTCCTGAGCCTGTGGTGTTAGGCGCGCCGAGCAAGAAGCGGTCGCTGCTGATGGCGGCGCTCGTGCCCATGCGTTGATTGTCAGTCATGTTCGCAGGCGCCAGCGCGTAAGTGCGCCCGAAGGCGCTCGCCCCTGTGCGGCGATAGATGGCCGCTGAGCCGCGATTGTTGCCGCCGCTCTCATCGTTGGCCGAGCCGATGATGAGGCGTACGTTGTTGCCACTATGGCGATAGAGCGAGACGCTGCTGCCGAAGCGATCGTCATGGCCTGGCGACGCGGCTTGCAGGATCGCCTCCTCAGTGCGGCAGCTCGTCTTGGCGTTGTTGCATCTATAGACGAAGGCGCGCCCAGCCCTTGGGGTCGTAGGGTTAGTGCTGGTGACCTGCTCACCAGGTGCGCCGATGACGAGCCAGTCATTGTCCATTGAGACGCTCTCGCCGAACTGCGCGCCGCCCACTAAGCTGTCCTCCTCGATCCTGCCGAGCTGGCTGATGGTGTTGTTCGCCGCGCTGATGCGGTAGAGATAAGCTCGCCCCGTCAAGCTGTTACGCTCACCAGGGGCGCCGATCAGCAGATCCACGCTGGTCCCTACACGTGAGATCGAGACGCTCGCGCCAAAGCGCCCATTCGCGCGCTTGTAAGGCGAGGTGATGGTGGCGAAAGGTGTCCAGGTCGAGCTGGCGCTAGCGCGTTGGAAGATGTAGACCGCGCCCGCGTTGTTGGTGCCCCCATCATTGTAGCCAGGGGAGCCGACGGCGAGATAGTCGGCGCTGGCGCTTGAGGAGGCCGTGACGCTGAGCGAGGCGCCGAAGCGCTGAGACGCTTGCGCGGTGGGTGGGCTGAGCGGGGTCATGCATAAGCCGATCGTCGCGGAGCACACCTGCGCGCTGTTGACGCACGCGCCGCTGTTGCCGCAGGTGACTGAGGTCGAAGCGCCGCAGCCGTTATCGGCGAGCATGTGGGTGCCACAGGCGAGGTTGTTGGCGGCGCACAAGGTGGCTGCATCGGATGGGGTGCAGGTGGGCTCACACTGGTTAGCGACGCACGCTTCGCCGCTAGGGCAAGCGCCGCCCATAGCGCCACACGATGTGCTGCCACCACAGGCGTTGGTGACGATGCCACACTCAGCGTTGGCAGGGCAGACAGGGGTATCGCATTGGCATTGATTATTGTTGCATGACTCAGCGGGTCCGCAGCTGCCGTTCATGGGGCCGCAGCCCATGATCATGTTGCCGCAAGCGTTGGTGATAGTGCCACACTGCGCGCTGCCACACTCTGCCGGGGGACAGAAGCACTGATTATCACTGCCACACTGCTCGCCAGCGCCGCAGGCGCCGAGCGCGGCGGAGCAATCGTAGGTCCTGGTGATGTTGCAGGTGTCGAGGGCGGTGACGAGGCCGCAGCGCTTGTTCAGGCGCGTGCAGAAGGCGAGGGGCGACTCGCTGGGGCAATCGCAGGTGTTGCCCGTGCAGGTGAAGCCGCCGGGGCACATGCCTTGATCACCGCACATCGTGGTGCCGCAGCTGTTGGAGATGCTGCCACACTGCTGGGTCGCCAAACAGACAGGGGGTGAGCAGACGCAGCTGTTGTTGTTACAAGAGGCGTCGCCCTGACAGCCCCCGCAGTCTTTGGTCTCATTGCACGCGTTGGCGATGGTGCCGCAGACGTTGGGGGGACAGACAGGCTCGGGGCAGACGCACTGGGTGCCCTGGCAGGTGCGATCATTGACGCAGCCGATGGCGGCGCCGCAGTCGACCGTCTGGGGTTGACCACAGTTCATGGCATCAATGGTGCCACATTGGGCGCCTGCTTGTGCGCACAGCTGGGCGGGGGTGCGGGGACGACAGGTGGGGCAGAGGTTGGTCTGCGCGTTGCATTGCTCGCCACCGTCGCAGCCGCCACAGCTCACCGTGCGCTGCGCACCGCATCGATCCGCGCGGGTGATCATGCCGCAGTCGGCGCCGTAGCGATCGCACAAGGCTTGATCATCTTCCGGGGTGCAGACGCAGCGGTTGGTGTCATCGTCGCACAGCTCGCCAGCGGCGTCATCGCAGCCTCCGCAGGGGACGGTGCGTGAGGCGCCGCAGTTATCTTGCGCGGTGACGGTGCCGCACAGTGAGTCAACGTCAGCGCGCAGGCGATCGCAGAAGGCGATGTCATCCTCAGGCACGCACACGCAGGTGCGCGCGCTCGCGTCACAGCGCTCGCCAGCAGGGCATTGGAGGCAGCTGATCTGGCGCGTCTGGTCGCAACGATCTTGGACCTCTAGCTCGCCGCACTGGCCGATGCGCGCTGCGCACAGAGCCTCGTCTGTCTCAGGCACGCAGTCCGGCAGATCGATGGGCTCATCGGGGACGAGCGTGCCATCTTGGACCCAGACGCCGCCTTGACAGACGCGCTCACCATCGCGCGCGCCTTCGGGCGCGCAGCGCAGCGACTCAATCGTCGCGGAGTCATAAACACAGCCGCTCAACATGGCCAACAGGGCCGCGAAGGTGATGAGGGCGAGTGAGAGCTGCTGGCGAGCGGTTGCCATGCGCGGGTGTCCTGACTTGAGGCGCCGGATGCGGCGATTTTCTGCTGACTTGGCTGGCGATGAGTATAACAGCAAGAGAGGGTGGCGCTCAACGCGCGATCACGGCGCGCATACGCCTGCGTTGGTACACTCGCAGTTGTCCATCTCATTCTTGCAGGACTGTGAGCTGGCGTCGGTGCACGCGTAACCTGTAGCTCGCATGGTCCACACGCGCTGATTGAGGGCGGGGTCGCAGTACTGGCAGCTGTGCACTGGCCTGTTGGGGATGTAGCAGGAGCCATTGATCAGGCAGCGCGCAGGGTTGATGATGGCGTTGATGCGGCAGATGCCTTCGTTGTTACACGCGCTTTGGGCGCACAGAGCGCTCATCTCAGGGGACATGTTGAGCATGCTGTCACAGGCGGTGTCGACCGGCTCGTTCTTCCATTGATTAGGGTTGGGGGCGGTCGCAATACATCTCTGGCAGGGGAAGCCAGGGCGCGTGGCCCCATCATTGTAGCAGGCGCCGTCAATGAGGCAGCCCGTGCCTGTGCGCGGCATCTCGGCGCAGCTCCCGTTGACGCAGCTGCGCGTGGTGCAAGCGTTCGAAGCGCCGCAGATGTCGGCTGGGAGGTTTTGGGTGGGGATGGCGAGCCCTGTCTCCCCATCGCAGACGAGGCAGTCTTTGCCGGTGGGCGTCTGCCCATCTTGGAGGCATTGTCCCTCCAAGATGCAGGTCCCCTCCACGGGCTTGACGGTGCAAGCGCCTGTGTTATCGCAGGTGCTCTGCTCGCACCCGGCCACGAGCTGCTGTGAGGAGGTGCAGCTATCACCGATGTTGATGGGGACGGCGCGACAGGTCGCCCCGTTGATGCACTCTCCGCGCGTGCACTCTGTGTTGAGCATCGCGCAGGTCTCTGTCGAGGGGACACAAGCGCCTGCGTCATCGCAGGTGCCTGGGTTGCACGCTGAGGTGCCGGGCCCTGCGCAGGTGTCGCCCGCGTTGTGAGGGCTCCACGCTGTGGCGCTGACCTCGGGATCGCAGACTTGGCAGGCGTTGTCGGGGTTAGGCATGCCCGCGCCGCGACAGACGCCATCAATCTCGCAGTCACACTGGCACAGGTTTGCCCCCGCCGCGCCGCACTCGCCCACCTCGCACTCGCCGCACGGGACGGGGCGCGTGACGCCGCAGTTGTCCAAGCGCGTGAGTGTGCCACACTGCGCGCCTGCTTGCTCACAGTAGAAGCTGTCAGGCAGCGGGATGCACATCTCCTCGGTGGCGTCAGGCTCGACGTCATCAGGCAGATCAAGGGGGAGGTCTGGGGTGAGGGTGGTGTCTTGCACCCAGACGCCGCTTTGACAGACGCGCCCTGTCTCGCGCGCGCCCTCAGGGGCGCAGCGCAATGACTCAATCGTAGAGGATTCATACGCGCATGCTGCTGACATCAGCAGCAGCGCGGCGAGCAGGTGATGCGCGCGCATAAGTGTGTTCTCACTTGAGCGAAGGTTCAGCGTCAACGACATGGCGCATCATAGCGTCAGGGGGACGTCGGGGGAACCTTCTTCACGGCGCCCGCGCGGTGTCGGCCTGAAGTATGCTCCTAGGCGCGCGCCTGCGTCAGCTTCTGTCAATAGAAAGTGGCTTGACGTGGGAACAGCGCCCGACTAAGCAGCGGTTGAGCAGCAGCTCGTCAAGCGGCGCCGCGAGGGGGAGCCAGACACACAGGTCTCTTGAACCTGAGCGAGCTGGTGCGTGCTTAGGGTGAGGTGTCGCGCGCGCGCCGACTGTTTTTTCTGACCGCACAAACGACAAGACAGGGAGGAGAGGGTGATGATGCGATACGGGCTCATAGGCGCGCTTTGCGCCGGGATGATCTTGGCTTTGGGGTGTGGTGGCGCAGAGAGGCGCGAGAACCCGTTCCCGACGCGCGCGCGCTTGGAGGAGATCCGCCAGCAGCCCGTGCCTGTGGCGAGCTTTGGGCAGGCGGCTGCGACGGTGCCGACGTGGACGCTCACGGGCCCGCTGCCTGAGCGTTATGGCGCCGATCCGTTCGCGCCAGAGGACGCGCTGCAAGAACTGGCGGTGTCAAAGGTGGGAGCGAAGATGAGCGCGCAGTCGCAGTGTGTGGCGCGCGAGCTGGGGCTGTTTTATGTGGCGAACGATGCTGAGCCCGATTCGAGCTTGAAAAAGTTCATCACAGCGAGCTGTGGCTCGACATGGGGTGAGGACGCCGTGTCGCACGTCATGACGTGGGATGACTTTGCGTCGTTCGACGCGGCGAAGCTCGTCGAGCGAGGTGGTGCCCCACTGGAGGAGATGTTCGTCAAGTTGGGGGCGAACACAGACCAGCTGGGCATGTGGATGACCCAGTCGAAGGGGCGCATAATCATCATGCTCGTGGGCGCGCGCGTTGGCGCCACGGTGGCGCCGATGGCGACGCAGACGCCCTCCTCGGGCGAGGTTGTCGTGCGAGGTCGGCTGACACGCGCGCGTGGCGAGGCTATCTATGGGCGCATCAATCGGGGGGATTATGAGACCGTGTTGTGCGCGAACAACTCTGCGGTGAGCGCGCCTGACTTTGAGCTGGTCTGCCCTGTTGTGCCCTCAGATGCGATGGCCTATTTGGAGGTCATGGTGGGCAAAGCGGGGCGCTTCTCAGCCCGCAGGGCGTTGAGCATCGGCTTCTCATCGGCGCGCAGCTTGAGCTATATGCCCCCTGCGCTGAGGGGGCACCTTGAACAAGTGTCGCTGCCAGGTGAGCTGAACGACGTGACGCTGCCGCAGCAAGTGTTAATGCTTGTGAACGCTGCCCGCGCGGCGAACAAGCTGCCGGCGCTGGTGCTGTCCGAGTCACAGACGCGCGCCTCTATGGCGCTGGCGGGGCATCTGTTTGGCGCGCTGCGCAGCGAGGCAGAGGACGACGAGGTGGTGGCAGACGACATCTTGCGCGGCCTCGCCGCAGGCTGGGATGTGAACGCGCCGATCATCAGCGGACAATTTACATCGCGCTTTAGCGGACATGCGGACGCGCGCGAGCTGGTCAGCGGGATCTTTGATTCGCCAGTAGGGCGCGCTGCGTTGATGGTACAGGGTGAGGGGCTGCTCGCGGTGGGCAGCGTCATCCAAGAGGGGCGAGTTGGCGCGCTGGTTAACGTCTATGAGCGCTTGCCTGAGGTGCCTTACAGCCGACGCTCAGCGCAGGTGATGAAGGCGCTGAACGCGTCGCGTGCGGCCCACGGCGTCACGATGGCTAAGCGCATCTTCGCGTTGAACAGCAGCGCTGAGGGGATCAGTGAGCAGCTTGAGCGTGGTGAGCTGACGCTTAAGGAGGCCGCCGATAAGTTCTCCACGCGCGCTGTGGCCATGTTCGATCAGGGGGTCCAATATTATTGGTATGAGACAGACGACTTTGAGCGCATAGCGTTTGGCGCGCCGCTCATGAGCGCCAAGCGCGTGGCGGTGTTGGTGGCGCCGTTCAAGCCGCCGGGCTATCCGCGCCATATCTATGGGGTTGTGATCGTCATGCCGCAGTGAGCGTGAGGTGGGTTTAGGGGCTGTGAGGCGCGGCCCACCACAGCGCGGGGGTGGCCCACAGCTCGGGCCGGGTGGGCTGTCCGGCGCTGCGCGCCTGTTGGATGAGCTGACGCTGCGCGTCGCGCAGCGTGATGGCGGGATCTTGGGCCTTGAGCGCGCTCGCCATGAGCGCGTCCCAGGGGGCGTGGCGCGGGCCGCGCCAGCGGGTCATCACGATCCAGCGCGCGCCCCCTGCGGCGGCCGCCTCGACCAAGTTGAGCGCGTTGCTCAGGCTAGGCTTGGGATCGGTCATGACGAGCGCGAGCAGGTTGACGCTCGACAGATCGACGCTCGCCAGCTCGCGCGCGCTGAGCCATCGCTCAGGGGCCGCGTCGCTGCTCGGCGCGGACTGTGCGCTCGCGCCGCCCATGGGGGCGAGCGCGCCATAGGGTGGTTGTTCGCGCAGGCGCGTCGTGGCGCAGTCGCGCGCGCGCACGCTCGTGCTGGCGAGTCGCAGCACGATGAGCGCCTGCTCAGGCATGATGGCGCGCAGCGCCGCCTCATGGGCGCTGTCTCCGAAGGCGGCGATGACGGTCGCGCCGTCGGTGGAGGTGAGCGCTTGGGGTGCGTCGTGATCGGGCAGCAGTGAGGGCGCGCGCGTGGCGCTGGGGCAGATCCCAGGCTGCTGCGGCGGCGATGCCGCCTTGACGCGCGCTTGCCAAGCGCGCTTCATCGCCTTGGGCGCCCCGGCGCAAAAGCCGCGCGCGCAGACCGTCCAGCCGAGGGGGGCGTCCTCGGCTGGCCCGAGCGTGGCGCTGTCTTTAGGATCGCTATAGAGCGCCTGCGCGCTTGTGGCGCGCGGCGCAGCCGGGCGCAGCGGCGCATCCGAGGTCAGCATCATGCGCAGCGCGTGCTGCTCGACGAGGTGCTGACCGCTGGGCGCGCGCAGCGCGTCGAGCGGCACTTGGCGTAAGGCGTCATCATGGATGAACGCCCAGATCTGCTCAGGCAGCGGGCCTGCCTCAATGAGCGGCGTCCACAGCGCCTGATAGAGCGCGGCGTTGTGACGATCGAGCGTCATGATGGCGTTCATGCAGCCGGGGGCGTCGAGGTCGTCACACGCGGCGGCCTGACGCGCGCTGTCGCGCTGCTCTTTGGCCATGGCGTGCAGGCGCTCGGCGCTGCCGAGCAAGACGCGCGTGACGGCGCAGCCGGGACGCGCGACCAGCGCGAAGCGCTGGCCGCGCGCGGGGACGAGCACGATGAGCGCGGCTTTAGCGCTGTCAGCGGCGGCGCACAGCGCCTCGCGGGTGGGCGAGGCGGGGGCCATGAGCGCGCGAAGCGCGGGCGCCTCAGTGTGGAGCGCGTCGCGCGCTTGCGCGCGCGCGCGCGGATCGACGCTCAAGGTGGCCTGCGCGAGCGCAGGCCACGCGCGCTCAGGCAGCGCGTCGTGAGCGCGCGCCAGCGCGCGCGCGTGTTGTTCTTGGCGCTGGCGATGGTGGCTCAGCAGCAGCGCCAGATCGAGCAGCAGCGGCGCATCGGCGGGTGAGTCGAGCAGGCGCAGCCCTGCGGCGAGCGTGTCGTGGGCATAGGCGGGCGGCGCGAGGGCGCGCTCATCCCAGGCGGCGCGCAGCGCCGTCAGCGCCGCGCGCGTGAGGCGCTGCGCGCGCTCATCGGCGGGCAGCTGCACCGCCTCCATGGCGGCGATGGTGGCGAGCTGTGTGGGCAGTGAGGCGGTAGCGGGGAGCGCGTCGAGCCAGCGCATGACGAGCTGACGCGCCTCGGCTTGAGCGGGCGCGCGCAGCTGCACGGCGCGCTGGGAGGCGGCCTCATCAAGCGCGCTGGCGCGACGCGCCAGCGCGTCTGCGGCTTGCTCGGTCTTGGCCTCGGCTTCAAAGGCCAGCTGCGCGCGCTCGTGCAGGCGCGCGGCTTGGTCGTGCTCATCGAGGGCGGTGGCGGCGCGTCCGAGCAGGTTGAGCAGGGCGGCGTGAGGGGCCTTGGGAGCGCTGGCGAGCAGGGCTTGATGGCGCAGCAGCAGCAGCTCGCGCGCTTGGGATGCGAAGGCGCGCGCGTCCTCGGCCGCCTGGGTGCGGGTGGTGCCTCGCGCGGCCTCGCGCGAGGCGAAGGCGACATCCAGCAGGCGCTGCGCGTGGGTGAGCGTGAGCGCGTGGCGCGCCTCGGGGGTGGGCGCCGCGCTCATCGCGCGGCGCGCGGCGAGGTCTGCCGCCTCAATGTCGCCTGCACGCCACGCGATCTCAGCCAGCTGCGCGTCATCCTCGCTGCTTGGGCCGAGCACCTGAGCGCGCAGCGTGATGAGCTGCTGGGTGCTCGCGAGCGCGCCTTCAGGATCGCCGCGCTGGATGAGCGGGCGCGCGCGGGTGGTGATGGACAGCTTGTCAGGGGCCAAGTGATGCGGATGCAGCGGCCCGAAGACGCTTGATAAGGCGCGCTCGGCTTGGCCGATGAGCTGCTGGGCGGGGACATACAGTGACAGCGCGATGAGCTGACGTGCCATCGCTAAGCGCGCCAGCGCCAGCTCAGGGTGTTCATCGGGCAGGGCGCGCTCGCGTATGGCGAGGGCGCGCGCGTTGAGCGTCATGGCGAGGTCATGGCCCTGGGCGTCGGTGGCCAGCCGCGCCGCCTGATCGAGCGTGGGCAGCAGGCCCACATCATTGGCGCCATAGACGCGCTCGGCCTCCTCCACCGCGCGCTTGATGGCCGAGCGCTGAGAGGCAGGATCGGCGCTCGTGCCTGCCTCGCGCAGCATCCGGCTGAGCGCCATGGCCTGCTCGGGGCGGATGAGCTTGCGGCTTGTCGTCGGGCCTTTGGGATCGGGCCAGCCGAGCTGCTGCGTCACAAACCAGCGCAGCTTGAGCGCGTCGGTGGCGTCGAAGCCTTTGGCGCGCGCCTCGCGCTCGACGTGATCGCCTGGCATCGGCGCGGCGCTCAAGAAAGGCGCCACGCGCGCGCCAAAGCGGAGCGTCAGCAGGCACTGCTCTGAGGGGGGCAGCGCCACGCAGGTGCGCTCGCACAGCAGGCGATCATCACCGTAAGGCAGGGGCTCGCACAGCGCCCGCTTGGCCTGGGCCTCAGCCTGCGCTTGGGCGGCGGTTGAGCCGCTGGGGCGGCCCTTGTCTGCTTGCGCGCGCGCGCCTTGTGGGGCGACGCACAGCAGCGCGGCGAGGGTGGCGAGCGGGAGGAGCAGACGTCTCGACGACATGAGCGGGCCTTGCGTTGGGGCTCAGAGCTTGTGTCAGCCAGCTGACACGTCTCGCAGGATGCGTCAGTCTGCGCTGTGAGACAAGTATCGTCCTGATGCGCTACATTCCAAGCGGCTGGCGCCTGGCGCCAGCGTCATAGCACGCGATCGCGCGAGGTCGAAGATGTCTGCGCATGAGGCCCTGCGCCCTCTCATTGATGAGCGCTGGCACGTGGCGCCGCTGTCCGCTCTGTCGGCGCGGGTGGTGCCTGATAACTGCATGGATCTGATGCGTCGTGGCGAGCGCTGGTGGGTGGTCGGGCCAGCGCCGCGCGCTCATGTGGCCACGATCGGCCCTGGCGAGGTGGTCAGCGGGGTGCGGTTTCATCCAGGCATGTTGCCGCTGCTCACCGGGCTCGACGCCCGCGCGCTGTGTGATCTTCGCGTGCCGCTGCCGGACGCGCTGGGGCTCACGGGCGAGGATGAGGCGGCGCTATGGCGTCGCTTGAGCGCGGGCGTCGAGCGCGCGCAGGCGCACCCAGACTATGGGCTCTTGATGTGGATGCGCGACGCGCCCGTCAGGCGCGCAGCCCACCTCACCGCGCGCTCGGGCTGGAGCGAGCGCACGCTGCGCCGCAGGCTCGCCCCACTCCTTGGCTACGCACCCTCGCTCTGGCTGCGCGTGCAGCGGCTGCGTCAGGCGCTCGCCATCATCGACCTGCTGCCGCTGGCCGAGGTCGCGTCGCGCGCGGGCTACGCCGATCAGGCGCACTTGAGCCGCGACTGTCGCGCGCTGACGGGGCTGACGCCGCGCCAGTGGCGCGACGCGCCGCGCTGACGCGCCGCGCTGACGCGCCGCGCTGACGCCCCGCGCTGACGCGCTGGCCGATCTGTTCAAGACGCGCCCCTTGAGGTGCGGCACAGTGGCGGCTGCTAGCGTCGCGCGTCGCGCGGCGCGCCTCTTCACCCCCACGATGCCTGTGGAGCTTGATGATGACTGACTCGCAAGAAGTGACCCTCGGCTATGTGATCCTGTTCGTGCCTAGCGTGGCCGACGCGCTGAGCTTCTACGAGGCCGCCTTTGGGCTCAAGCGCCGCATGCTCCACGAGCAGGGCGACTATGGCGAGCTGGAGACGGGGTCAACGCGCCTGGCCTTCACCAGCCACGCGCTCGGCGCGCAGGTGGTGCCCATCCCCTATACGCCCGCCACAGCGCAAGGCGCGCCGCTTGGGTTTGAGCTGACGTTGACGATGGTGGATGTGGATCAGGCTTGGTCAAGAGCGCTTGAGGCAGGGGCGACCGCGCTGAGTGCGCCCCATGCCATGCCATGGGGGCAGCGCGTGGCGTATGTGCGCGATCCGCATGGGGCGATCATCGGGCTGGCCAGCCCGATGCCATGAACCTCGCGCAGCACCGCGCGCAGGTGCGCTTATCTAGCGCTCTTCCCGGATCGTGATCACGCGACGCACCCCACCAGCCCCCTCCTGAAACAGCAGCGTCTCTTGGCTTACGGCGGGGCAGACCGCCTGCGTCATCGACTCGCCGCGATCGGACACACCGCGCGCTTCGACGAGCGGGCAGCCGCACGCCCACGCCTTGAGGGGCAGCGGGGCTTGAGGTGGCGTGTCCTCTAAGAGCAGGGTCATGGCGAGGGGG
Source organism: uncultured Bradymonadales bacterium (assembly GCA_964468515.1). Classification (GTDB taxonomy): domain Bacteria; phylum Myxococcota_A; class Bradymonadia; order Bradymonadales; family Bradymonadaceae; genus CAYXWB01. The sequence goes on along the minus strand of CAYXWB010000015.1, from coordinate 8,591 downwards.
GGCAGGGCGGGGCTCATGGCGCCGGGCAGGTTGACGCGCACCAGGAGCTTGCCAGCGCCAACCTGGGCCCCTGAGGCGCACAGCGTGATGCCGTGGGCGGTGGGGTGAGCGGGGTCTACCTCGGGGGAGCTGTGCGTGAGGGTCCAGCCTGCGGGGCAGGCGCCCAGCGGGCCATCCGCTTGAGGCATGGGGGTGGGGCGCGCGGCCTCGGGGCGCGCGCTACAGCTGGCGTGGGGGTTGGGCGCGCGCGCCACCACCTCGCCACGCGCGAGCGCGCCCACGGCGGTGAGCGCTGCGCTGAGCTGGGGGTTATCTTTCGCAGGTTTTTTGAGGGTCTTCTCGAGCTGCTTGTGCCAGGCGCGGCGCTTGCTCATGTCGCTCGGTGGCGGTGATTTCTTGAGCGCGTTGAGCATTGAGGCTAAGGCGCGGTTGGCGCTCAAGGTCTTGGTGACGCCTTCAGGCACAGCCCGCGAGGCGGACTTGTTGGTCAGCTCCAGCTCCCCATACACCTTGTCAGCTTCGCCGCGATACAGCGCCAGACAGGCGCGCGCGCTGTGGATGGCCATCCGATCGGCGCCAAAGTCTTGCGCGTCTTGGAGCAGGCGCTCAGCGCGATCAAGGCGCGCGATGGCGCGCGCCGCGCGTTCTTGCTCATCGAGCGCGCCGCGTACGGCGCCTTGGACGGGCGGCGTCTCAGCGAGCGCGGAGCTTGAGGGGAAGACCGCGCCGCAGCGCAGCGCGCGAAGCGGCGGCAGATCGCCAAAGTGAGCGGTCCAGGGGGCGTCGGGGGCGGCGTTGTTGAGCAGCACCAGCGCGTGCACCAGCCGCAGCTCAGGCAGCGGCGCGCTCTGGCCTGTGATCAGCTCATCCACGTGCGCGATGAGCCGCTCGGCTGACTCCCCCTCAGCGCCCATCGCCAGCGCGATCGACGCCTGATAGAGCTGCTCATAGGCGTCGAAACGGTGCAGCGTCTCCAGCAGCGCTTGCTTGCGCTCCTCGATCGCGTAGCGGCGCACCTGGACTTCTTGATCTAAGAACGTGGCGACGATGTCCTCGCGGGCCAGCGCGCGCATGGAGTAGTCGCCCAAGGTGGCATAGAAGGCGGCGCGCTTGTCAGCGAGCGACTCCTCGTGGCGTCCTTGGCCGGGCCGCTCCGCGACGCCTAAGATGCTGTCACCGCGCCCGCTGAGGTCGTTGACGCGGTGGCCGAGCTCGTGACCCAGCACGAACGCGAGGAAGTCTTCGGGGTAGCGCTTGTGCGTGTAGACCAGCTCGATGAGCGGCCAAGTGACATAGATCACAGGCGGCGCGCCGGGGCAGATGTGGCCTGTGGGCTTAAACGCTGGCGCGTCATCGCCCTCGCCAGCGCGTGCCTTGGCGTCCAAGATCACGAGCGCGGTCTGGCGCTGCTGCATCGCCTCAAATGGTGTCAAGACGCGGCGCCAGACCTCCAGCGCGCGCTTGACCTCGGGGGCCTTCATGTCGGCCTTGGGCGCGGCGGCCAGCTGGTCGCAGAGGTTGGTGTGAGCGCTGGCGGGGGCGCTCAGGGCGGTGAGTGAGAGCAGCGTGAGCATAAGGAGCGCGCGATACATAGGCGTCTCGATGCGGCGGGGCGCGAGGTTAGGCCGGTGTTGATGTGAGGTGAGGCCGGTGATGATGACAGGTGGGCGGCGCCCTGCTACGGGCGTGCTGCACGTTTGTGCGAGGCGCCACCTCATAGCAGACGCGACGCGCTGTGGTGCGCTGATCCTAGACGTCTGATGGCGTAAAAAGACCTCATCTCGCTCGGTCATCTTCACGCCACGAGCACATGCGCGCTTGTCTGAGCCGCTGAGTGGTTAGATTGACAGGTGTGGTGGCGAGCCCCATCACGACGCACATGGAGCCGCCTCGTGAGCAGGCGCGCTGCGAATGGTTATGGGCTCGATTGTGAACACGATGGAGTGAGCATGTCTAAGAATAATGATGAGCGCGAGGACACGCAAGAGCGTCAAGGTGAGGCCACACCTGAGGAAGTGAACCCCGGTTTAGAACAAGATCTGAAGAAGCGTCCAAGCGATGACGGCGTCAATGAGGAGCTGCCGCCGGCGGATCGCCAGCAGCAGTTCGAGCACGATGAGAATCGCCAGCGCAGTCAACATCGCGGCGCTGGCCATCGTAAGGGTGAGCTTTGAGCGTCCCCGGGCGTTTAGGCGCGGCCTAGCGCGAGCGCCTAGCTATAGCGAATGGCGAGGCGCTCGCGCGAGCTGGTGATGAGATGTCGGTGTGTTCAACCGCTGGAGATGGATGATGGGTGAGCCTCAAGAGCACGTAGAGCATAAGCGCAAGCCTCGCCATGAGGATGACTCAAACATTGATGAGGGGCTTCAAGAGCGCCCCCGCTCAGGCGACGTCGATGAAGACGCGCCGGATGATGCGGAGGACCACCTCGCCAAGCGCCCGCGTCGCACGGAGCACGTCTCCCCCAGCAGCGCGCTGAGGCCTGAGGCGGGCTCCGGCACGCGCGATCAGGCTGACCAAGCTGCGCTGCGCCAGCGCGGCGCCCACCGTGAGCAAGACGCGGCGCATGCGCAACAAGAGGCGCGCAATAAGGCGGGCAAGGACGCGCATGAGGCTCAGCGCGTGGGGCCGCCTCATGAGCCCCCAGAGGGCCAGAAAGATCAGAAGCCCCCGCGTGACGAGCAGGACCGCTCCCAGTCCGAGCTGGATGAGAATGAGCAGCAAGCGCGTGAGCAGCCCCTGCGCAAATGACCCAAGGCGCGCGCTTGACACGATGCGCGCGCCTGCTCGGGTCGATGAGCCCCTGACGGTGGTGATTAAGCCGCTCTGACGGGCGCGAGCGAGCCGCCTCAACCTGACAGGTTGCGGGGGCTCGCTCGCGCTTGCGCGCGCGCTGACGAGCGGGCAGCTCCTAGGAAAAACTCAGGATTTATTATTTTATAGAAGAATGTCATTTTTTTGGCAATCGGACGAATCTTACTTGCTATGGCCGCTGGGGTCTTATGTTTAGCAGCAGTGATGAGGAGCTCTCATCATGGTTCAGATGGGGCCGCTCATGTGGAACGGTCTCATGGTTTATTGTCTCTCTAGATGAATGATGGAGATGGATCATGGCTAATCAGCAGAACAATCAGAATCAGAATCAGGATCAACAGGGTCAGCAGGGCAAGCAGAACCAGTCTGGTCAGCCAAACCAGCCCGGTCAGCAGAACCAGAACGACCAGAACGAGCGTCGCCAGAGCGGCTCGGATCAAGGTCAAGGCGCCCAGCGTCAGCAAGGCCAGCAGCAGCAGCAGCAGCAAAACCAAGAGCGCCAAGACCAAGAGCGCCAAGGCCAAGACAAGCAGCGCAAGTGAGCGCTGAGACCTAGCGCTGGTTATGATTGACTACGTACGAGGGGGGCGCTCGTAGGTCGCGCGAGCCGCCTCAACCCGTTGGGTTGAGGCGGCTCATTTGCGCTTAGTCGCGCCTGTTCGAACGGGCAAGTCCTGTAGAAGGCTCAGGATTTGCTATTTTGTAGGGAGGCGTCATTTCCCTGGCAAACGGGTGGATTGTCCTTGCTATGGCCACTGAGGTGTTAGGTTTAGCAGCAGTGATGAGGCAAGCTCGTCATGGTTGAGATGAGGGCGCTCGCTTGGGGCGACCTCATGAATAAAGTGTCGCTCTAGATGAATGATGGAGATGGATCATGGCTAATCAGCAGGACAATCAGGATCAGAATAGGCAGAACCAGGCTGGCCAGCAGGGCCAGCCAGGTCAGCAGAATCAGAACGACCAGAACGAGCGTCGCCAGAGCGGCTCGGATCAAGGTCAAGGCGCCCAGCGTCAGCAAGGCCAGCGTCAGCAAGGCCAGCAGCAACAGCAGCAGGCTCAGCCTACGCAAGACCAAGAGCGTCAGCAGCAGCATGGCCAAAAGCCCCAGGTGGGGCAGAGCCAGACAGGGCAAGGCAAGCATGATCAGAGCCGCCATGACATGAAAGACCAGCAGATGAAGGCTGGCTCCAAGCAGCCTGGCATCGCTCAGAAGGATCTGAGCCACGCCGAGGAGAGCCAGTTCGATGGCCAGAGCGATGATCGCGCTCGTCAGCAGATGAGCCGCGACAGGCAAGGCCAGCAAGAGCAGGTGGCCGTGGGCGGTAACAGCCAGTCGGGCCAGATGGGCCGACAGGACGATAAGAACGATCAGAAGGTCCACAGCAACCCGAGCGCTCAAGAGCGCCAGCGCGACAACGCCGAGCGTGTGAGTCAGGAGCGCGAGCAGGCTGGCGACGCGCAGCGCGTCGGCTCGCGCACCGAGCCCGAGGGTGATGACAAGATGTCGAGCGGTGGTCGCCAGCGCCCCCAGAGCTCACCAGATCAGAACCCGCAGCAGCAGCACACGAAGCAGCGCAAAGACTGAGGTCGCGTTGAGCTGAACTTCATGGGGCCAGCGCCTAAGCGCTGGCCCCGCGCGCCTCTGCGCGCTTCACCGCATCGCATCGCTGACCAAGAGCAACACCATGGCATCAACCGCACGTCCCAACCCCTTTGAGCGACCCGATCTGACGGGTCGTCCTGATCGCCCCGAAGCCCCGCAGCAGCCAGCGCAGCCCTCGCCTGTGACGGCGCCTGGCAAGCCTCGCCAAGAACCTCAGCGCGAGCCTGACCCTGCGCGTAGGCACCCCAACGAGCGCCCTGAGCACGAGCGCATCGTGGATGATGAAGATGAGATCCGCGATCCCGGCCTGCAAGGCACCGAGCAGTCCAACCCCCCCAAGCAGGGCGACCAAGACTACTGATGCACCTCGCGCCTGCCGCTCAGCGCAGTTTCACTGGCAGCTTGAGCAGCAGGCCAAGCTCCATCATCCGCTCGGGCGCCTCGCCAAAGGTCGCGCCGCCGCGCGCATAGAGGGCGACATAGACGAGCGAGATGAACACGCGCGCGTTGGCGCCGTGCTTGAGCTGACCCGCGCGCCGCTGCATCATGTAGCCGCCATCTAGCCCAAACATCATCCAGGCGAGCTCGGGACCCGCGCTCACGCGCAGCGCGTCGGCGCTGAAGTCCCACACGCCATCGACGTACGCGCCGAGCGCGGTGATAGGCCCGGGCGGCGTCTCCAGCAGCCCCCCAAGATTAAACACCACCGCGCTCAGCTCGCCGCCGAGCACGCCCGCGACCCCATCACCGCGCGTGTGCCCCATTGACAGCGCGGCGGTCAGGCCCGGCATGAGCAACATGACGGTCCGCGGTTCCCTAGACGCGCCGTCTGGCTGCGCGCGATCCTCGCTGTCCACGCCCTGCGCGTAGGCCTGGGATGCCATGATGAGGGGGGTGATGAGCAGCGATGCGGCGATGAGGTGAGGGCGCATGGAGTGGGGCTCCTGGGTGGTGAGGCGTCGCGAGCTTAGCATGCGTGTGCGCGTGACACACCTGTCACGCGCCGTTGACACGGCGCGTCATTCGCGCCTAGGATTCGCGCCCTGTGCGGCTCGGCGCCGCGTTGTGTCACCTCTAGCCCAGGCCTCGCTCATGCGGCATTTCTTGACTACGGCGGACTGGCGCCGCGATGAGCTCCAGGCGCTGCTCGATGACGCCCGCGCGCTCAAACAGCAGCCCCACAACAAGCGCCTTGAGGGCAAGACCATCGCGCTGGTCTTCTTCAACCCCTCGCTGCGCACCCGCGCCTCGTTTGACATCGGCATCTATCAGATGGGCGGCCACGCGGTCGTGTTGCAGCCCGGGCAAGGCTCCTGGCCGATGGAGTTTGAGGAGGGCGTGCGCATGGATGACGTCGCCGAGGAGCACGTCAAGGAGGCCGCGCGGGTGCTGTCGCGCTACTGCGACATGATCGCCGTGCGCGCCTTCCCCAAGTTCCAAGATTGGCGAGAGGATCGCCAAGATCGCGTCATCAACGCCTTCGCCGCGCACGCCACCGTGCCCGTCATCAACATGGAGACGATCACGCACCCGTGCCAAGAAATGGCGCTGATGCTCGCGCTCCAAGAGCGCTTGGGCAGCACGGATGGCAAGAAGTTCGTGCTGACGTGGACCTATCACCCCAAGCCGCTCAACACCGCCGTCGCCAACTCCGCGCTCATCATCGCCGCCAAGTTCGGCTTTGACGTCACCTTGCTGTGCCCCACCCCTGAGTATGTGCTTGATGAGCGCTACATGAACCTCGCGCGCCAAGACGCGCAGGCGCAAGGTCGCTCCATCACCGTCTCGCACGACATTGAGGAGGCTTACCGCGGCGCGCACGTCGTCTACGCCAAGAGCTGGGGCGCGCTGCCTTACTTTGGCCGCTGGGACGAGGAGCGCCCCATCCGCGACGCGCACAAGCACTTCATGGTCGACGCAAAAAAAATGGCCCTGACCGATGACGGCGTGTTCAGCCACTGCTTGCCCGCGCGTCGCAACGTCAAGGCCACCGATGAGGTCTTCGACGCCCCTTACTCGCTCATCATCGAGGAGGCGGAGAACCGCCTCCACGTCCAGAAGGCGCTCATGAGCGCGCTCGCGCGCTGATCCTCGCCAGCACCTCTCCCACGCACCCTCGACGCGCCGATTAAGACGCCCCCACGGAGCCCGCACCATGACTCAAAAGACAGAGGTCGTCCTCGCGTTCAGCGGCGGCCTGGACACCAGCTTCTGCGTCCCCTACCTGCGCGAGCAGGGCTACGATGTCGTCACGCTGTTCGTGGACACGGGCGGCGTCGATGACGCCGAGCGCGCCTACATCGCTGAGCGCGCTCGCGAGCTTGGCGCCAAGGAGCACATCACCGTCGATGGCGCTGAGGACATCTGGGGCGAGGTGGTGGTGCCGCTGGTGCGCGGCGGTGAGCTGTATCAGAACCAGTACCCGCTGCTGTGCTCGGATCGCTACGTCATCGTCAAGCGCGCGCTCCAGGTCTGCCGCCAGCGCGGCACCCGCCACGTCGCCCACGGCTGCACCGGCATGGGCAACGATCAGGTCCGCTTTGACCTCACCATCAAGGCGCTGGGCGACTTCGTGATCCTCGCGCCCATCCGCGAGATCCAGCAGCAGCAAGACAACGTGCGCGACTATGAGCGCGAGTATCTGGAGGCCCACGGCTACAGCGTGCGCGCCAAGACCACCCGCTACACCATCAATGAGAACGTGCTCGGCGTGACCGTCTCCGGCTCCGAGATCGACCGCTGGGAGGCCCCCGGCGAGGAGACCTATCAGCTCACCGCGCCCGCGTCGCAGTGGCCCGATGTGCCCGCGCAGGTCAAGCTCACCTTTGAGCAGGGCGTGGCCGTGGCGCTCGACGGTGAGCCGATGGCTGGCCCCGCGATCCTCTCGACGCTCAACCGCAAGCTCGGCGCCTATGGCGTGGGGCGCGGCTATTACACCGGCGACACCACGATCGGCCTCAAGGGTCGCATCGTGTTTGAGGCCCCCGGCATGACCGCCCTGCTCACCGCGCATCGCGCGCTGGAGGAGGCCGTGCTCACCCACTACCAGAACAGCTTCAAGCCCACCGTGGCGCAGAAGTGGGTGGAGCTGGTCTACAAGGGCTTCTTCTATGACCCGCTGAAGTTCGATCTGGAGGCCTTCATCACCTCCACGCAGCGCGTCGTCAACGGCACCGTCACGCTGGAGACCTCTGGCGGGCGCGTCAACGCCGTCGCCATCGACTCGCCGCACATGCTCCACCGCAAGGGCGCCGTCTACGCGCAGTCTGCAGACTGGGGCGTGGTCGAGGCCGAGGGCTTCATCAAGCTCTTGGGTCAGAGCTCCACGCTGTCGGCGCAGATCAACCCCATGGATCTGCTGCAAGCTGAGCGCGAGGCCAAGTGATGCAAGCCCCCTCGCCAGAGGCGCTGCTGCCCGAGGTGCTGCGTCAGCTTGGCGCGCTGGTCGCCTTTGACACGCGCAATCCGCCGCGTGATCCGGCCCAGTGCGAGGCGCTGTGCGACTACATCGTGTCGCAGCTCGACGGCTTCACGCACCAGCGCGTGGATCTGGGTGAGGGCTGTCAGCTGTTGTGGAGCACGCGCGGCGCGCCGCGCGTGCTCATGAACGCCCATGTGGACACGGTGCCCGCCGCCGCAGGCTGGCTGGCCGATCCGCTGCGCCTGCGCGTTCAGGATGATCGCGCGATCGGGCTCGGCGCGTGCGATATTAAGGGCGCCGCCGCGTGCATGATCGCCGCCGCGCGCTTGAGCGTGGGGCCAGCCTCGCTGCTGTTCACCACCGACGAGGAGGCGGGCTCCAGCCGCTGCGTGCGCGCGTTCCTCGACGGCTCCGCCTGCGGCCCGCTGCCAAGCTTTGACGGCGCGCTCATCGCGGAGCCCACGCGCGGACTCGCCGTGGCCGCGCATCGCGGCATTGTGACTTATACAGGTGAGTTTGACGGCGTGGCGGGCCACGCCTCCCAAGCGCGCGCGCTGCATGACAGCGCCGCGCACGCCGCCGCGCGCTGGGCGGTCGCCGCGCTGGAGGTCGCCGCCTTGAGCGAGCGCGAGTCCGGTGAGCTGCCAGGGCTGCGCTTTAACCTCGGGCGCATTGAGGGTGGCACCAAGCCCAACATGATCGCGGATCACGCGCTCGTGCGCTGGGGCATCCGCCCCGGCCCCGCACACAGCC
>CAYXWB010000014.1:8772-34733 GCA_964468515.1 uncultured Bradymonadales bacterium | reverse complement strand
CTCGCCATTGCTGGCGGTGATGGTCAGGGAGGAGGCGTCGCTCGTCACCCAGTCGAGGGTGATGAGATCGCCCGCCACGGCCTCATCGGGGGTCGCGTTAAACGAGGTGATGACCACGGGGACGCCCGTGGTCACGTCGACGCTCTGGCTGACGCTGCCTCCCGCGTTGGTGGCGGTGAGGGTGAAGCTGGTGGCTTGATTGACGGTCACCTCGACGTCATCGACGGCGGCATCAAGCGCGCTCACGTCGATCATGTTACCCTGCGCATCGCTCAGTGAGATCGAGGTGGCGCCGGTGGTCTGCCAAGACAGCGTGATGTCGTCACCCACGGCCACGTCTGCGGCGCTGCCTGTGAAGCTCACGATGACGGGAGGCGCGGGGGCGATGGTGATCGTGGCGGTGGCCGTCTCAGTCTGGGCGCCGTCGGTGGCGCTCAAGGTGTAGGTCACCGTCTCGGAGGGCAACACCGTGACGCTGCCTGCGGTGAGCAGCGCCACGCCGCTGGTGTCAATGGTGTTGCCGCTGTCATCCATGATGGTGATGCTGGTCGGCACGCCATCGATCGTCCACGCCAACGTGTACATATCGCCCGCTTGGCCCTGCTCAGGGGTCGCGGTGAAGCTCACGATGTTCAGCTCGCCCATGACGCTGACGGAGGCGGTCGCCGTCACCTCACCAAACGCGTTGATCGCGCGCAGCGTGTAGACGGTGCTCATGGTGGGCGTGAGGACGATGCTGTCTGCGGCGGGGTTGAGCGCCGAGACGTCGATGCTGTCATCCTGCGTGTTGGTCAGCGAGATGCTGTCTGCTCCAGTGATCATCCACGACAGCGTGACCTCCTCGCCCGCCGCGATGACCGGCGCCGAGGCGCTGAAGGCGTCAATCACGGGCGCGTCGCCCGTGACCGTGACCGTCGCGGACTGGCTGACCTCACCTTGCGCGTTGGACAACGTCAGCGTGTAGCTGGTCGTCTCCTCAGGGCTGACCTCGACGCTGCCGCTGTCCAAGTCCCCCGCGTCAAGCGTCAGGCGCGTGTCGCCATAGGTGATCTCGCCAGCGGTCGCGCCGCTGCTGCTCCAGCTCAGCGTGGACGTGCCCCCAGGCGCGACGCTTGATGGCGACGCTTGGAGAGTCGTGATCACAGGCGCTTGCGCCTGCGCTTGCTCCACCGTCAGCGTGACCTCGCGCGTCACCTGCTGACCGGAGCTAGCCGCCGTCAGCGTGTACGTGGTGCTCTGCTGCGGGCTCACCATCAGCGACCCTTGACGCAGCGCGTCCATCACGATCATGTGCGAGAAGCCGCCTGACGCCGTGATCTGCGCGCTGCTCACGTCCTCAAGCTCCCACGTCAGCGTCGCGCTGTCGCCAGCTTGGATCGTCGCAGGCGCGACCGTGAAGCCCACGATCACGGGCACGCTCGTGCCTCGATACACGCAGCTTCCTGCCACGCACGCCTCATCGCTGAAGCAGTCCGCCTCGCTGGTGCACACGTCATCTTGGAAGCTTGGCGAGCAGCCGGACAGCGCCAGGATGACGCCGCCCCACATGAGCAAGCCTTGTAATTTAAGGGTGATGGGAGCGCTCAACCCTGCCATGTCTTCCTCGCTGATCTTGTCGGACCACATCTTGACGTCCTATAATGTCGCACGTGCGCGCCCTTCGCGCCAGTCTCTCACGCACATCTTGCCCTCGCTCGCTGGCAACCCCTGGGACACTCACCCTCATGCATGACCGCGACCTGATCGCGCGCTGCCCCCTGCTGGCGCTCGCCGCCTTGGTGCCCCTGTTCTTGCCCAGCAAGATGGCGCAACATAGCCCCCTGTGGGCTCACAGCCAGGTCGTCGCCACCGTCTGGGATCGCCAGCTCGAAGCGCTCAGCGGGCTGGCCTTGCAGCGCGCGCGATCCTGAGCTGCTCTGCGCCCATAATGACTCCGGTGATGGTCCCACCCTCTATGTCTTGAATCGGCGCGGCCAGCGCGTCGCCACCTGGTCCCTGCGCGGGGTGAGCGCCCGTGACATCGAGGACATCGACACGGGCCCTTACGCCCCCGATGACCCGCGCCGCTGCATCCACGTCGCCGACATCGGTGATCATCGTCACCGCCGCCCCAGCGTGCAGCTCCATCGCATCTTGGAGCCAGCTGAGCCGGCGCGCGGCGGCCAGCTTGAGGTGCTCAACACCACCTCGCTCGCTTACCCGGATGGGCCTCACGACGCCGAGGCGCTCGCGGTCGATCCTCACCCAAAGCCTGAGCGCAACCCCCGATCGCATGCGCCCGCCGCTGATGTTCCAAGGCGAGGCGCTGGCGTGGGCGCCTGAGGGCGACGCGCTGTGGCTCGGCAGCGAGCGCTGGCCTGCGCCGCTTGTGCGGGTGCGCGCGCGCATCCCCAGTGGACGTTGAGCCTCAAGCGACTATCATCCGCTACAGCTGTTGCACTCCCTCCCACGAGCTACCCTGATGTCACCGCCCTCGATCTGCATCCACGGCCACTTCTATCAGCCGCCTCGTGAGAACCCTTGGCTAGAGGCCATTGAGCTGCAAGACTCCGCCGCGCCCTTTCATGACTGGAACGCGCGCATCGCCGCAGAGTGTTACGGTCCTAACGCCGCCGCCCGCGTGCTCGACGCGCAGGAGCGCGTCGTGCGCATCGTCAACAACTACGCGCGCATGAGCTTCAACTTCGGCCCCACCTTGCTGGACTGGCTGGAGGCGCAGCGGCCCGACATCTATCACGCCATCTTGCGCGCCGATCGCGAGGGCGCCGCCCGCTTCTCGGGCCACGGCCCCGCCATGGCGCAGGTCTACAACCACGTGATCATGCCGCTGGCCAGCCCGCGTGATCGACGCGTGCAGGTGCGCTGGGGCTTGGATGACTTTCGCCGCCGCTTCGGGCGCGACGCCGAGGGCATGTGGTTGGCCGAGACGGCCGTCTGCATCGACACCCTCTCCGCCCTCGCCGAGCAAGGCGTCATCTTCACCTTGCTCGCCCCGCACCAAGCCGCGCGCGTGCGCCCGCTCGATGAGCCTGACGCGCCCTGGCAGGAGGTGCATGGTCATGTGGACACCACCAAGCCTTACCTGCAGCGCCTGCCTGATGGTCGCCAGATCGTCATCTATTTCTATAATGGGCCGATCTCCCAGGCCATCGCCTTTGAGCGGCTGCTCACGCGCGGCGAGCATCTGGCCGCGCGCATGGTGGGCGCCGTGGATCCCCACAAGGGGGATGATCAGCTCGTGCACATCGCCACCGATGGTGAGACCTATGGCCACCATCACCGCCACGGTGAGATGGCGCTGGCTTATGCGCTTGATGAGATCGAGCGTGGCGCTCAGGCGCGCCTGACCGTCTATGGCGAGCACTTGGCCCAGCACCCGCCGCGCTGGGAGGTCGAGATCGCGCCGAACACCGCGTGGAGCTGCGCCCACGGCGTCGAGCGCTGGCGCGCTGACTGCGGCTGCTGCTCAGGCGGCAAGCCGGGTTGGCATCAGCGCTGGCGCGCGCCGCTTCGCGGCGCGCTTGACTGGCTGCGCGATCAGGTGGCGCTGTGCTTTGAGCTGCGCGGCGCGCGCTTGTTTAAGGATCGTGAGGACGCCTTGCTCGACTACAGCGCGGTGCTCAGCGGCGAGGGCCGACGCGCGTTTATCGCCCGTCACGCGCGCGAGGCGCTTGAGCCTGCTCAGCAGGTTGAGGCCATCAGCTTGCTGGAGATGCAGCGCCACGCCCAGCTCATGTACACCAGCTGCGGCTGGTTCTTCGACGACATGGGGGGCATTGAGACGGTCCAGATCCTGCAATATGCGGGGCGCGTGATCCAGCTCCACGAGGCGCTCGGTGAGCCCTCGCTGGAGGCCGCCTTTATCGCGCAGCTCACCCGCGCCGAGGGCAATCAAAGCGAGCTGCCCAGCGGCGCTGAGGTGTACACCAAGCAGGTCGCACCCGCCCGCATCACCTTGCAGAAGGTCTGCGAGCATCACGCCATCAGCGCCCTGTTTGAGCCGCGCGAGCCGCTGCGCATGATCGCCTGCTATGAGGTGCGCGAGGCGTGGCGGCGCGTGCGCGCGGCGGGGCAAGCGCGCCTGCTCGTCGGGCGAGCTGAGATCACCTCCACCATCACGCTGCGGCGCGCGACGTTCACCTATGCCGTCTTGCACATGGGTGATCATAACGTGACGGGCGGCATCCTGCCCACCGCGCACGATGAGACCTCGCTTGAGGGCTGGCTCACGCGCGCCGAGGCGCTGTTTGAGCGCGCGGAGTATCCCGCGCTCATCCGCGGCATGGATCAGGTCTTTGCGGAGCATGTGTTCTCACTGCGCTCGCTGTTTCGCGATGATCAGCGCCGCATCATCGAGCTGATCCTCGACGCGGCGCTGCGCGACGCGCACGCGGTCTACCGCCAGCTCTATGAGCGTCGCGCGCCGCTGATGAGCTACCTGACCTCGCTGTCGCACCCGCAGCCGCCGGGCTTTCGCGCCGCCGCGCAGGTGGCGCTTGACCAGTCGCTCGACGCGCTGCTTCGCGCGCCCGACGCGCCGCAGCGCCGCGCCGAAGTGCGCGCCGTGCTGAAGGCCGCGCGCGCCGCCGGGATCACGCTCGCGCTCGATCAGGCTGGCCACCGCCTCACCGCGCAGCTCAACCAGCGCGCGCGCGCCTTGGCCGCGCGCCCCAGCGCCATTGACGCGCTCGACGCCTTCGCTGAGCTCCTGGCCCTGGTCGACTCAGTCCCCGCCGAGGTGGATCTGTGGGAGGCACAAAACGCCTATGCCTTGGCCCTCACCAGCGCGCGCCCCGAGGCGCTGGCCTCTCGCGGTGAGCCCTGGGCCGACGCCTGGCTCGCCCGCTTTGACCCCTTGGCCGCGCCGCTTCGCATCAACCTGCTGGGCTGGCGCACAGGCCCCTGAGCGCCCTCAAGGCGCGCGCAACTTGAGCGCGTACAGGCCTTGCCCATCGCGCGCGCGCCTGACATGGTGTGCGCGCTGCGCGCCTTAGGCGCGCGGCTTCGCTCACTGTTGCTCGGATGAGGTCGTCGCTTCATGTCTTACGAGAGCTTCGTCGCGCTGCGACACCTGCGCCGCAACGGGCGCTCCTTCCTCTCCACCATCACCGTCATCGCCATCCTCGGCGTCTTCTTGGGCGTCATGGCGCTCACCAGCGTGATCAGCGTCACGGGCGGCTTTGAGGCCGCCTTTCGTGAGCGCGTCTTAGGCGTCAACAGCCACATCCTCGTGCTCAAGTTTGGCGTCGACTTTCGCGACTATCGCGACATGCAGGCCCAGATCGAGGCGCTGCCCGGCGTCACCGCTACCAGCCCCTTCATCTTGCACGAGATGATCATCACCAAGGATGACAAGACCGCTGGGATCTTGATCAAGGGTATTGAGCCCGACACCATCGCCCGCGTCAGCGACATCCCCCATTACGTCACCTCTGGCGAGCGCGCGGTCGAGTCGCTCACCTTCGATCGCTTCCCCGCCGATGGCGTCAAGCAGACCCCAGGCCTGCTCATCGGCCGCACCCTGGCCAAGAAGCTCAACGTCGTGGTCGGCGATGAGGTCCGCGTCACCAGCCCCCTAGAGCGCCTAAGCCCCAGCGGCAGCGGCCAAGCCCGCAGCCCCGCCAGCGGCCTCTTCATCGTGCGCGGCGTCTACGCCAGCGGCTTCCACGAGTATGATAACCGCCTCGTCATGGTCGACTATCGCGCCCTGCAAGACTTCTTTGAGCAGGGCGACGTCATCACCGGCGTCGACGTCCGCGTCCAAGACGTCTTCGCCGTCGCCGAGCTTGGCCGCGAGCTTGATCGGGTCCTACCTAAGGGCCGCTTTCGCATCCTCGACTGGCGCGGCCTCAACCACAACCTGTTCACGAGCCTCGGCTTGCAGCGCCTCGTGCTGGCCGTGCTCTTCTGCTTCATCGTCCTGGTCGCGAGCTTCAACATCGCCTGCACGCTCATCATGATCGTGCTCGACAAGCAGAAAGACATCGCCATCCTCAAGTCCATGGGCGCCTCACCGCGTCAGATCCTCGGCATCTTCGTGATCCAAGGCCTCGTCATCGGCCTCATCGGCACGTTCAACGGCCTCATCGGCGGCCTGCTCGTCTGCTTGGGCATCCGCCATTGGGACTTCGGCCTCGATCCGTCTATTTATATGATCGATCATTTGCCCGTGCGCATCGTGCCGCTGGAGTTCTTCATCGTGGGCTGCGTCGCGATGATGATCTGCCTCATCGCCACCATCGGCCCGAGCTGGTGGGCCTCACGGCTCAACCCCGTCGACGGCCTGCGCTACGAGTGAGCCCACCTGGGGCGACAGGCGCTGCGCGCCTCATGCGCTGGAGTATCGCTCCAGGCGCTTCGCGCCTGTCACTCACCTTCGCGCCGCGCGCTTTGCGCGCGGCACACCACACGCGCTCAGGGGGCGTTGAGCTGATCGATGATGCCGCGCATGGCGGCCGCGTCCAGCTCCAGCTCATCGCTGATCAACCGCACGCGCCGCTGCTTATCGACCATCACCACGGCGGGGATCGCGCGCAGTGACAGCGCGTCGGCCAGCGGCTGCGCGCCAACGAGCACCTCCACCTGATAGCCGCGCTGTGCGACCTCGGCCTTGAGCCGCTCCTGCCAGTCAGGCTCGGGCGTGGGCCCGCGCGTCTCCTCGCGAAAGCTCACGGAGAGCACGCGCGCGCTGGGATCCTTGGCGAGCTGTTGATGCAGCGCCTCCACGTGGGGCATCTGGCGATCGCAGTCAGGGCACCACGACGCCCAGAACACGAGCACCAGCGCGTCCTCCTGATAATCACCCAGTGAGACCACCGCCCCATCGCTCAGGCGCATGAGCTTGGCATCAGCGGGCAGCACAGGCGCGGGCATCACCGCGCGCCCTCGCGCGCTCACGCGGATGGCCTGGTCAGCGGGCGCCAAGAGGAGCTGTGGGGTCGGCATCGGGCGCTCCTGGGCTGGTCTGTTGATCAGCAGCCAGCCCATCACGCACAGTGCGCTCGCTGGCAACACCATGAACACCGTGATGATGATGATGAGCGTCGCCTTGCTTTGGCGCTTAGGGGTTGGCGCTGAGTCAGACATCGCGGCGCTCCTGGTGCTCTAGAACATGGCGACCTGACGCGCCATGCGCGCGCTGATCTCACCGTAATGATGCGCCGCGCGCGGATCCATCGTGTGCCTGGAGAGCTGCGCCAGCAGCGCGTTGCATCGATAAATATCCTTAGGCACCGCGCGCTGCATGGCGCGCGCGAGGCTGCGCACCAGGTGCTCGCGCGCCTCGCGCGCGTCGCCCCCGAGCATCGCCAGCGCCAGCGCGCGCATATCGCCCGCGCGCTGCGCGCTGTAGAGGTCTTGGTGCTGCGCGGCCAGCTCTAGCAGATCATCGAGCACGTTGAGCGCGCCGCGCCAGTCCTCTTGCTCCATCGCCGTGGAGGCGTGCTGGCGGATGATCTCAATGGCCAGCGCGTGCAGCCCATAATCACGCGCGTGGGCCTCGGCGCGGCGCAGCAGCCCGCGCGCGCCAGCCAGATCGCCGCGCGCCACGAGCACCCGTGACTGGCACCAGTCGGTGCGACACTCCAGCGTGGCGAGCCCCGAGCTGTCGGCCAGCTGGCGCAGCTCCCCCAGCAGCGCTTGGCCGCGTCGCATCGTGCGTGGCGTGGTCCAGAACAGCGCCGCGCGCGTCAGCAGCACGCCGCGCGCCCGACGCTCCGCCTCAGGCGACTCCCAGCGCTTGAGCAGGTGCATCGCGCTCTCCAGCGCCTCGCGCTGCGCGCGCACGTCACCGTGGCGCTCATAGTAACCTGAAAGCGCCACCTGCACGCGCATCATCAGCTCCGAGCTGCGGCTGGTCTGCGCGATGCGCGCCGCGCGGCTGAAACACTTGCGCGCCTCGTCGAGGTCGTCTTGATGCATCAGCATCTGACCGGTCAGCAGGTAGCTGAGCACCACCCCGCGCTCATAGCGCATGTGCTCGCACAGCGCGGGCAGCGGCGCGAGCGCCGCGCGACACTCCTCCACGCGCGCGAGCTCCAGCGCCAGCTCCGCCCGCTCCAGCGTGTGATCAATCTGCAGCTTGGGCGCGCTCAGCTCCCCGCTCGCCATCAGATCGGCCACCCGGCGATGGAATGACAGCGCGATCCCAAAATAGCCCTCGCGCTTGAGCCATGACGCATAACGCTTGGCGCTTGAGGCGACCTCGCGTGAGGAGCCCGTGGCGGCGTGCAGCCGCATCATCAGCGGCGCCTTGCTCACATCGCGCGCCGCGTCCGCGCGCTGCGTATAAGCGCGCACCAGCAGCTCCGCCCACTGGCGAAGCCCCTCGCGCCCGAAGCGCTCGGTCACCCAGATCGGCACGTCCGTGCGCGCGACCAAGAACACCCCCGTGCGCGGCACGCGCACCAAGCCTAGCTCCACGAGCTGGCGAAGCCCCGCGATCACGCGGTCGGGGGGCAGCCGCAGCATGTGCCCCAGCTCAAACTGCGTGATCGGCTGCTGGGCGACGCCCAACAGCGCCAGCAGGCTGCTGGCGTCCTCATCAAGCGCCGGGATGTCTCGCAAGCGCGGTGGCTCACTGCCCACCACGCGCACCGCCCCCAAGTGCTCCGGGTTGCCCGTATCAAGCGCCTCGCGCAGCGGCTCGGGGTGTGTCGTCGAGAGGATCACCATCGCGGGCAGCTCGCCGATGCTCCCGATGAGCTGGCGCAGCACCTCCATCGACAGCGTGTCCAAGTGCTCCACGCGATCGAGGAGCACCACGACCACGCCACGGCGACAGAGGTGGCGCAGCACCGCGCCGACCAGCAGCGCCAAGCTGTGCTGCTTGCGCAGCGTGCCCACGCGCGTAGACGCGCCCAAACCCCACAGGTGCGCGAGCGTATCAAGCACCTCCTTGTGCAGATCGAGCGTGCCAAACAGCGCCAACGCGCTCGCGCGCGCCGACGGCCCCTCGGGCAGCTGCCCTCGCACCGCCTCCAAGAGCGCGTCGCCTAACGCGCCGAACGGCCGGTGCTGATCCTCGCGTGTGAGCTGCACCGCGCACGACAGCGTGTTGGCGCGCAAGCTCAGCGCGTCGATCAGACGATCGGGCAGATAATCGCGCCCCGCGCCCAGCTGCCCCGACACGATCACCGCCTTGCCGCGCCCCGCGCGCGTCGCCTTAAAATAATCCTCCAGCGCGCCGGGCAGCGCAGCGCCCGGCGCGTCGGGGCTGTCCGCTTGGCGTAGCGCCTCGCGCGTCGCGTCCGAGAGCTCGCGCGGCGGCTCATCCTTATCGAAGAACGAGCGCGCCTGATCCGGGATCTGCAGCTCGCTCAGGCTGATCTCATCAAGCCCCGCGTCCGACGGGCTCGTCTCCGGGAACAGCCGCTGCTCATCTTGGCGCAGATCCTGGATCAACATCGCGATGTTGCGCGCGTCCATCTTCAGGTTGTTGCCAAAGATGAACCCCACCAGCTCCTCATACACCTGACCCGCGCTGCTGATGCGCGCGTTCGGGTCTGCGGCCAGCATCCCCTCGATGAGCTGCGTGACGGGGCGCGGCAGGGCGGGGTGCTGGCTCAAGGGCGTGATCGCCCCGTGCGCCGCGCGCTGGAACATCGCCTCCACGGTGTGATCCGCGTAGGGGTGCGTCCCCGTCAAAAGCTCATACAAGATCACGCCCAAGCTGAACACGTCGCAGCTCTGCCCATAAGGCTCGCCGCGCACCACCTCGGGCGCGCTATACAGGATGCGCCGCTTGCGCTCCTCATCGTCGATCGGTGGGATGCGATCGAGCGCGCGCGAGATGCCGAAGTCTGAGATCTTGACGTCGCCCTCGATCGACAACATCACGTTATAAGGCGTGAGGTTGCGGTGGACGAGGTTGAGCAGGTTGAAGTTGTAGTCCTTGCGCCGGTGCGCGTAGTCCAGGCCGTTGGCGATCTCAGCGGCGATGAACATCGACAGCTCAAAGGGCCAAGGCGTCTGCGTGCGCACCGCGAGATCACGCGCGCGCGCCAGATCCAGGCCGTTGACATACTCCGTGGCGATGTACACCTGCTGGAGCGTATCTTCTTGGCCCAGATCGAGCACCTGCACCACGTTGGCGTGCGACAGCACGACCGCGCGCTGCGCCTCCTCGATCACCACATCCACGAAGCCCTCGACCGCCGCCAGCGCCGGGTGCAAGGTCTTGATCACGAGGATGCGCTCAAACCCCTCCACGCCCAGGCTCTTGGCCTTATAGACATCGCCCATGCGCCCATGCGCCAAGCGCGAGATGAGCTGATAGCGCCCGAAGTTCTCTGGTTCAGCAAGCCGCTGGGTTCGGCTCATGGATCGCTCCTGCGAGGTGAGGGCCGCCGCGTGTGTTCGCTTCGCGCGGTTGACCCTAGCGAAATTAGAGGCCATTGTCAGCGCCCCATCGCGGGACTCTCCTCTTAATCCTACGCGAGAAGCAGGCCGATGAGCGTCAAACCCAACGAGCACTACTACGACGAGTTTGCGGGCTGGTATGAGCGCGAGCGCCATGACGGCTATCACGCCATGATCGACGACCTGGAGGTCGGCCTGCTTGAGCCTCACCTCGACGGCGCGCGCGCGCTAGAGGTCGGCTGCGGCACGGGCCTCATCCTGCAGCGCGTCGCCCAGCGCGCCAGCTCCGCGGTCGGCGTCGACATCAGCGCTGGCATGCTCCAGCGCGCGGTGGCGCGCGGCCTCGACGTGGTCCAAGGTGACGCCACCGCGCTGCCGTTCGCCGATGACAGCTTTGATCTGGTCTACAGCTTCAAGGTCCTGGCCCACGTCGCGCCCATCCAGCCCGCCTTGCAAGAGATGGCTCGTGTCACCCGCCCCGGCGGCCACCTCGTGCTTGAGTTCTACAACCCCTGGAGCCTGCGCTACGCGGCCAAGCGCCTCGCGGGCCCAGGCAAGATCTCGCGCCAGACGCGCGAGTCTGAGGTCTACACCCGCTGGGACTCGCCGCTGGAGCTGCGCCGCATGATGCCCAGCACCCTGGAGCTTGTGGACTTCGCGGGCGTGCGCGTCGTGACGCCTGCGGCCGCCGCGCACCGCTTGCCCTTGCTGCGCCAAGCCCTGCGCCGCGCGGAATTCGCCGCGCGCGATAGCGTGTTCAAGTACTTTGGCGGCTTTCTCGTCGCCGTCGCGCGTAAAAAAGGCTAGGCTTAACGAGCGTCCTGGTCCGCCCTGGACGCGCCTCTTCACCAGGCGGTCATGGGGTCCAATGAGCACGCCCAGCGACACTAACTTCCTGTTTGACGAGCGTGGCTTGCTGCGCTTGGAGCGGTTCGCTCCGCGCGCGCAGGAGGTCCTGTGGGCCATCCACGCGTGGCTCACGGGGCGCCGTCGCCGCATGTTCCTCCCGCTGGACCTGCTGGTCGTGCTCGTCGAGCGCGATCACGACCTGCTCGCCCGCGCCATCGCTGAGGGCGCCGAGCACGGCGTCCTCGCCGCAGACGTGTTGCCGCGCCTCAAATCGCTCGCTGATGAGATCGAGGAGGAGCCCTCCAGCGAGAAGCCTAGCTTTGAGCGTGGCCTGTTCTCGCGCGGCTTCACCCGCATCTTGGTCGAGACCGCCACTCAGGCGCGCGCGCGCGGTGATGATCTCATCCGCGAGGATGACCTCGTGCGCAGCATGCTCTGGCGCGCTGAGGCCGCTGAGAGCGCGTCCGTGCGCTGGGCCATCCGTCGCCTCGGTGAGGGCGGCGGTGACAGGATCTTCGACGAGAAGGGCCTGCTGCGTCAGAGCATCTTTCAGCCCGCCACCTGGGAGATCTTGTACGGTGCCATGCAGCTGGCCGCCGCCCACGGCACCCCTTTCTTGGGCACGCCCCACATGGTCGCGATGCTCAGCACCGTCAAGGACTCCACCATCTGGCGCTCCGCGCGCGCGCGCGGCTTTGAGCCCGTGCGGCTTCGCGAGGAGCTGCTGCGCCTCATCGGCAGCCGCGCGGAGCCCATCCCCGAGTTCTTGCTCGGGCGCAAGACCCTCACCCCGCGCATGGTCCGCATGTTGTCGTACTCTGCCATGCAGGCCAACTACCACGACATCAGCGAGCATCACATCATCGAGGGCTTCATTGATGATGGCGGCTCAAGCCTTGAGCTTGTGCAGGCGCTCGGCCTGGAGAGCGAGGTGCGCCGCGCCATCGGCGAGCCCAAGGTCCTGCAAGAGATCGCCCCCGTCGAGGCCGCCATCCAGCTCAACGCCCGCTCTAGGCCCACCCCCACGCTCGACATGCTCGGGCGCGACCTCACCATTGAGGCGTTGGAGGGCAAGCTGCCCGAGATCGTGGGCCGTGAGCAAGAACTCCAGCGCGTGATCAACGTCTTGTTGCGCCGTGAGCAGCGCAACCCCCTGCTCACTGGCGAGGCCGGCGTCGGCAAGACCGCGCTCGCCATCGCGCTGGCCCAGCGCATCGCCTCCGGCAAGGTCCCCCGCAAGCTGCGCGGCTGCCGCGTCGTCGAGATCAACGGCGCCAACCTCATGAGCGGCACCAGCTACCGCGGCGACCTGGAGTCGCGCATCAAGGGCCTGCTCGATGAGGCCAGCCAAGATGTCATCCTGTTCATCGACGAGGCCCACGCCGTGTTCGCGCCGCGCGCGGGCAGCCAAGCGCCCGCCGAGATCCCCAACCACTTCAAGAGCGCGCTGGCCAGCGGCGCCATCGCCGTCGTCGCCGCCACCACCGAGGCCGAGTATCGGCGCTGGATCGAGCAAGATCCCGCCCTGAAGCGGCGCTTCGAGCGCATCGAGGTGGGCGAGCCGGAGCTGGGGCTGGTGCGCGATATCTTGCGCTCGCTGGTCGATGACCTGCGCCAAGAGTACGAGGTCGACATCGACGACGACGCCATTGAGACGACCATCTCACTGTCCACGCGCTTTATGCCCGAGCAGCGCCTGCCCGATAAGGCCAAGAAGCTGCTGATGGACGCCTGCATCGCGCGCACGCATGAGCTGGTCGATCGGCCCGAGGGCGCGCCCGCGCCGCGCGTCAACCGCGATGACATCGCCCGTCAGGTCCACCTCAAGACCGGCGTGCCGTTGGAGCGGTTGTTGCGCGGTGAGATCCACTGGTGGGTCGGCATTGAGGATCGGCTAGAGGTGTCAGTCATCGGCCAGCGCGCAGCCATTGAGCAGGTCGCGCGCGCGCTCGTGGCGGGCAGGCTGCGCGCCGCTAATCAGCCGCGCCCCATGGCCGTGCTGCTGTTCGCCGGGCCGCCCGGCGTCGGCAAGGGCACGCTCGCCAGCGCGCTGACGCGTGAGGTCTTCGGCAGCGACAACGCCTTGATCCGCCTCGACATGACCGACTTCCAGGAGAGCCACGCCTTGAGCCGCCTCATCGGCTCGCCGCCCGGCTACATCGGCTACGAAGACGAGGACGTGCTAGTCACGCCCCTGCGCCGTCGCCCCTCCAGCGTGGTCTTGCTCGAAGACTTCGATCGCGCGCACCCGCAGATCCAAGAGCGCCTGCTGCGCCTCTTGCGCGAGGGCGAGATCGCGGACACGCGCGGTTATAAGGCGGATGTGCGCAACGCGATCTTCATCCTCACCGTGAGCACGAGCGCGGAGCAGGGCCACGGCCCGATCGGCTTTGGCGCCTCCGATCAGCACGACGCGACCTCTGGCGAGTCGGTGCTAGAGCGCTTGGATCGCTCCTTGGCCGCGCGCGTGAAGGGCCACGTTGACGCGGTGATCGCGTTTCAATCGCTCACGCGCGGCGACACCACGCCGCTCTTGGCGTTGCTGGAGCGTCGCGTGGCGATGTTCTGTGACGCGATGCAAGCAGAGTACAAGATCGTGCTCACGCTCGACGCCTCGCTTGAGGAGGCGCTGCGTGAGCAGGTGGTGCGTGTGAGCGATGCGCGTGGGGTGGAGACGCTGGTGGAGCGGATGCTCTATGAGCCGGTGACGCGCGCGCTGCTGGAGGAGGGCTGTGAGGCTGCCTCCTCGCTGAGCTGGGACGCGCAAGCCAAGCGCGTGCGCCTCAAGCCGACCGGCCGCCTCACAGACTGAGCCAGGCGGCGCGCTCAGGGGCGCTCGTCGCGCGCGCCGTCAGGTGGCGAGGTGGTGTGCGGGGTGCGTCGGCGCTGCGCTAAGCGCGCGTCCTCTTCAAAGGACATGACCTCCGCCAGCAAGTTCGCTTGGCAGTGATGACACTGGGCGTGGAGGATCTGTTGATTGCCCATGATCAGCCGGACATCATGCGCGCCGCACTTAAAGCAGCGGACTTTGAAGACCATCTGAACCTCAGGCGAGCGTCGGGGGGCGGTGAGATCGCGACGACGCCCACGGGCTGCTCGCAGCGTCGTGGGCGTCAAGTCAAGCGCAGGGGGCTCAGCTCTGGTTGCGCTTGGGCGCGGTGTGGACGGGGGCTGGGACGCGGAACATGGCCTCCCACGGATTCCACTCAAAGCGCTGGCGTTGTTGGGTGAGGAGCTTGCCCTTGTCATCCAAGGGGGTGATGCTCAGCGCCGCAACCTTCTTGCCGGGGCTGACCTCAAAACGCGCCACGTGGGTGAGCTGTGAGGCGTCTTTATCGCGCCTGGCGAGGGTCTGATCGAAGGCCTTGGAGAAGTAGCGCCCGACGACCTGATAGAGGGTGATCTTGTAGAGGGTGTCACCGCGCGTGGTCTTCACGGAGCGCCAGACCAGCAGCTGGGTGGTGCCATCGCCTAAGAGCTGAACGGGGAGCACGGGCTGCTTGACGCCGAAGGGCTCAAGCTCGTCCTGCGACAAGAGCTGAACATTTTTGAGGACGGCGACCTTCTCTGCGCTCTGCCAGTAGGTGAGCGTGTCGCCTTGGACGGCGATGAGCGCGGGCGTCTCAGCGGAGACATGGGAGGCGAAGCGGGCGCTAAAGGCGAGGTCTTTGGAGGAGAGGTTGGCCTTGTGGGTGGCGTTGAGGCTGGCATGGGCCTTGGCAGGCCGCGCAGCGTCAGGGTTGAGGACGCTCTCCAAGGCGGGGCGCTCCTCGGCGGTGGAGGTGGCCTTCTTCTTGGCGGCGGGCGTCGCCGCGCCGCGCGCGACCTCAACCTGCTTAGGCGGTAGCGCGCCGCCGAGGGGCGCGCCAGATTGAGCCAAGAGCGCCTGCCCAGGCATGGCGAGCGCCGCAGCGGGGGCTGACAGCGCGACCACGAGCGTAGCGGCGAGGAGCTTCTTGACGAGCGGCATAGGCATAGGCTTTCCCAGGCGTCGAGGGGGTCGATGGAGCTGGGGGCGATGGTTGCGAGCTAAATCTCGCACCACCAAGAGCGCCATCGTGCGCATCAACGCCTCCCCCGTCAAGAAAAATCACTTGCGCTGACGCCTGCTTGGATCACTGCGCGTTTCCTGACAGTGTACACAGCGCGCGGCTTAAGGCCAGTGGCGAGCGCGGCCCACGGCGCCACGCTAGGGGGTCCACGGCGCCACGCTAGGGGGTCCACGCCGCCAAGTTAAAGAGCGCGGGTTGCGCCGGCTGCCAATAGCGCAAGTAGACATGTTGAATGCCCGAGGCGGTGGTCGCCAGCGCGCGGGCGGTGGCGATCGTCATGTCGAGGATGCCGCGATGCGCGACTTGGGGATCGGATGAGACCACGATCTGCCACTGGCCTTCGGCGTCGAGGGCGCCGTAGGGGCCGCGATCGTTGACGCGACACCACGCTCTTAGGCCGCTGCGGGGGTTCTCAATGAGGATCATGGTGTCAAAGGGGAGGGTGCGATGGGCGCAGGTCTGATCTTCGGGATCAAGGCGCTCGCCATTGGCGGTGATGGCGCCATGCAAGGCACCATTGCCATACCAAGAGGCGCGGCCGCGCTGGCTTATAGGCGGCAGCTCCAGCTGAGGCAGCGTGACGGGCGCTTCGCTCTGCGCTTGCGTGTACATGGTGAATAAGACGGCGAATTTGACAAGTGACATGGGCCTCCACGGGGGGCAGCGTAGGGCGCGCTGTACAAGCGTGCAGCGCGTGAAGCTGTAAGGACTATCCACGCCGCGCGCGCGAAGTCAAGCACCTCAGATTTAGGCTGTGGCGAGATAGACTTACCTCCTCATCCCTCAGACGACAGGCTCGTTGCAATTGTGTGACAGAGCCGCTACAACGTCACGTCGCGCTGTTTAGGGTCGCGTCAGGATGCTTACACCCCCCTTGAGGGGTCGCACAGCCGCATGTTAGGCGCCTATGCGTTGTGTTACGAAGATCCCTCAGCGATCGGTATGCAACTTGCATCATATAGCCCTGTTAGGCCAACTGTGCAGCCGCTGACACTTGGAGCAGCCCACGGCTAGCCTCACACAACACGAATCAAGGACACTCACTTGCCGCATCATCACGCAACCAAGGAGAACGGCATGTCTCAACCTACCTGGCAGGCGCTGACGGGAGCTTCGCTCCTCATCGCGACCCTCTTGACGGTCGGGTGCGCGCAGGACGTCGGTGACATCAACCGCGTTCAGCCCAACGCCATTGAGAAGGAGACCTTCCTTCAGAACAACGAGTGGTACTATCGTCAGACCATCGTTGACTCCGATTGGCAGGGCTCCATCATCTTTGAAGGCTACCAATCCGCGCTCAAGCGCGTGAAGTGGGTCGTGACCGAGGACGTCCTCTACGCGTGCTCGACCACACCCCCCGTGCAGGGTGGCTTCATCCAAGAAGGCTTCCAAGACAACGAGTGCTTCGGCACCGTCGCCGCCTTCCCCATCATGGGCCACTTCGACATCCAGCGCGCGTACAACACCGCGACGGGTGAGCAGTCCAACTTGCTGGTCGAGAACTACTCAGATCGCCCCTGGTTTGAGCGCGATTACTTTCGCGTCAACTGGTCGCGCAACCTGATCGACGGCATGCAGATGTTCCACAGCCTCCTGGGGCGCTTCTCCGCGAACGCGTGGAGCGTGCCCTTTGAGGACAACTACGTCGATCCCGATCGCGCTCGCATCAAGCCCGATGAGGGCTACATGGAGCTGACGACCGGCTTCTTCTTTGAGCCGGACATCAACGCCTGTTACCAGCAGTTCACCTACGACGGCATCTTCAACTGTGAAGGCGGCCTGCTGCGCGTCAGCCACTCCTTCGCGCGTGTGCCTGACGAGAAGACCTACGAGCCGCTGCTGCACCTCGACAACGAGTACATGCGCCGCGATGACGAGGCGACCGGCCCCTTCTTGGAGACGGCCAACATCTTCGATCCCGGCAGCGGCTACGTCCTCGACGTCGAGTGTAACCAGCAGACGCGCGACTACCTGCTGCGTCAAGACGGTGAGTTCGCCAACAGCCGCTGTCAGCGCGCCACCGTCGACTACTTCTCTCGCTTTGGCTACTTCCGCACCGAGAACGTCCGCTTCGATGCCGATCGTGGCGCCACGGACCTCGATCGCGAGTACTTGGCCAACGCGCACAACATCTGGCAGACCGCCTACGACGCCGACGGCAAGCTGCTGCCCATGAGCCAGCGCAAGCCCAAGCCCGTCGTCTACTACCTCAACGACGCCTACCCGCAAGACATGATCGGCGGCGCGCGTGAGGTCGAGCGTCAGTGGAACCTCGCCTTCCTCGACGCCGTCCGCTTGGCCAAGGGCTACAGCACCATCACTGAGGTGGAGGACGAGCTGGAGGAGCTGTACGGCGATCGTCGCATGTACAAGATCCTCGACAACCGCTGCATGCCCAACCAGGTCGTGGCCTGGAGCGTGCTCCATGGTAAGGTCCAAGACGCTGACCGCAGCGACCCTCGCGCCATCATCCAGAGCTACGTCTCGCGTGGCTCGGGTGCGGATGATGAGGCCAGCTTGTGGAGCATCCCGGTGCGCGAGCGCGTCAACCTGTGCGCTGAGCTGGAGTACGCCACCGAGCGTCGCTCCGACAAGAACGCACGCTTTGACTGGGAGCGCGCCGCTGACCTTCGCAAGAGCTTCTTCTACTGGGTTGATGAGTTCAACAGCGGCTGGCTCGGCTACGGCCCCAGCTCCCCTGACCCCATGACCGGTGAGATCATCTCGGGCACGGCCCACATGGCTGGCACCACGATGCGCCAGTACGCCGTCTACGCTGCCGACCTCGTGCAGTACATGAACGGCGAGCTGACCGACAACCAGATCATGTACGGTGATCAGGTCCGTCAGCACCTGGATCAGGTCCGCGAGCGCGCTGCTGAGACCATGAGCCAGACCCTGTCGCCTGCGGGCAAGCGTGAGATGGCCGTGCGTGGTGGTGATGTCCCCTCGCGCGTCAGCCCCACGGGCTTCGCTGGCAAGATGCCCTCCATGGATGAGCTGCCCCGCGACTTCATGCGCCAGCTGAACAAGCACAACGGCGTCAAGGGCATGGAGCAGGCCGCCACCGTGGCCAGCATGGCCGCACGCGCCGCCAAGAGCCAAGACACCCGCTTCTTGGAGTTCATGGATCGCAGCGACGTCAAGCCCATCATGCTCGCCGATCCGCAGGCGATGCTGACCATCCGCGCCTTCGCTGCCGCGAACCGCGTCGGCTCGGGGCTGCCCTTTGATCCGATGGATCCGGGCTTCTCGGCTGATGAGCTGGACCTGGCCTACCGTGAGTTTGTGGCGCCTAACATCATCCACGAGCGTCGTGAGCGTCAGAACGCCTTCATGGCTCGTCAGAACATCTTCTCGGTGGATAACGCCAACCGCGCCGCTGAGAACCTGATCACCTACAAGGGCGTCTCGGACTTCTTCAAGGGCAAGCCCCGCGCTGAGATCGAGCGCTACTTCCTCGATCAGATGTTCGTCGGCACCCAGCTGCACGAGGTCGGTCACACGGTCGGTCTGCGTCACAACTTCAACGCCAGCCTCGACGCCATCAACTACCACGACACCTACTGGCTGCTTGAGAAGGCTGTCCTTGAGGGCAAGATCACCCGCGAGCAGGCCAGCACCTTGGATGATCCCCAGCTCATCGCTGAGATCGACCCCGCGCGCGCTGGTGCCCCTTACCTCAACGAGGCGGAGTTCCGTCTGGCCAGCGTCATGGACTACACCATGGACCTGACCGGTCGCTTCGCGGGCCTTGGCAAGTATGACCACGCCGCCATCAACTTCGTGTATGGCCGCCACATCCAGCGTTGGAAGGACGACATCAAGCTGCCCAACGGCATGGACACCCAGCTGTTCATCGGTGACTACACCGAGATGCCCCTCATCTTCTCAGGGATGCCGGCCTCGGCTGACCCCAACGCGCGCCGCTTGGCGGGTATCAACAACATCCTCAACGGCCGTGAGTGGGTCTCCATTGACCGGATGCGTCAGGAGCTGGTTGAGGGCATCAAGTCCAACACCACCAAGTTCCACAACCGTGAGTTCACGCCCACCGCGGAGCCCTTCCAGCAGCGCGTGATCCCCTTCAACTTCTGCTCGGATGAGTACAACGGCCAGCAGCTCGGCTGCACCGTGTTCGACTGGGGCAGCAACCAGCGCGAGATCGTCAACCACTCGTTCAACACGTTCCGCTACATGCAGACGTTCTGGCGTAACCGTCGTCAGAGCATCGCCAAGCTCAACGAGAACGTGAACACCTACGTCAACCGCCTGTTCCAGACCTTTGACATGGCGGAGCGCCCCTTCTTCTTCTACGCCATCTACAAGATCTTCGATCTGGGCTTGTTCACCGACAACCTGCGTGAGGCGGCCATCGACGCGGCGAACTTCTACGTCGAGGTCATGGCGATGCCCCAGCCTGGCGTCAACTGCTTGCTCGGCCCGACCGTGGAAGACGCCCGCATCAATGACCTGTCCTTCTTCGATGCGACCAACACCTATGTGCCCGCTGACTTCCACTACAACCAGGCGCAGTGCCCGGATCCCATCGTCGTGCAGCCTGGTGATGGTCAGTACTTCGGTTACGACCTGACCGATGAGTACTACTTCCGCATCGACTACGTCGGCACGTTCATCGACAAGCTGATCGCGCTCAACGGTATGTTCAACGTCTCGTCGAACTTCCTGTTCAGCCCCTTCATCACCGACGCGCGCGCCTCGCAGATCACCTACTGGACGCTGTTCCCCAACGAGATGAAGGACATGCTGCGTGGCCTCATCCTCAACGACTACAGCAAGTTCGGTGGTCTCTACAACCAAGAGACTCAGTCCTACGAGCCGCCCATGATGGTCGATCGTGAGCTGTTCGGTCGCGGCCTGGGTCACGCTCAAGATGGCAAGCCTCGCATCTTCACGCAGCTGACGTTCAACCACGAGTTCAACGCCATGGTCCTGGCCATGATCACGAACACCAACTTCTATGACCGTCAGACTGACTTTGCGCAGTACATCAAGGTCGCCGTGGACGCGACTGAGGTCCAAGACTGGGGCAACGCTCAGGTCGTGGAGTTCTATCACCCCGTCACCAACCAGCGCTACTTCGCGCCCCAGGCCGAGGACGGCGGCTCCATCTCGGTGGACATGATCGTCTGGGCGAACCGCGTGAAGACCCGCTGGACCCAGGCGCAGACTGAGCTGACGCGCGTCCAAGGCGTCTACGACCAGCTCCGCGCCGACTACGGCAGCAGCTACAACCCTCGCCTGTGCCTCGACGAGATGGCCATGGCGCAGGATCCTGCCCTGCTCGATGTGTGTGACGCGATGACCGTGTACGAGACCACCCGCGCCAGCCGTGACAACCTGCGCGAGCAGATGGAGGACGTGGTCGCCAAGCTCGACCAGACCCGCTTCATCTTCAAGGCCCTCGGCCCGAGCGCGCTGCGCTGACACGCTGCCATCACACCTCGTCACCGCGCACCGGTGACGAGGGGCGCTCAGGCGCTTGAGAGCCGTGCCAGCCCAAGAGGTTGGCGCGGCTCTCTTTTGTCCCTACGTTTCAAGGACATCGCCCCTTCGCCTGAGGAGGTCTCATGTTGACCCTGCGCGTTCACCCCCTCATCTCGCTCTCATTCGCAGCTACCCTGCTCGCCGCTTGCGGGCAAGACGACAGCGACAGCACACCGCCTTGGACCCTCGGTGAGCCTGACGCCGCCCCCGATCTCGCCATCGAAGATGCTACCCCTGATGTGGCTGAGCCGCTGCGTGACGCGTCTCCCGATCAGGGCGCGCCTCACCTGTCAAACCCCGGGGTGGAGCTGCTGCGCTATCGACGCGCCATGCCCGACTGTGACCTCACCACCTGCATCACTGAGGTTCAGTTCGCGGTGCGCGGTGGCATGATCATGCGCCTTCAACAAGGCGTCATCACGGGCCGCCAGCCGCTCCAACCCGAGGAGTATGACACCCTGCTCGCGCTGGTGACGGACACCACCCAGCTCCAACATGTCCGCTTCGGCTGGCCGTGTGAACCAGTCTACGACGTGCCCACCTATGAAGTGGAGCTTGGCGTCATCTACTTTGATGGGCAGCGCGATATCCCGCTGAGCTGGGATGTCTCGGACTGCGCCGCCAATGAGCATGAGGACGCCGCCGACGCGCTCATCGACTTCGGGGAGCTGATGTTCTTGCGCTATTACGCCAGCTGAGCGGCTTGACGCAGCGCTGCCTCGCCTTGAATCTGCAGGATGCGCTGCACCTCCTCGCGCAGCGCCGCCTCGATGAGCTTGCCTAGCCCTAGCACCTTGACCTCAAAGCTCAGGCTCGCGCGCATCATCGCGTCGCCATCATGGCTCGGGGTCACGCTCAGCGTGCCAGTGGCGTTGTAGTAGCTGTGCCATCGCTGCGGCAGATCGGGCACGATCGTGTAGTGCATGGTGTGCTTGGCCAGATCCCACACCGCGCGCTCCTCCCAGCTCACCTCGGCGGGCGCTTTGGCCTCGTACTTCTTCAAGAAGCGCGGGATGCGCCCCGCTGTAGGCGCCGTGTAGCGCGTCGTGCGGTGCATCACGTCACCATCGCTCACGCGCGCGATCTCCTCGATCGCGCTCACCTGCGTGAGCTGCGCCGCGAGCGCTCGGCTGTAGGCTTCGCTGGTCAGCAGGCTGACCGCTTGGTCGGCGGTGATCGGCAATCGCGTCTTCTGCTCAAGGCGCATAACAGGCTCCGGTGGGCTCAGTTCAGGTCGCGTCGCGAGAATAAAAGCACCGCCAACACCAAGACAACGCCCGCGTAGCTCAGCGCGTAGAGCGTCGCGTCGCCCAGATAGCGCGCGGGTACCGCCAAGCCATACGTCACCTCATGCGACAGGTTCAGCGCCTCCAGGTTCGGCAGCACCACCTTGAGCGCCTGGATCAATGGCGTCAGCGCCGACGCCTTCTCGCTCAACAGCTGCTCCATCAGGTCGAGCTGGCTCATCAGGTTGCCCCCAATAAACAGCGCCACCGCCGCGAACCCTGCCAGCAGCGGCGCCGCGATCGTCGCCAGCAGGTGCGCCAGCGCCGTGATGATCATCAGCTGCAAATACAGCGTGAACAGCGCCGCGCCGAGCGTCGCCGTGGGCGCGCTGTTCTGCATCCACAGCACCAGCGCCGTGATGCCGCCCATGAACCCCACCACCAGCGCGCACAGCGCCATTACACCAAAGTATTTTCCTAATAAGAACTGCCAGCGGTGGATCGGCTTGCTCAGGATCGTGTAGATCGTGCGCCGCTCAAACTCAGTGTGCAGCAGCGTCACCGACGAGTAGACCGCGATCACCATCCCGAACAAGGTTGACGCGGCCAGCGTCGCGTCGCGCGCCAGCCGCACTTCTTGGTGCAGGCTCATCTCGCCCAGCACGCGGCTGAACAAGATCACCAGCACCGAGAAGAACAGCAAGCTGCCGAACACCTTGTTTCGCAGCGCCTCGCGCAGCGTGTTGTGCGCCACCGCGCCGATACCTCGCGCGCCACTCCAAAGCTCCATGCTCATTGCACTCGCTCCTGGCTCGTCTTGAAGGTGTCTCGCAAGAACACATCCTCCAAGCTCTCGCGCTGCGGCGTCACCGACAGCACCTCCACATCACGCAAAAACAGCGCCTCAAGCGTCGCGCGCAGCGCGACCTCACCCGCGAAGCGCAACACCAGCACATCAGCGCGACGCTCCACCAGCTCCAACCCGTCTAATTCGGCGCGCAGCGCGTCTGCGTCCACGCCCCCAGCCCGCACCAGCACCTCAACGTGCAGCACCCGCTCGCTCGTCAGCTCATACAGCGAGCCCAGCTCCTTGACCTCGCCGCGATGCACCACCGCCACGCGGTCGCACACCGCCTCCACATCGGGCAGGATGTGGCTCGACAGGATCACGGTCTTGCCCTCGCGCTTCAGCTCAAAGATCAGATCGCGCACCTCCTTGCGCCCGACCGGATCAAGCCCGCTCTGCGGCTCATCGAGGATCACAAGCTCTGGATCATTGATCAGCGCCTGCGCCAGACCTGCGCGCTGACGCATGCCCTTAGAGAACTTCCCCAGCGGGCGCTTGCCCGCGTGGGCTAAGCCCACGCGCTCGATGAGCGCGGGCGCGCGGGCGGCGATCTCGGCGCGTGACATGCCGTGCAAGCTGCCATAATAGCGCAGTAATTCTGCCACGCTCAGGTGCTCGTAGAAGTAAGGCCCCTCAGGCAAGTAGCCCAAGCGGCGGCGGCTGGCGACATCATCCACGGGCCGCCCAAACAGCGCCGCGCTCCCGCTGGTCGCGCGGATGAGCCCCGTGAGGATCTTGATCGTGGTCGTCTTGCCCGCGCCGTTTGGCCCCACGATCCCGAAGATCTCGCCGCGCTTGACCTCAAAGCTGACGCCGCGCACGGCCTGCACCTCGCGGCGCAGCCACTTGGTCTTGTAGGTCTTGTGCAGATCGTTCACCTGCACGATCACATCATCGCTCATAAGCGGCCCGCTCAAAGCTAGGGGGTGAGGTTTGCAGGCTGAGGTGACGCCGCAAGCAGACCTCACCCCCCGGCCCCCTCTCCATAAATGGCGAGGGGGTGACGCCTTGGTAAGATTGAGGTTGACTTGGGGATGAGGCGTCTTCGTCAGTTGAAGTGAGCGATTGGTCTTGAATGACACCCATCCTGAGCGGTCCCCCCTCTCCATGAATGGAGAGGGGGCTAGGGGGTGAGGTCTCCTCGCGCATGATGCTCCTTCTCGCTTTGAAACTGCTCAAGGTGACAGCGGCTCAGGCTCCGTCACCACCACAGACCACAGATCGACGGGCAGATAAGGTAGACGCGCGTCGTGCAATTGCTCAAGGCGGTCCACTTGCTCGCGCGTGATCACCTCCAGCGCCTGCGCGCTCACGCCCATCGTGCGCAACCGCTCAGCGAGCTTCGCGCGGATTTCTTGGTCGGGCGTGTTGGCGTAGAGCTGCTTGAGCTGCGCGATCTCGCGCGCGCGATCCTCAGGGGTGCCTACCTCACCAGACTGCTTCATGAGCTTGCGTCGCAGGTCTTGCATGTAGCCGATGGTCAGCGTGGCGTTAGGGTGACAGCCGCGCAGCGCGGCGCAGCGCTCCAGCAGCGCGATCCCGCGCGTCAGCTCTTTGATGCGCGTCTGCGGATCGCGCCCGACGCTGTAGCCGATATAGGCGAGGCCCGCCGTGTAAGGCAGCTCGTGGCGCTGCGGGAAGCGCGCCATGCCCTGCTCCAAGAAGTCGACGACCAGCTCCAGATCCTCGTGCGACACCTCGGCGCGCGAGGCGATGTGCGTGGCGTTGAACCACTCATAGATCGGATAGAAGTCAGGATCGACCTCAGCGACGGTCCGCGCGTAGTCGAGCAGGTAGCGAGGCGGCACTTTCGATCCCGCGTCTCGGTAATCGCCAAAGTAGAGCAGGGCGTTGATCCAGGCGAGGTCAGCGGTGAAAGATCGGTAGTTCAAGCCGAGCGTGCGCAAGGTCTCAGGCGCGGGGAGCATGTAGCGCTCCTCATAGCTGCGCGCTTCGAGCAAGGTGGCGCGGCTGTCACGCAAGCGCTCGCGCGCGCCGATATACCCCGCGCTCATCATCAAGAGCAGCGCGAGGGGGATGAGGGTGTGTGCGTTTCTTGACATCATCACTTCTTCCGCTTGGACGCTCGACGAGAGAGCTTCGCCTGCATCGCCTCACAGCACAAGATGCGGATGGTTTGTGGGTGCTGTCCAGAGCGAGAGAGGGCGCCTCCTGTATGCCAGGAGGCGCCCTCTCTCATCGCTTCAGGTCAAGCGAAGCTCAAGATCACTCGTACTCGTAGGTCGTGAACGCGGGGTTGATCAACACCTCTTGCGAGGTGGGGTCCACCGCGATGTTCTGCGTGATGGTGTGGGCATCTCCTGCATCCTTGAAGTCAGCGATCGCGAGGACCTGCACTGCTGCAGCCTGCGCAACCCCGGTGGATGAGTACCCATAGAGGAAGTAGGTGGGGTCGGTGAAGGAGACGTTGAGGCGGTTGAGCGCTGCGTTCAGATCTGAGCCCGCCAGGGGTTGGACGCCCTGGAAGGACTGCATCTTCGAGCCACCAGTGGGTGCCTCAGCTTGCGTTGCGGTGGAGCCATCACCCGACCACGTGTTAAATTGAAAGGCATCACCACCAGGGAACACATATTGATCCCACGGCACTGGGAGGCCGAAGGCAGTTGCGCCTGCCGGAGTGCCTTCATGCCAAGGCTCTACACCACCGTTAGTCACACTCTCCGAGAACTTCTGCTCGGAGGTGAAGTAGGACTTCGAGCCATCAGCCATCTTGCGCATGATGCCCTCGGCCTCCGACGTCTTCGACTTCTTGATCGAGCGAAGGAAGGCGGGGATGGCGATGGCGGCGAGGATGCCGATGATGGCGACCACGATCATCAGCTCGACCAGCGTGAAGCCCTTGCGATTCTGCAACTTCATGAACATAGCGTGCTCCTTATCCGTCAGGATGGGGTGGTGGATGCTTTGCTTAAGTTATGTCAGGGTGACCTGTCATGACCCAGTCATTGCAGCTAGCGTGCCAGCTCCGCTAGTGAAAGCTTATTTTTTTGATAGGCCGCATGGCAGGCCGCAGAGCGAGCGAGGGGGGGGGCCCCCCCCCGCCGGGGGGGGCCCCCCCGGGCGGGGGGGGGGGGGGGGGTTTGTGACATCGCGGGAATT
>CAYXWB010000014.1:0-8762 GCA_964468515.1 uncultured Bradymonadales bacterium | reverse complement strand
GCCACGCTCATTTTTGTTTTGCATTTTTAGCACTTCGCCGCTTTGCAGGCCCCCGCGCGGCGGGGGGGGCGCTCCCCGCTTGCGGTGAGCGCCCCCCTCGTGAGCGGGTGGGTGACGTGTTGTGTCACTGCGCGTCATGTCACCCCTGACGCTGAGCGTCAGCGGTGACAATTTGCGTCACTGGCCCTCGTTGGTGATGATCGGCGCGCCCGCCATGTTGCCCATCGCGACGCGCGTGTTGGGCTCGCCCTTGCCATCCATGTCTTGCTCGACGACGACCACATACCAGTTGTTGTCAGGCATGGAGTCAGGCAGGCCGTAGTCACTGCAGATGTTGCAGGTGCTGTCGGAGGCGCCTGAGAACAGCGTGATGGTGATGCCGCCTGGCATCTTCGACGCGTCGAACTCCAGCAGGTTGGCCCACTTTGTGCGCGTGGTCGTGTCGGCTGCGGTGGAGTCGTAGCTCTCCGTGTTCACCGCTACCGGATAGTAGACGTTCTGGCGAGAGCGGAAGCTCTCTTGGCCGCGATGCAGCTCCATCGCGTAGCCCTCCAGCTTGGTGATCTTGGCGCGCTTGACGTTGCGATACAGCGCCGTGCCGCCGACCGCCGCGAGGATGCCGAGGATCGCCACCACGATCATCAGCTCGATCAAGGTCATGCCGCGTGTGGGGTGGTGGCGCAGAGAGTTCAACAGGGTGCGCATGGCCGGGCTCCTTGTAAAGAGGCGCGCGCTCACGCGCGCGAAGAGATCACACAGGTTGTAGGGAGGCAGACGCCAAGCTCATTGTAGAGCGCGCGCTTGAACGACGCCACCACGCGATGCGTCGGGTTGGATGCACATCCCATGCACACGCGCTTGGTTTGCGCAAATGCGCTGCTGTGATGCTGGTGTTCTAGTCGAGCGTGGAGCAAGACATGGTGATGCGCGTCTTGCAGTAGGTCGCGCTGCTGTACGGCAGCCTAGCCTCCCAGTCACGGTGAGGCGCCCTCGCGAGAGGAGGTGTCTTGCTCCGTGCGCTGGAGCGGGTTAAAGGTGCGCTCAAGCTGGACGCTGCGTCGTCAAGCAGACTCCCCTCCTAACTTGAAGGGCGAGCTTCCATGCAGGCGCTGAGTACGAAGGTGCTGCGCTGGAAGGGCGGCGCCTTTGCACATTTTATGATCGACTGGGCGACCACGGCGCTCGCTGCGACGACGGACCCCCTCACGCTGTTGTCCATGGGGATTGAGGGAGACATCCATGTCTTCCAGGGGGCCATCAGGTCCCGCGAGCACATCCCCGGCCCCGGCCACCTCGGCCCGTTGCGGGATATGCGCCTCATCGCGGGTGATTACTACGCCGCTGGCATGCAGCGCCAGGTGTACAGGCGTCGTGGCGAGCACGACTGGGTGTCTATCGCCGATGCGATCTGCGAGCATGAGCGCATCAAGGGTTTCAACAGCATTGATGGCTATTCGGCCCATGAGCTCTATGCTGCAGGCCTGGACGGCGAGCTCTGGAGGTTCGATGGCCAACACTGGCAGCGGGTGGAGCTGCCCACGCGCGTCGCGTTGCAGCGCGTCCATTGCAGCGACAACGGTATGGTCTGCGTGGTCGGCCAAGAGGGGGTTGTCCTGACAGGCAGGAGAGACCAATGGCGCTTTGTCGAGCGGGGTGATCTCTGCGAGGATCTCTGGGGTGTGCAGCGCTTCAACGACCAGCTGTTCGTTGCGTCCTCAAGCGCGGTGCACCATGTGGATGACGGGCAGCTGGCGCAAGCGGCGATTGACGCTGAGAGGGTGGGGGCTGCATCGTCTCTGACAGCGGCCGATGGGGTGCTCTGTTGACATCCTCCCCCGCCACCTCGCCTACACCTTCGACGGCAGGTCATGGCACACGCTCGATTATGATGATCCCAGCTGCTGAGCTGCCTGTCAGCTGCACAAGCGCCGCTGTCTGCTCAGCCAAGCGCGCGCAAAACACCGCTCAGCAGCCCCATCGGCGCTGCCGGTCGCTAACACAATGCCTTAGAGCAAGAGGCCATCATGCCAGCACCCAAACGCTTCGCCTGGAGCTTCGTCGACGTCGAAGTCTTCAGTGAAGACCGCGTCTATCTCGTCGCATCGCATGATGAGTCGACCAAAGATAATATTCCGGTCAGCGCCCTCATGCGCTGGTCTGGTGATTGGGGCACGCTGCCCGTCTCACTCTTCGCGGTGAGCCTGTGCGCGCTGTCCCACCCGGAGAGGACTGTCCTCGCGCTGGGCGACGAGGGGACGGTCATTCGCTGGGGCACCCAGGGCTCTACTGAGGAGCACATCGATACGACCGCCGATGGGCCTGCCCGTGGCGGCATGCGCGAGATTCGCACCATCGGCCAGCGCGCCTATGCTGTCGGCATGGGCCGCATGGTGTATCGCTGCGATGGGGAGCAGCGATGGACGCGCATCGACGCTGGCGTGCGCGCTGATCTCCAGGTCGATGCCGACAGCGGCTTCAACTCTATCGACGGCTTCAGCGAGGATGAGTGCTACGCCGTCGGCTGGAACGGTGAGCTATGGAGCTATGTGCAGCAGCAATGGCGCCAGCTTGACAGTCCGACCAAGCTCGCCCTGCACCGGGTGGTCTGTGCGGGCGACGGCCAAGTCTACGCGCTCGGCCAGGATGGGCTGATCCTCAGAGGTCGCGAAGATCGCTGGGCGGTGGTCGAGCAGTCGCTGACCCGAGACGAGTTTTGGGGCGCTTGCTGGTTCAAAGGTCGCCTGTACGCATCAACCGCTCATGGCTTGTATGTGCTTGATGGCGATGCGCTGAGCGCCGTGGACACTGGCAAACGGGGCAAGGCGCGCGCGCGCTGCTTCTATGGTCTCTCAGCCAACAGCGACTGCATCTGGTCCGTGGGCGAGAAGATGGCGATCTTCAGCGGCGATGGTCAGCGCTGGCGCGAGGTGTCTTACAGTTGATGGCAGCGCTCCACATTGAGCGCCCCAAACACCATGAGCACCGCCGCCGTCAAGGGCCTCGATCAGCCTCCAGCAGAGGTCGCGCTCCTCATCGAGCTGAGCGCCTCTGAGCTAGTCGTCCTCACCGCCCATGCCATACTTATCCAGGCGATAGCGCATGGAGCGAAACGAGATCCCGAGCAGGCGCGCGGCCTCGGTCTTGACGCCCTGCGCGCGCTCAAGCGCGCGCGCGATGAGCGTGCGCTCCAGCTCCGCGACGACCTCCTCTAGGTTGATGCCCGCCTCGGGGATGGCCATGTCTTGGGCCACGCGCGTCAGCGTGAGCTTCTGCAAGTGGTAGGGGAGCACGTCGGCCAAGATCACCTCGCCAGCGCTCAGCGTGACCGCCCGCTCGATGATGTTCTGTAGCTCGCGCACGTTGCCAGGATACTCATAGTGCAGCAGGCGCTGCATCGCGTCGGGGGCGATGCCCGTGATCTCGCGACCCATCTCTTGGGCGTAGCGCTGCATATAGTGGTGCAACAGCAGCTCCACATCGCCATCACGCACGCGCAGCGGTGGCAGCTCGATGGGGATGATGTTGAGGCGATAGAACAGATCCTCGCGAAAGCGCCCTCCCTTGACCTCCTCGCCCAAGTCGCGGTTGGTGGCGGCGATGACGCGGCAGTCGATGGGCAGCTCGACGGCGCTGCCCACAGGCTTGATCTTCTTTTCTTGCAGCACGCGCAAGAATTGGACCTGCACGTTGAGCGGCAGCTCGCCGATCTCATCGAGGAACACGGTGCCCCCCTGCGCGCTCTCAAACAGGCCCTTCTTGTCGCCGATGGCGCCGGTGAAGGAGCCTTTCTTGTGGCCGAACAGCTCGCTCTCGATCAGGTGCTCGGGGATGGCGCCGCAGTTGATGGGCAAGAAGGGGCCCTTGCGCACGGCGCTGTGCTCGTGGATGGCCTGCGCGACGAGCTCCTTGCCCGTGCCAGACTCGCCAGTGATGAGGATGGTGGTGCGGGTGGGGGCGACCTTCTGGATGAGGTCGAAGACCTTGCGCATGGGCTCGGAGCGGCCGATGATCTTGCCTAAACCTCGGCGCGCCTCCAGGGCCTGTTGCAGCGAGAGGTTCTCGCACAGCAGGTCGTGCTTCTCTAGCGCGCGGTGCAAGATGGCGTGGGCCTGCTCCAGCTTGAAGGGCTTGATCATGTAATCATAGGCGCCCTCGCGGATGGCCATCAGCGCGGTCTCGGCGCTGGCGAACGCGGTCATCACGACGACCTGGCAGGCAGGATCGAGCGCGCGCGCGTGCTTGAGCACGTCAATGCCACCCAAGGGGCCTGGCATCTTCAGGTCGGTGAGGATCATGCTAAAGCGCGCGCCCTCATTGAGCAGGTCGAGGGCGGCCTCGGCGCTGTCGGCGGTCTCAATGGCGCAGCCCTCTTTCTTGAGCATCACGCTCAAGAACTGGCGCATGCTGGGCTCGTCGTCGACGACCAGCACGGGGGGGCGCTGGCGTGTGGGGCGTGCCTGATCTGTCATGCGTCGTGCTCCTGTGTCGTGCTCGGTGCGCGTGGCAGCGTCACCTCAAACCTCGCGCCGCCGAGCTGTTCGGCCACCGTCAGCGCGATCTGGCCCTGATGATCCTCGATCAAGCGGTAGATCGTGGCGAGGCCGAGGCCCGTGCCCTGTCGCTTGGTGGTGAAGAAGGGCTCAAAGATGTGAGGTTGGACCGCCTCGGGCACCCCTGGTCCGCTGTCCTCCACGCTCAAGCGCAGCGTCTGTGCTTGGCCTTGTAGGCTGATCAGCAGCTCAGGTTGTCGTGCGTCATCCGGGTTTTGCTGCCCATAGTCTCGCATAGCTTCGGCTGCGTTGTTGAGCAAATTCCACAAGACCTGCCGGATCGCCTCAACATCGACGCTGGCGAGCACGTCGCGCGCGTCTGGATCAAGCTCGCGTCGCACAGGCGGCGCCTCGGGCCTGTGGGCGAACAAGGTCAGCACCTCGTCAATGAGCGGGCCTAAGCTCACCGCCTGAAGCTGTAAGGGGCGAGGGCGGCTGTAGTCGAGGAACTGTGAGATGAGGGCGTTGAGGCGCTCGACCTCGCGCATGACGATGCCCATCAGCATCGCCTCATCCTCGCCAGGGGCGCCCAACAGCTGCAGCATCTCCACCGAGCCGCTGATTGAGGCCAGCGGGTTGCGGATCTCGTGGGCGATGGCGGCGGAGAGCTGCCCGATGGCGGCCAGCCGCTCGCTGCGCTTGGCTTGCTGTTCAAGGGCCTTGATCTGGGTCAGGTCTTGGAAGATCACGATCCAGCCGATGTGCACCCCGCTGGAGTCGCGCAGCGCCGCGCGTGAGAACCCCAGCGGGATGCTCTCGCCGCTAGGATGCTCATAAAGCCCCTCAAAGCGTGCCTCTTGATCGATGGCTCGCGCTTGAGGGGTGAGCGCGTGGGCGAGATCAGTCAGGATGGTCTGCGCGTGCTGACCCAAGATTTGAGCGCTGGTGCACCCCGTGATCTGGCTCGCCGCCTCATTAAAGTAGACGATGTGTCCGCTCAGATCGGTGGTCATCAGCCCGCTGTTGAGGCTCGCCAGGATGTTCTCATGCAGCGCCTTGAGCTCGCGCAGATCGACCTGCTGGCGCTCAAGCTCCTGGTGGGCTTGGCCGAGCTGGCGGCTGAGCTGACCAGACACCCAGGCCAGCACATAGGCGGTGACGATGTTGACCGTCGCCTCAAACAGCACCGTCTGCGCGAACGCGGCGGTGAGCTTGGTGGGCTGCATGTTGGGGACGATGGGGTTGGGCAAGATCCCGATCGTGATCAGCCCCAAGCCGAGCATCGCGACGGCGACGGCGCTGGCGAGCGTGAGCGAGGCGGCGCGCCCGAGCACCACCGCGGCGGCGATGATGGGCAAGAACAGCGTGAACAAGAAGATGCTGGAGCGCAGCTCACCTGTGGCGGCGATGAGGGTGGCGCTGATGACGACGTCGAGGGCGAGCTGGAGGTAGACGAAGCGGTGAGAGATGCCGCGTCGTCGCAGCCAGACGGCGTAGCCGATGGTGAGCGCGTAGGTGCTCACGATGAGCCCGAGCGCCGCGCGCCCGCGCGGCTCATTCAGCTCGCTCAGCGCGGCGGTGTTGATGAGCAGGGTGCCGCTCAAGAAGAGGGTCACCAGCCCCAAGCGCAGCAGCATGACGGCGAGCAGGCGCCCTGGGGCGAGCGCGGCACGACGCGCTCTGGGGGTGGGGGCTGCTGTGGGCGCGGGCGCGTGGTCCACGCTCAGTTCGCCTTGATGTTGCCTGCGAGGGTGAAGATAGGCAGGTACATGGCGATCAGCATGCCGCCGATGACGCCGCCCAAGCCGACCATGAGGATCGGCTCCATGAGCGCGGTGAGGTTCTCCACCGCGACGTCGACCTCGTCCTCATAGAAGTCTGCGATCTTGTTGAGCATCGTGTCGAGCGCGCCGGTGGACTCACCCACGCCGATCATCTGCACCACCATGTTGGGGAAGATGCCCGTCTGCGACAGCGGCTCGACCATGTTCTGGCCCTCGCTGATCTTCTCGCGCACGAACAAGATCGCGCCTTGGATGGTGTAGTTGCCGGAGATGCGCGACACGATGTCGAGGCTGTCGATGATGGGCACACCGGAGGAGACCATCGTGCCGAGCGTGCGGGTGAAGCGCGCCACGGCGGCCTTGCGGATGATGGCGCCGAACAGCGGCGTCTTCAAGATGCCGCTGTCGATGATGCGCCGCGTGGCCTCGGTGCTCATCAAGAAGTTGATGAGCATGACGACGCCGATGATCGCGCCGATGATCTTGAAGAAGTGCGCCTGGATAAACTCAGAGATCCCCATGACGAACAGCGTGGGACCAGGCAGCTCACCGCCGCCCATGCTGCTGAACATATCCGCGAAGGTGGGGATGACCTTGTAGAGCAGGATGAGCACGACGACGACTGAGATACACAGCACGATGGTGGGGTAGGTGAACGCGCCGCGCACCTTGCGCTTGAGCGCCATGGCCTTCTCAAGCTGCATCGCCAAGCGGTTCATCACGGTGTCGAGGATACCGGCGACCTCGCCAGCGGCCACCAAGCTGACATAGAGGTTGTCAAACACCGCCGGGTGCTTGCCCATGGCGTCAGCCAGCGTGGAGCCCGACTCGATCTCCTTGCGGACCTCCGCGATGGTGCGCTGGAAGGTCTTGTGCGGCTCGGCGTTGCCCAACAGCTCCAAGCACTGCACCAGCGGCAAGCCGGCGTCGATCATGGTCGCGAACTGTCGCGTGAAGATGACCAAGCTCTTGCCTGGCACGCCGCCGCCGGGCAGCTTGAACGGCAGCACGAAGGGCTTGCCCTTGGCCTTGACCTTATTGGGCGCGATGTTCTGCTGACGCAGCCGCTGCGTCACCTCATCGGCGCTCGTGGCGTTCATCTCGCCTTTTCGCGTCTCGCCGCTGTTGGTCTTTCCTTCCCAGACGAAGACAGGCATGTGATGCGCTCCTGAGCTGCTGCTGACGACGTGCGGATGTGAGGGGGGCGAGAGCTCGCGTAGCGAGCTTGACCCATGACGAAGCGCGCGTCAAATAATCAAGTGTAACGGGTGCGGCCCGGGGGGCGACCGCCCGCATCGCCGCCGCGCGTGTTGGCGCCGCCTTGCGAGATCATGGTGCGCAGCTCGTCGGGGTCATTGCTGCGCGCGAGCGCGTCTTCGATCGTGATGTCTTGGCGGCGCAGCAAGGTGAACAAGGACTGGTTCATCGTCTGCATGCCGCTCTGCGCCTGCCCCACCTGCATCTGGCTGTAGAGCTGGTGGATCTTATCCTCGCGGATGAGGTTGCGGATGGCGGGGTTGGGCACCATGACCTCCAGCGCCAGCACGCGCCCTTGGCCTGAGGCGTGGGGGATGAGCTGCTGGCTGATGATGCCCTCCACCACGAACGATAGCTGCGCGCGCACCTGCGACTGCTGGTGGGCGGGGAAGACGTCGATGATGCGGTTGATGCTCTGGATGGCGCCGTTGGTGTGCAGCGTCGCCAGCGCCAGGTGGCCCGTCTCGCTGATGGTCAGCGCGGCCTCAATGGTCTCCAAGTCTCGCAGCTCGCCGATGAGCACCACGTCCGGATCTTGGCGCAGCACGTAGCGCAGCGCGCTCTTAAAGCCGGCTGTGTCTGCGCCCACCTCGCGCTGGTTCACCAGGCTGCTCTTGTGCGGGTGCAGATACTCGATCGGATCCTCGATCGTGATGATGTGGTGGCGCTTCTCGCGGTTGATCTTGTCGAGGATCGCGGCCAGCGTGGTGGACTTGCCCGAGCCCGTGGCGCCGGTGACGAGGATCAGGCCGCGCGGCCGCTCCGCCAGCGCGGAGACCACCGGCGGCAGGCCGAGCTTGTCAAAGCTCAGGATCTCAAAGGGGATCATACGGAAGACGCCCGCGACCGCGCCGCGCTGCAAGAAGACGTTGCCGCGAAAGCGGCTCAACCCCTTGACACCAAAGGATAAGTCCAGCTCGTTGTTGGCCTCAAACTTCTGCTTCTGGGTGTCAGTGAGCACGCTGTAGCAGAGCTGGCGGGTGTCAGCGGCGGTCAGCGGCGCGGTCTTCAACGGGACGAGCGAGCCGTCGATGCGAAGCTGGGGGGGGCTGCCCACGGTGATGTGCAGATCGCTTGAGCCCTGATCCACCATGATCTTGAGCAGCTGATGTAAGTTCGCCATCGAGGTCTTCTCCCTGAGGTGCGAGCGCGAGCTAGGAGGCGGCCCGACGCGGATGCGTCGGGCCGCATGAGATCAGCGGCGATCGGGCGCGGTGTTGCGCACGATCTC